>NZ_JBFACT010000120.1:0-12957 GCF_040640995.1 Amycolatopsis sp. NPDC021455 | reverse complement strand
GTGGCCATGCTCGCCGCGGCCGGCGGTGTCCTGGTGCCGGTCGCCGGGGCGCTGGTCCAGGAGCCTGGGCCCCTCAGCTGCTGAGCGTGAACGCCCGGTCCGTGGCCGACCAGGCGGCCCCGATCACGCCTGCCGTCTCGCCCAGCTCGGACAGCACGATCGGCAGGTTCCCGGTGGCCAGCGGCAGCGAGCGCCGGTACACCGCGCTGCGCACCTCGGCGAGCAGCTGGTGCCCGAGCTGGGCGACGCCGCCGCCGATCACCACCATCCCCGGGTTGATGAAGCAGACCAGCGAGGCGATGACCTGGCCGAGCCGCCGCCCGCCGTCGCGGATGAGGTTGACCGCGCCGGAGTCGCCCGCCGCGGCGGCCCGGCCGACGTCGCGGGCGGTGACGGCCCCCCGTTCGGCGGCCACCTCGGCCAGGTGGGCCGACCGGCCGCTGCGGGCCAGGGCCAGCCCGTCGCGGGCCAGCGCGGCCCCGCCGAAGTAGGCCTCCAGGCAGCCGACCTCGCCGCACGCGCAGGTCGGGCCGAAGTCGTCGAGCCGGATGTGCCCGATGTCGCCCGCCGTGCCCGCGACCCCGCGGTAGACCTTGCCGCCGAGCACGATCCCGCAGCCGATCCCGGTGCCGATCTTGACGAACATCAGGTCGTCGGTCGAGCGCGCGACCCCGGCGTGCCGCTCGCCGAGCGCCATCGCGTTGACGTCGTTGTCGACCGCGACCGGGCAGCCCCAGAGCCCGCCGAGGTGGTCGCGCACGTTGAACCGGTCCCAGCCGGGCATGATCGGCGGCGCGACGGCCATCCCCTCGGCGAAGCTGACCGGCCCCGGCAGCCCGATGCCGGCCGCGACCAGCCGGCCGGGCGCCTCGTCCCGGACCTTCCCGGCGAGCTCGGCGACCCGCCGCAGCACCGGGTGCGGCCCCTGCCGCACATCGCAGTCCTCGACGGCGTGCGCGAGCACCTCGCACGAAGCGTCGGTGACCGCCACGCCGACCGACGTCGCGCCGACGTCCACCGCGAGCACCCGCAGGTCGCCCGCGAGCCGGACCAGCGTCGACCGCCGCCCGCCCCGGCTGGCCGACGGCCCGGCGGCCTCGACGAGCCCGACCTCGGCGAGCCGCGCCACCTCGGCGCCCACCCGGGCGCGCGGCAGTTCCAGGCGTTCCCCCAGCTCGACCCGCGACATCGGCCCCTCGTCCCGGAGCAGGGTCAGCAACCGGGTCTGGTGCCGGGTTTCGACCATCGACTGCTCCGGGGTGGGTGCCGCGCTCATTCGCCTCAGCCTAGTCCGGCGGCCGCCCCGGTCAGAGCGACGCCGCCGAAGTCGCGCGGGATCCTCGTCGCGCACGTAACGGCAGGCCTGACAATCACGCGAAACAATCACGGAAATCATTCCGGAGGATTTGCGCGGGTGCGAACGATTCGCGTTCATCATGCCTTCCGTCAGGAATTCGAGCAGCCGGCCCGTCCCGCCTTTCCCGCCGGTGCCACCCGCAGCGTGGCCACCGGTTACTGGGCTTGCCACCCGATCGGGGGAAATCGACGATTCGCGTTGCCGTCACATTCATGTGACACGAGAAGGTGCACGGCATGCCGGACCGCACCGATTCCCCCCACTCCTGGTCGAAAGTTCCCCTCGCGTGGGAACGCGCCAGCGGCGTGCTCTTCCTGTCCCGTCAGCGCGGCTGGATCTGGCGGGGCGTGCCGACCGGCTCGGCGGTACCGGAGCGGCTCGTCGGCCACCACACGACCGGCACCCACCAGGACGTCGTGTCGATCGACCTGATGGACGAGAAGATGCACACCATCGGCGCGCGGTTCGCCCCGGGTGACTGGGGCAGGCCCGGCGCGCCACCCGTCCGCGGCCCGGTCGACGGCCCGCCCGACGAAGTCCTGATGGAGGTTCTCGACTGGCCCGAACGGGACTGAGGCCGCCGCGACGGACCCGTGCCACGAGTAGCGGCTCCCGATCCACACGGCGACGCCGGGCACCTCGTCCGAGGAAGGCTTGAAGCGGCTGCTCACCTGCGGCGGCGCGAAGCACCGGCCCGCTCACGGCGTGAGGCCGAAGCGCCGGGCCCGGGCCACGGCCTCCATCCGGCCCTCGGCACCGAGCTTCGCCAGGATGTTCTTGACGTGCCCCTTGACCGTGTACAGGCCGATGCCCAGCCGCTCGGCGATGCCCTGGTTGGACAGCCCCGTGGACAGCAACGCCAGGACGTCCGCTTCCCGGGCCGTCAGGTGCGGTACCCCCGCGCCCGGCGACGGGTCGACCAGCAAGCCGGCCGTGTCCAGCAACCGCGAGCGCAGCCCGGGGTCACCGACCTCGTCGGCGAGGGCCCGCAGGTCCGCGTAGGCCTCGGCCACCCGTGAACGCCGGACGCCGTCCTCGGCGGTGTGCTGCTCACGCAGCCGCCGGAGCACGTCCGTGACGGCCAGATCCTGTTCCAGCGCACGAGCTTCGTGCGAAACCGCGTCGAGCAGGCGGCCCATCTCGCGCTGGCTGGTGCGCAGGGCGACGTAGAGCACCGCGACGGACCGCCGCGCCACTATGACCGGGGCCGCCGCCATCGCGCGCAGCGATTCGGCCCGGATCACCTGGTCGTAGCGGTGGGTGATGGCCGGTGAGCCGACGTAGTCCTGGATGGACAGCGCACGCTGCTGGTAGGCCACCCGGCCGCCGACGCCGTGCCCGGCGCCGAGGAGCACTCCGCGGAGCGGGCCGACTACCGGGCCGTCGAACGCGTTCAGCAGCACGCCCGACTCGGTGACCCGGCCGGCGAACGCCAGGCTCACCCCGGTACGGGCGCGCAGCCTCGCCAGGGCCGCCGCGACCGCCGGCGCCACCGGATCCACCCCCCTCTTCGGAGGGTGGCTCGCCTCTTCGCTCACCACCACAGTGTGACCCGGGCGGTCACGCGGTGACAATCGCCCGCCGTCCCGAATGGACCGGACGAACCCGGAGGTCGTCGTGCAGCCTCACCCTTCCGACGCGGTCGAAGCCTGGCTGGCCGCGTACGACTCGCCGGAGGCGGACGTGGCGCACCTGCTGTGCGACCGCCACGACGCCGAGGCCGTCGCGTTCACCTTCACAGCGCCGGATCTCACCTCGCACGAGGTGACTTACGGTGAGCTGGCCGACCGCTCCCGGCGGCTGGCCACCGTCCTCGCCGGACGAGGTGTCCAGCGCGGTGACCGGGTGCCGGTCCTCATGGGCAAGCGCCCCGAACTGGTGACGACCCTCCTGGCGATCTGGCGGCTCGGCGCCGTGCACGTCCCGTTGTTCACCGCGTTCGCCACCGGCGCCATCGAAATGCGCGTCGAAGCCTCGCGAGCGAAGCTGGTCGTCACCGAGCCGTCCCAGGGCGCGAAACTCGACCCGATCCAGGGCATCGACGTCCTCGAGACAGGCGAAGCGTTCGACCGGCTCGTCGAAGAATCCGAACCCTTGACGACCTCGGTCGCGGTCGGCGGCCGGGGGACGATGCTGCAGCTGTTCACCAGCGGCACCACCGGCAAACCCAAAGGTGTCCCGGTGCCGGTCCGCGCCCTGGCGTCCTTCCACTGCTACCTGCACTACGGCCTCGACGTCACCGAAGACGACGTCTTCTGGAACGCCGCGGACCCCGGCTGGGCCTACGGCCTCTACTACGGCATCCTGGCCCCGCTGGCCGCCGGCCGCCGCAACCTCCTCCTCGACGCCGGCTTCACTCCCGAGTCGACGGTGGCCGTCATCGAGAAGTTCGCCGTCACCAACTTCGCCGGGGCCCCGACCATCTACCGGGCGCTGAGCAAGAGCGGCCTGGCCCGGAACCTGCGCCTGCGCCGGGCCTCCTCGGCCGGCGAGCCGCTGACGCCTGAGATCGTCGACTGGGCGCGTGACGCGCTCGGCACGGAGGTCCGCGACCACTACGGCCAGACCGAGCTCGGCATGGTCGTCAACAACCACTGGCACCCGGACGTCGCCCGGCCGGTCAAGCCCGGCTCGATGGGGCAGCCCATGCCGGGCTACACCGCCGGCACCGTCGGCGGCCAGATCGCCATCGACGTCGAAAACAGCCCCCTGCTCTGGTTCACCGGCTACCACGAAGAGCCGGAAAAGACCTCGGAGCGGTTCACCGGGGACCGGCGCTGGTACCTCACCGCCGACTCCGGCCGCGTCGACGACGACGGGTACTTCTTCTTCACCGCCCGCGACGACGACGTCATCCTGGCCGCCGGCTACCGGATCGGGCCGTTCGACGTCGAAAGCGTGCTGATCACCCACCCCGCGGTCGCGGACGTCGCCGTCGTCGGCCGTCCGGACCCCGAAGGCATCCGCGGCGAGGTGGTCGAAGCCTTCGTCGTCCTCACCGAAGAGGCCGAAGCGAACGACGGCCTCGCCGCGGATCTCCAGCGCCTCGTGCGGGAGGAGTACTCGAAGCACGCCTACCCGCGTTCGGTGCACTTCATCGACGCGCTGCCGAAGACGCCGAGCGGGAAGGTCCAGCGATACCTGCTGCGGCAACGGTGAACCCTTGACAGGCCCGGCGCCGCTCGCTTTACTGCTCTGCACGTCGGAACGCCACTCCCGACGTGCAGAGGTATGCCCAGCCGGTATGTCGGTCTCTTAACCGCGAGCCCGGACTGAGTCGCCAGGACCCGTTCACGGTCCGAGGCGGGGTCGTGCCCACCATCATCCGGAGTTCGATGATGTCTTCCCCCCGCGTTCGGTTTCCCGGCTGCACAGGCAAAACCCGCTGATGGACCGCCGCGGGTTCCTGCGCGGCGCCGCCGGTCTGGCCCTCGGTACCGCCGTGGCCGGCTGCGCCCCGGCGCGCTCCGCCGGCGGCCCGGTCACGGTCGAGGTCTGGCACGGCCAGACCGACACCGGCAAGAAGGTCCTGGAAGAGCTCGTCGCGGACTTCCACCGGACCCACCCCGGGATCCGGATCGACCTCGGCGGCGGCGTCCTCGCCGACGCGATGCTCCAGAAGATCACCGCCGCGCTCGCGTCGGGGTCGTTCCCGGACATCGCCTACGTCTTCGGTTCGGACCTCGCCAGCGTCGCGCGCAGCCCCAGCGTCGTCGACGTCACCGACCTCGTCGACGCGGGCCCCGGTTTCTGGGCACCCGCCCGGGAAGCGGTCACCGTCAACGGCCGGGTCCGCGCGGTCCCGGCGCTGCTCGACTCACTCGCCGTGGTGTGCAACAAGGAGCTGTTCGCGGGCGCCGGGATCCCGTTGCCCGCGGCGGGCTGGACGTGGGCCGATTTCGTCGCCACGGCGAGGAAACTCACCGACGCCGGCAGTGGCACCTTCGGCACCGCGTGGCCCGCCACGGGCGACGAGGACACCGTGTGGCGGCTGTGGCCGATGATCTGGGACCTCGGTGGTGACGTCGTCGGCCGCGGCGGGCGCGGCATCGGGTTCGCCGACCAGGGCGTCCGTGCCCTGGAGGTCGTCCGCGACCTCGCCGCGGCGAAGACCGTCTACCTCGACCCGAAGACCGGCAGCGAGCAGATGTACCAGGCGTTCCAGGCCGGGCACATCGGCATGGTCGCGACCGGCCCGTGGCAGCTGCCCGACATCACCGACGCCGGGATCGACTACGCGGTCGTGCCGCTGCCGAGCTTCAGCCGCCGTCCGGTCACCATCTCCGGCCCGGACACCTGGACGCTGTTCGACAACGGCGAAGAACGCGTCGCGGCGGCCCGCACCTTCCTGTCCTGGCTGGCCGACCCGGCCCAGGACGTCCGCTGGGACGACGGCGCGGGCAGCCTCCCGCTGAGCCGCCGGACGCAGCAACTGCCCGCGTGGGGCGAGAAAACCGCCGAAACGCCCGGCCTGCCGGTCTTCGTCGACGCCCTGGAGAACGCCCGCGTCCGGCCGGTGCACCCGGCCTACCCCCAGGTGTCGGCGGCGCTCGGCACCGCGATCGTCGCCGTCCTGCTCGGCCGGTCGACCCCGGCCGACGCGATGCGCGACTGCGCCGCGGCCGCGAACGCCGCCCTGATCATTCCGCGATAGGGAGCCACCATGCCCGGACTTCCGAGGCCCATCACCGTGCCCAGCCGAGGCCCCGCCTCGCGCCAGGGGCTCCGCCACCCGGAACCCCCGAAAACCCCGGCCACGCCCGCAAGACGCCGGCGAAGCCGCGAAACCGCGGCCGCGTGGGCCTACGTCTCCCCCGCCGTGCTCATCATCCTCGGCCTCGGCGTGGTGCCCGTGGCCTGGTCGCTCGTGCTGTCCTTCCAGGCCGACGACCTGGTGACCCCGAGCCGCTGGGTCGGCTGGGACAACTACGCCGCGCTCGCCCAGGACCCGCACTTCGCCCAGGCCGTGGGGAACACCGTGCTGTACACGGTGCTCTACGTCCCGCTCAGCATCCTGTTCGGGTTCCTGCTGGCGCAGGCGCTGAACCGGCGCATCCGCTGGGTCGGCGTCTACCGGACGCTCGTGTTCGTCCCGTTCGTGCTGTCGGCGACGGCCCAGGGCGTGCTGTTCTCCTTCATCCTCGACCCCCAGTTCGGCGCGGCCAATTCCCTGCTGCACCACCTCGGCGTGTCGCCGCAGGGGTTCCTGACCGACCCGGCGCAGGCGCTGCTGGTGCTGGTCGGCATCACGCTGTGGAGCGGCACCGGCTTCTGCGTCGTGGTGTACCTGGCCGCGCTGCAGGACGTCCCGCCGTCGCTGGTCGAGGCCGCGCGGCTGGACGGCGCCGGAACGTGGCGCGTGCTCCGGCACGTCACGCTGCCCGCGGTCACCCCGGTGACGGCGTTCCTGGTGCTGTGGCAGCTGATCACGTCGCTGCAGGTGTTCGACCTGGTCTACGTGACGACCAAGGGCGGCCCGCTCGGCTCGACCACGGTCATCGTCTACTTCGTCTGGGAGCAGGCGTTCAAGAACTTCACCGCCGGCTACGGCGCGGCGTCGGCCTACGTGCTCGCACTGGCCCTGCTGGTCGTCGTGGTCGCGGTTCGGCTGCTGCGCCGGCCCGGGAAGGCCCTCCGATGACGACACAGCCGGCCCGGCTCAAAGTGCCCGCGACCCGCGCCGCGCTGCCCACGCTGCGCCGGCCCCGGCTGCCCTTCAGCCCCTGGCACCTGCTGCTCGTGCCGCTGGCGCTGGTGTTCGCGGCGCCGCTGGTGTGGCTGCTGCTCAGCTCCGTGATGAGCAACGCCGAGATCAACAAGTTCCCGCCCGCGCTCTGGCCGTCCCATGTGGACTTCGCCGGGTACCGCTATGTCCTCGAGAACGCGCTTTTCGTGCGCTGGTTCACGAACTCGCTGATCGTCTCGGCGGTGACCGTGGTGTCGAACCTGCTGTTCGGCACGCTGGGCGGGTACGCGTTCGCGCGGATGCGGTTCGCCGGCTCCCGGGCACTGCTCGCGCTGATGGTCGCGACGATGGCGATCCCGTTCCAGCTCACCATGATCCCGACGTTCCTCGTCATGAAGAAGCTCGGCCTGATCGACAGCCTCGGCGCGCTCATCGTGCCGTCACTGGTGACGCCGTTCGCGGTGTTCCTGCTGCGCCAGTTCTTCCTGTCGCTGCCCCGGGAGCTCGAAGAGGCGGCGTGGATCGACGGCTGCTCGCGGCTGCGCGTGCTGTTCACCATCGTGGTGCCGCTGTCGCGGCCCGCGCTGAGCACGGTGGCCGTGCTGACGTTCCTCAGCACGTGGAACGACCTGACCTGGCCGCTGATCGCGGTCAACCACGACACGACCTACACCCTGCAGCTGGGGCTCACGACGTTCCAGGGCCAGCACCACACGAACTGGGCCGCGGTGATGGCGGGCAACGTCATCACCGTGCTGCCCGTGCTGCTGGCCTTCCTCGGCGCGCAGAAGACGTTCATCCAGTCGGTCACCTCCAGCGGGCTCAAGGGCTGACTGTCCACTTCGTACAGACCTGATCGGATTCCCATGTCTCCCAAGATCACCTTCGTCGGCGCGGGCAGCGTCGTGTTCACCCAGGGCCTGCTCGCCGACCTGTTCGCCTACCCGGAGCTGGACGGCGTGCACGTCGCCCTGCACGACATCGACCCGGACCGGCTGGCCACCGCGCTCGCCGCGGCCCGGCGGATCGCCGCCGTGCGGGGCGTCAAGCCGGTGCTCACCGCGCACGCGGACCGCCGGGAGGCGTTGTCGGGCGCCGACTTCGTCGTGAACATGGTCCAGATCGGGATGGCGGCGGCGACGCGCACCGACTTCGAGGTCCCGGAGAGCTACGGCCTGCGCCAGACCATCGGCGACACCCTCGGCATCGGCGGGATCTTCCGCGCGCTGCGGACGTTCCCCTTCCTCAAGGCACTCGGGGCGGACATCGCGGACGTCTGCCCGGAGGCGTGGCTGCTGAACTACACGAACCCGATGGCGATGAACGTCCAGTACCTGAGCGAGGCCACCGGGCTGACGCGGGTCGTCGGGCTGTGCCATTCGGTGTACTGGACGGTGCACGGGCTCGCCGCGCTCGTCGGGGTGCCGTTCGAGGAGGTCACCTACGTCGCGGCCGGCGTCAACCACCAGGCGTGGGTGCTGCGGTTCGAACACGCGGGCGCGGACTTGTACCCGAGGCTGCGGGAGCTGGCCGAGTCCGACGGGCAGCTGCGGCGGCGCGTCCGCTTCGACATGCTGCGGCGGCTCGGCTACTACCCGACCGAGACCAGCGAGCATTCGGCCGAGTACGTGCCCTGGTACCTCAAGCACGACAGCGAGGTCGAGCGCCTCCGCCTGCCGATCGGCGACTACCTCGGCATCGTCGCGGAGAACGAAGCCGAGTACGAGCGGACCCGGCGGGCGCTCGCGGGCGACGAGCCGCTGCCCGTCGAAGGCACGGGCGAGTACGCGCCCCAGATCGTCCACAGCATGGTCACCGGCACCCCGCGGACGGTCTACGGCAACGTCGTCAACCGGGGCCTGATCGAGAACCTGCCGTCCGGCGGTGTGGTCGAGGTGCCGTGCCTGGTCGACGGCACCGGCGTCCGGCCGACCCGGATCGGCGCGCTGCCACCGCAGCTGGCCGCGCTCAACCGGACGTACCTGAGCGTCGACGACCTGGTGGTGCGGGCGGCGGTGGAGGACGACCCACGCCACATCCGCCACGCGGCGATGACCGACCCCGCCACGGCGGCCACGCTGCCGGTGGAGCGGATCTTCGAGCTCTGCGACGACCTGGTCCGCGCCCACGGCGACCGGCTCCAGCCCGCGCTGCGTGCCGTCCTCGGCCCGTGATCGTCCGTTGTTCCGCCGCATTTCCGCGTTTGCTCGTATCAGGGCGCGGTACCGCTTACTCTCTGTGGTGTGGACGGCATCGACAGTCTCCGGCACGCGATCGAGACGATCCCCATTCCCGGCGCCCCGCCGCGCTTGTCCCGGCAGGGCGCCGCCGTCGGGCTGGCGCTGCTGGACACCTCGCTGCGGCTGAACCACGTGCGGCGGCTGACCGAGCGGCTGACCGTCGTCGAGCACGGCACCGCCCGGCGGAGCACCGAGGTCGACGTCAGCCTCAAGCTGCTCGACGAGGGGCAGCGGCAGGCCACCGCGCAGCTGCAGGACCTCATCGGCCGGGAGCACGGCGAGCGGGCCGCCTCGAGGCCGGCTCGGCAACGGTCCCTGTGGGTGCCGCTGGCCCGGCTGCCACGCCGGGACGTCTCGCCCGTGGACGTGTTCGACAGCTCGGGCCAGAAGCTGCCGCGGCTCACCCAGCACGAGGCGTCGCGGCTGGTCGCCGCCGGGCTCTACCGGCTGCTGCGGGGCATCCTCGCCGGCGACGAGCACGCCCAGACCGCCAAGCACGAGCTGAACATGTTCCTGTTCCAGGTGCACGAACCCCGCTGGCTCGTCCAGCAGGCGCTGCTGACGCTGCTCACCGAGCGGAACCACCCGGAGGACGAGTTCACGCCGGCCGCGGCCGGCGGGACGGTGCCCGGATACGGGCGGCAGTGCCGGGAACTGGCGCTGGACATCCTCGACGGCTGTGCCGACCTGCTGGTCGAATACGCCTACCTGCTCGACGTCGCGGTCCGCGACTACATGCTGGTGGTGGCGCTGGACGACTCGGTCGAGGAACACCGGCTCAGCTACGAAACCCCGCTGCACGTCGACGCGCGGCAGCCCACCGCGAAGGAGCAGTGGCGGCGGCTGGCCTCCAGCCGCCGCGGCTACGTCGTCACCTACGAGACGATGATCCCGGCGACGCTGAAGTCCTACCACCTGGTGGCCAGGACCGCGCCGGAAGCCGAGATCGCCCGGATGTACCTGTCCACGGACGCCGACCAGCACCAGGTGGACGGCCTGGCCGAGGACCTGGTCTCGCTGGCCGAACGGCAGGACGCCGCCCCGCTGCAGGAAGCCGACGGCGCGCGGCACAAGATCCTCGAGCTCCAGGCGCAGACCGTGCTGCGCCCCCTGGCGGATCTGCTTCGGCGCCGCAAGTGGGAAGCCGGCCAGTCGGGAGTGGAGCTCTCCCCGCGCAGCCTGCCGGTCTGCCACCGGCTCGCGGCCGCGGCGACGACGGGCGAAGCGGTGCGGACGGAGTCGGGCGAGCTGGACAACTCGCTGCGGCGGCACCCGGAGTTCACCTCGGCGAACCTCCGCGAGGCCGCGCGCGAGCTGACCGACCGGGAGTTCGGGCAGGATCTCGTCCTGGTCAACGGCATCGCCGACAACGAGGCGCGGGCGTACTGGCGCCGGTCCGGCGGCCGCGACCCGCGCGGCGACCACGTCCGGATCCGCGCGACCCTCGTGCTCAAGGACTCCACGCAGTCCGGTCCGCTCAACGTGACGTTCTACGCGCTGGCCGTGGCTACGGTCTCGTTCGTCCTCGGCTGGCTCCTGGTCGGCAGTCCGTGGCCGTACGGCCGGGCCGCCACCGAGGCGCTCGGCCACATCGGCGACGGCCAGTCCGTGATCACCATGCTGCTGCTGTTGCCCGGCTTCCTCTACAGCCGCCTGTCGCTGCCGCCGCGGCGCACGGTGCTGGGCTACCTCGGCACGCTGCCGCGCGCGCTGGTCCAGCTGAGCATCGCGGCCGTCGCCGCGTTCGCCGCGGCCGTCGCGACGCAAAGTGGGGGTGGGGTCGTGCAGGCCACGCTCACGGTCGCGGTGGGCCTGCCGGTGCTCGCCGCGCTCGTGCTGTTCGGCCAGGCGTCGTGGCGGGGCTCGGCGATCCCGCTGTCCCGCATCGGAGTGCCGCGGTGGGCGGGCAACGGCGGCCGGGACCGCCGCAAGCCGCTCGAAGCCGACGTGCGGTTCGACTCCTCGGGGCGGTGGTGAGGATGCGCGGCCGGCGGATCTCCGTGCGGAACGTGGCCGACCTGGCCCGGGCCGGCTTCGAGATAGCGCGCCAACCGGTGACCGAGGTGGACTTCGAGGTGCACCACGCGATGGCCCGTCCCGGCTACCTGCGCGACCTCGTGGCCGCGGACTCCGACAGCGCGGTCTTCCTGGAGACGCTGTGCTCGGCCACGAACGGCGCCGGCGTCGTGATCGGCACCCACACGCGCAAGCCCCTGGACGGCGTCGAAGCAGCCGAGCGCCGACCGCCGGCCGAACGCCCCGCGCAGAACGCGGGCGGGTGGGTCTTCCGCCAGACGACCTCGCCCAACCCGACGTTCATCTACGAGTCCGCGCAGACGTTCGAAGGCCTGATCGCGATCGACCCGGCGGCGCGCGAGGTGTCGGAATGGCACGGCCTGGCCGTCCGCGACCTGGTGCGGGAGATCTCCGACGCCGCGTCCGCGCTCGTCGACGCGCCGCTGTTGTCGCTGCAGTGCCCGGTCCAGCTGCCGACGATCGTGAAGACCCGCAACCACGACCTGCGCACCCGCAAGGAGGTCGCGTCCCCGTACGCGTCGCTGGCGGTCCGGTTCGCGATCGCGCTGCGGGACATGTCCGCGGCCGCGCGGTTCGAACTGGCGGACCGGTTCCGGGAGCTGTGCGAGAAGCACGGCTACAGCTTTTGGCTCGCCGACACGCGCCCGGGGCACCGGCCGGGGAACTGGTTCGAGATCTCCCACGCCGACGGCGAGTTCTCGCCGCTGTACAAGGGCGACCTCCGGTCCCGCCAGCGGATCGCCACGATCCTGCCGGTGACCTTCGCCGGACCGGCCCGGATCGGCTCCACGCACGCGGTCGTCTCCTTCCTGCAGCGTTATCCCCAGGTGGGGGTGGTCGGCTGCGCCGGCACGACACTCTCGGACGTCGCGTTCGTCCACCTGCAGCTGGCGATCCACGGCGTGGCCGCCGACCGGCTGAACCGCATCCTGGGCAAGCTGCTCGGCGAGTCCTCGGCCCCGGCCCGGCCGGACAAGCTGCTGCGCGAGCTGTTCAAGCGGCTCGGCCTGCCACCCGACCCCGACGGACCCGGCTCGGCCGCGCAGGACCCGAGCGGCGACTACCAGACCTTCGCGGGTCCGGCGTTCGCCTACCGCCCGGGCCAGGCGCCCGACTGCCTGGCCGTCTGGGTTTCGTGGGAGATCGCCCGCCAGCACCAGGGCCTCGCCGCCCCGCTGGACTGCCTGTACCAAGCGCTGGCCCAGGTCGCGCCCCAGGTGCCGGTGCCGGGAACGACCGCCTCGGAGGGTGAGCCCGCCACCGTCGAGTACCTCATCTGCCGCGCCACCGAGCAGTCGGTGATCCGCGGCAAGGCGAAGCTGGCCGTGCCCCGGTCGGCCCTGCGCGGGTTCTCCTCCGGCGGCGGCGAACCACCCGCGGCCAAGCTGTGCGCGGCGCTCGAGGAAGCGTGGAAGGCCCACGTCGACCGATCCGGTGTGGACGGAGTGAGCGAGCTGACGGTGGCGTGGCGCGAATCCTGGCTCGGCCATTGGACCTACTCGTGAGCCGGAGCCGGAGCCGGAGCCGGAGCCGGCGTCGTGCGCCCGAGATTCGTTGACCGCGGGCCGGGATGCGCCCGCTCATGTCTTGAACGAGTCGTTCAGGACCTGGGGTGTCTCGAACGACTCGTTCAAGAC
>NZ_JBFACT010000119.1:0-13404 GCF_040640995.1 Amycolatopsis sp. NPDC021455 | reverse complement strand
GTGAGGACTTGACCGGGATGGTCAAAGCGGATACCGCGTCCTGGACCGGGCCGGCCGGGGACGCCTATCGGCAGCGGGCGCAGGACACCGTGACGTTGCTGGAAACCGCCCAGAAGGGTTGTGAGGGTGCGTCCAGTGGGGTGAAGACCGCGGGTGAGGTGGTTGCCGCGGTGCGGGCGTTGGTGCGGGACATCATCGCGGAGCTGGTCGGGCATCTGATCAGCTGGGCGTTGCAGGTGGTGTTCACCCTGGGGATCGGGATGACCTGGGTGGTGCCGCAGGTGGTCAATGCGGTGGCGAAGACGGCGTCGAAGATCGCGGATCTGGTCAAGCGGCTGGTGAAGGCGTTGAAGGCGCTGGTCCCGTTGTTGAAGCGGGCGGGGGATCTGTTCGGTGACGCGGCGAAGGCGTTGCGGAAGATCAAGCCGGGCAAGGCCGCGCCGCCGCCGAAGCACGCCGACATCAAGGGCAACCCCAAGGGCCTCGACGGCCCGCCGCCGAAGGGCGACGGCACCTCACCCTCGGGCGCGAAAGGTGACGGCACCACCACGTCCGGTGCGAAGGGCGGCGGCGACGCGCCGCCGAAGAGCGATCCGCCGCCGACGTCCAAGGGGCCCGACGACACGCCGTCCCCGAACGGCAACACCACGCCCTCCGGCGGTGGCAAGGGCTCTGACGGCGGCAAGCCGAAGGACGGCGGGGGCAAGCCGCGGGACGGCGGGCTGGCCGACCACAACGGCGCCCCCAAGGAGAACTCGACCCCGGCCGAGTGCCGTCCGGGCAGTGGCGACCCGATCGACATGACGACCGGGCGGATGATGCTCGGCCAGACCGACGTCGAGATCCAGGGCGTCCTGTCGCTCGTGCTGGAGCGCAGCCACTTCTCCGGCTACCGCAGTGGTGTCCACTTCGGACAGTCCTGGGCGTCGACCGCCGACCAGCGGCTGGAAACCGGCGACGACCGCGTCGACTTCGCCGTCGAGGACGGCACCCTGCTCGTCTACCCGGTCCCGGGCGCCACGGCGGTCACCCCCGTGGACGGCCCGTGGTGGCCGCTGCGGCGGCTCGGCGACGAGTACGTCCTCGACCAGCCCGATCTCGGCCGCTGCCTGCATTTCCCGGCTGACGGGGACACCGGCTGGCTGACCGCGATCTCCGACGCCGACGGCCACCGGATCACCTTCGACCGCGACACCCACGGGGTCCTGCGCGAGGTCCGGCACTCCGCCGGGCACCGCGTCGCGGTGACCACGGTGGCCGGCCGGATCACCGAGCTGGCCTCCCTCGGCGCACACGAAGGCGACCGCGTCACCCTCGCCCGTTTCGCCTACGACGAGCGGGCGCACCTGGTCGAGGTGATCAACTCGTCGGGCCGGCCGTACCGGTTCACCTACGACGACGCCGGCCGCATCACCGCCTGGCAGGACCGCAACGGCTGGGGCTACGAGTTCGCCTACGACGAGCGCGACCGCTGCGTCCGCGGTACCGGACCGCGCGGGGTGCTCGGCTACACCTTCGCCTACGACCGGGAAAACCGCGTCAACCGCGCGACCGACTCGCTCGGGCACACCACCACGTTCGAGCTGAACGAAGAGTTCCAGCTCGTCCGGGAGACCGACCCGCTCGGCGGTGTCACGGCCTACGAGTGGGACCGCCACGACCGGCTGCTCGCCCGCACCGACCCGCTGGGCCGCGTCACCCGCTACGGCTACGACGAGCACGGCCGGCGGACGTCGGAAACCCGCCCGGACGGCAGCGTGCGCAGCGTCCGCTTCGACTCGCGGGGGCGCCCGCGGGCGACCGTCGAGCCGGACGGCGCGGTCCGGTCGTACGACTACGACGACGCCGGCCGGCTCGTCGCGGCCACCGACCCGATGGGCGGGGTCCGCCGCTACGGCTACGACTCGCGCGGGGCGCTCAGCTCGTTCACCGACGAAGAAGGCCGCACCACCGGGATCGAATGCGACGCACTGGGCAAGCCCCGGACGGTGCTCGACCCCGCCGGCGGCCGCACGTCCTACACCTACGACCGGCTGGGCCGCGTCGAGTCGGTCACCGACCCGACCGGCCATACGACGCAGTTCGCGTGGACGGTCGAGGGTGAGCTGTGGAAGCGCATCGCCCCGGACGGCTCGGTGGAGCGCTTCACCTACGACGGCGAAGTGAACGCGATCGAGCGGACGGACGCCACCGGCGCCGTCACCCGCACCGACTTCGGGCCGTTCGACCTGCCCGTCTGCGAGATCGCCCCGGACGGCAGCCGTACCCGGTTCGAGTACGACACCGAACTGCGGCTCGTCTCGGTCACCAACGCCGCCGGCGCGCGGTGGCGGATCGACTACGACGCGGCCGGGCGGGTCGTGCGGGAAACCGACTTCGACGGCCGGGTCGTCACCTACCGCCGGGACGCCGCCGGGCAGCTGCTGGAAAGCATCCCCGGCACCGGCGCCCCGACGACGTACACGTGGGACGTCCTGGGCCGGATGACCGGCAAGCGCCGTGGGGACAGCGTCACGACGTACTCCTACGACGCCGCGGACCGGCTGGTGCGGGCGACGAACGCCGACGCCGATCTCACGGTGACCTACGACCGCCTCGGGCGTGTGGTGGCCGAAAGCTGCAATGGCCACGAGGTTCATTCGCGGTACGACCTCAGCGGGCTGCGGACCGCGCGCCGCACCGCCACCGGCGTCACCAGCACCTGGACCTACGACGCGGCGAGCGCCCCGGCCGAGCTGACCACCGCCGGCCGGTCGATCCGGTTCGCGCACGACGCGGCCGGCCGCGAGATCGGGCGCGTCTTCGGCACGGCGACGCTGACCCAGGCCTGGGACGCCGGCGACCGGCTGATCGAACAGGTCGTCGCCGGCCCGGACGGGCAGCCGCGGCAGCGCCGTGCGTACCACCACCGGGCCGACGACGTGCTCGCCGGCGTCGACGACCTGCTGTCCGGCCGCCGCGAGTTCGCTCTGGACCGGCTGGGCCGCGTCACCGGGCTGCGTCATCCGGCGGGCGTCGAGCGCTACGCCTACGACGCGATGGGCAATGTCACCACCGCCGACTGGACGACGCGCCACGCCGCCGCGGGCTCCCGCGAGTACACCGGAACGCAGGTCCGGCGCGCCGGCGACGTCCACTACCGCTACGACGAGCTGGGCCGCCTGACGGGGCGACGGCAGCCGGGCGGCGAGTGGATGTTCGCGTGGAACGCCGACGACCGGCTCGAGCGCGTGCGAACCCCGGACGGGAGCGAGTGGCACTACGCCTACGACGCGCTGGGCCGTCGCGTGGCGAAGCGGCTGCTCGGGCCCGACGGCACGACGGCCGCCGAGACCTGCTTCGTCTGGGACGGGATCGTCCCGGCCGAGGAGATCGTCACGGCGGCGGGTGAGCCGCGGCGGGTCACCACCTGGGACTGGGAGCCCGACCGGCCGGTGCCGGTGAGCGTGCTGGACCGCCGGTCCCGCGCGGACGGGGGTGTCGACGAGCAGTTCCACGCCGTCGTCGCCGACCTGGTCGGCAGCCCCGCGGAGCTGGTGGACGAGACCGGCCGGGTCGCCTGGCACGCGACGCGGACGCTGTGGGGCGTGGAGACCGCGGCCCCGGCGCCGACGCCGTTGCGGTTCCCGGGGCAGTACTTCGACGCCGAGACGGGCCTGCACTACAACGTGAACCGGTACTACGAACCGGAAACCGGCCGGTACATCAGCCCGGACCCGATCGGCCTCGGCGGCGGCACCAACCCGCACGCCTACGTCCGCAACCCGACCGGCTGGCTCGACCCGGTCGGTCTCAAGGGCAAGAAGTGCAAGGGCGGCAAGGCGAACAACCCGGTGCTGGCCAACAACCGCCCGGGCCAGCCGGTCTTCCACGGCAACGCGAACGTCCCGGTGACGGAGATCAGCGACAAGCGGTTCGTCGGGATCCTGGAAAACCTCGCCGCCGGTCGTGGCGAAGGGGCACGCCGGGCGAAGGAGCTGCTGAGGCAGATGCAGGAAGGCCGCGGCTGGCAGCAGACGGCGGGCATCCACCAGGGCGGCCTGGGCGGAGCCGCGGGCGGCGCGGACCCGAGACCCCACATCACGGTGAACGTCGGCGGCCGCGGGTACCACGTGCACGTCGGAAGTTCGAACGGGAACCTGTTCGCGCAGGACATCACCCCCAACCCGATCCGCTGAGCAACGCGCACCGGGTCCACCGCCCTAGGCGCCTCCGGCGCCGGCAGTGCGCTTGGCCTGAGGCGGCGCGTCCTCGGGCCAGTCGGCGGCGGTCATGCCGTCGGCGTGGCCCGCGGGCCACTGGACGAGCTCGATCCGGCGACCGTCCGGGTCGGCGATGAGTGCCGTCTTCAGGCCGTCCTCGCCCTCGTGGCCTGGGGCGACCGGCTCGATCCCGTGGCCGGCCAGCACGTCGAGCGTCTCGGCCATCGACCCGACCTGCACGACGAGGTGGCTCACGTCGGTGCCCCGCTCGACCGGCCTGCCGTCGTGGACGAGCTCGACGGTGACGAACTCGTCGCCCGGCAGCTTGAGCATGGTCAGCTGCCCGATCGGCGTCTCGGGTACCCGGCCGACGACCTCGTAGCCGACGGCCGCATAGAACGCCAGCGACCGGTCGAGGTCAGTCACCCGCAGCCCCACGTGCAGGGTGCTCGTGCGCGGGCTTGGGGTCATGCCGGCCTCCTCGTGTTCGGACGGCCCGGTGCGCAGCCGCTCTCACCCCGTGCGTCGATCGCGTGATGCCGGAATCGACAACCGGGCCGGGAATCCCTCCACCAGGCTGCTTTCAGCCGCGGGCAGGCGCCGCCCGGTAGGCGGCGATCCTGATCCGCAGGCCCCGCAGGTGGACCAGGTCGATCTCGAACGCCGAAGCAGGCCGGTAACCGGGAGCGGGCGCGTCCGTCCGGCACGGGCCGGCGAGGTAGACGAACTCGTCGTCCGGGTCGTACCGGGGTGGCGACCAGACGGCCGCGTCCCCCGCCGCGCTGTCCCCACGCCGGGCGCGGGCCAGCCAGTAGACGGGCAGCTTCAGCACCTCGCCCAGCGCCTTGTCCAGGGCGGCGAGGTCGGCTTCGGCGACCGCGAGGCCCCGGCCGCTCCACACCCGCGGCGCCCAGTAGCCGCCGGTGGCGTGGGTGAAGGTCGCCGTGTCACCGGACGCGGTGATCGTCCAGTCGGCCACGGTCGTGAGGGTCGGCATGAGGGCTCCCTGCGGTCGCGGCCCCCCAGGTCCGGCCCACCGTAGTGGATCACGTCCGGACGGCGGCACCCCCGGGTGGCACGCGAGTGTCGCGCCGGCCGGCGGTGAGCGCCGGAAGAGCCAGGTCAGCGGCACCTCACCACCCCGGAGGTCAGTCGTTGTTCATCCGGTATTCATCCACAGATCACCGGATGCGGGTGACCGTGCGAAGCTGACCGGCGTGCACCACGAACAGCCCGAAGAACTCGTCCCCCGGTCCGTGGCCGACCTCGCCGCGGATCCGGCGTGGACGGTCACCCGCACCGGCACGACCGGCCGATGGCTCACCGCCGAGCGGGTCCTCGAGCGGAACGGACACCGCCGGCTCATCGGACTGACCCCGATCCGGCCCGGCACGGTCGCCCTCATGCTGTGGGCCGACGGCGAGGTCGTCGAGCACGTCCGGGGCACCGAAGCCGAGGTCTGCGCGATGGCGCACCGCTGGGCCGCCGAGTTCCTGGTCGGCGAGCAGCCGTAGGCGGCGTCGGCAGCTCCCGGGCGCTAGCCGCCGTGCTCTTCGGCGAGTGCCCGGTACACCGGCCGGAGCAGCTCGGCGACTGTCTCGCCGCCCACCGTGATCACGAACGGCGGTGCCTGGTCCAGCAGCGCGTCGGACGCCGTCCGTGGTGCGTGCAACGGTGCCGCGCCACTCAGGCCCGGGGCCGGGCCGCTGTCGAAGAAGGTGTCCATGACGTCGGTCAGGGCCGGGGACCCGTCGTCGGGATGGAGCGGCTCGGCGGAGATGAGCCGGTTCTTCAGGTCCTCGAGCAGTGCTTCGCGGTTCCGGCCGCGCAGCGCGAGGATGGTGAAGGGATCGTCGGCGACCCGCGCCACGAGCTCGGAGAACACCGCGTTCAGGTGGCCGCACGGCACTTCGGCGGCCGGGCACGTGCAGTCCAGTGACACCTCCCGGGCCGACGACGGGAACAAGGGCAACCGGACCGCTTGGCAGACCTGTTCGACTTCGCGGGGCAGCTCGCCGCTGAGCAGCTGGACCGTGAGCGACGCCTTCGCGGCGAGGGCATGGGTGATCGCCGCCCAGTCCGGTTTCCCGAACGCCGTCAGCCCGATCCGCACCTGGTGCGGGCGGCCGTCCCGCACCTCGGCGTCGACCCGTCCGGCGCCGACCGTCAAGGACGCGACGCGCCCCTGGCCCTTCGCGGGCAACAAAACGCCGATCGCCGCCGACGCGCGGAGGAACCGGGTCGCCCACCACGGGAGTGGCTCAGTCATCGATCGCGTCCTCCCCCAGGGTGAGCACCCCGCGCAGCGCGTCGGTGGACAGCTCGGTGAGCCAGCCGTCGCCTTCGCCCACGACCATGCCCGCGAGCGCGCGTTTCCTGGTGATCAGGGTGTCGATGCGCTCCTCGATGGTGCCCGGGCAGACGAACTTCCGGACCTGGACGGTACGGCCCTGCCCGATCCGGAACGCCCGGTCGGTGGCCTGGTTCTCCACCGCCGGGTTCCACCAGCGGTCCAGGTGCAGGACCTGGCCGGCCGCGGTCAGGGTGAGCCCGGAACCGCCCGCTTTGAGCGACAGCAGGAGGATCCGCGGCCCGTCGCCGGCCTGGAAGCGTTCCACGATCGCGTCTCGCGCCCCCTTGGCCAGGCCACCGTGCAGAAACGCGACTTCGGCGCCGAGCCGGTCCGTCAGGTGGGGCACGAGCAGGTGGCCGAACTCGGTGTACTGCGTGAAGCACAGCACCCGATCACCCGAGGCCAGGATCTCCGCCAGGACCTCTTCGAGGCGGGTGACCTTGCCGGAGCGGTCCCCGATCGGGGAACCGTCGTGCAGCAGGTGCGCGGGGTGGTTGCAGACCTGCTTGAGCTTCGTGATCGCGGCGAGGATGTGGCCGCGGCGCTTGATGCCCTGGCTGTTCTCGATCTTCGTCATCATCTCGTCGACGATCGCGCGGTACAGCGTGCCCTGTTCGCGGGTGAGCCGGTATTCCTGCCGGATTTCGATCTTCTCCGGCAGCTCGGGGACGATCGCGGGGTCCGTCTTCACCCGGCGCAGCAGGTACGGCCGCGTACGCCGGCGCAGCGCGGCGGCCACGGCGGTGTCGCCCCGGCGCTCGATCGGGACGGCGAACCGCTGCCGGAAGCCGGGCCTGCTGCCGAGCAGCCCGGGGTTGAGCAGGTCCAGCACCGACCACAGGTCCGCCAGCCGGTTTTCCACCGGGGTGCCGGTCAGCGCGAGCCGGTGCCCGGCCCGGAACCGCCGCACCGCCTTGGCCGTCGCGGTGTCGGCGTTCTTGATGGCGTGCGCTTCGTCGAGCACCAGGCGCCGCCAGCCGAACGTCTCGAGCTCGCCGGCGTCCCGGGCGGCGGTGGCGTAGGTCGTGACGACGAGGTCGGCCGCCGCCACCTGTTCGGCGAGCGCGTCCCCGTGCGCGCGGCCGCCGCCGTGGTGGGCGTGGACCCGCAGGCCCGGCGCGAAGCTCGCCGCCTCCCGCTGCCACATGCCGACCAGCGACATCGGGCACAGCACCAGCGTCGGAGCGCGATCGCCGTCCGCCCGCTCGAGGGCCTCGAGCGCCAGCGTCTGGACGGTCTTGCCGAGACCCATGTCGTCGGCCAGGCAGGCACCGAGCCCCAGCTCCGACATGAACGCCAGCCAGGCGACACCCCGCCGCTGGTAGGGGCGCAGCGTGGCACGGAACGACAGCGGCAACTCGACCGGCCGCAGCGTCCGCTGGACCCGGCCGGCCAGGACGTCCCCGACCCAGCCGCCGGCGCTGACGCCGACGACCGGCAGCGGCGTCTCCTGCCCGAGGTGGACGAGCTCCAGCAGTTCGGCCGCGGTGGGGCGCCGGCTTCGCCGGTCCGGGTCGCGGCGCAGGAATTCGAGACCGGCGCGGAGCCGGTCGGCGTCGACGCTGATCCACCGCCCCCGCAGCCGCACCAAAGGGGTCTTCGCCGCGACGAGCCTGCCCAGTTCCTCCTCGCCGATCTCGTCGTCCCCCACCGCGATCGACCAGCGGAACCCGGCCAGCTCGTCGCGGCCCGCCCGGCTGCGGGTGACGACCTGCTCGGTGGGCGTGCTGCGGACGGAAAGCCGCAGCCCGAGCCGGCGCCGGCCGTCCCAGGTGGCCGGGAGCTGCACTTCGAACCCGGCCTCGACCAGCCGGGTCGCACCGGAGGTGAGGAAGTGCTCGGCTTCCTCGACGGTCAGGTCGTACTCGGCCGGCCGGGTCCGGCGCAGGGCCGGCGCCAGCATCGGCTCCACCAGCGCGGCCCGCCCCAGCTCGGCGACGAACAGGCCCTTCGGATCCCGGACCAGCCCGTGCGCTTCGCCCGACCAGATCTGCCCGGCCGACAGCAGCAGGCTCGGATCGGCCGTCGCCCGCAAGAGAAACTGCAGCTGCCACTTGGTGCCGTCGCCGGTCTGGTCGTCGGGATCCTCCGCGTCCGGCTGACGCAGTGTGCCGACTTCGGCCAGCCGGAAACACGCCCGGCCGTCGACGACGTCGGTGTCGGCGACCTCGTCCCACTTCGCGACGGCGTCGGCCAGGACACCGAGCTCGTCCAGCCGCAGTTCGACGCGGGAATCGCCGCCCCGCAGCGCGGCCAGCCACATCCCGGCCGCGCCCCGGCCGCCCCGCAGGTCGACGGGTGGGTCCGCGCGCGCCAGCCGGTCCCGGACCGCCGTGTCGACCAGGGCGTGCAGGGCATCGGTGACGAGCGCGCGCGGCGAGGCCCCGGTGAGCGGCGCGATCTGCTCGGCCCGCCCCACCGGCGGCATGGCCGCGACCAGCGCGTCGAACGCGACGAAGTCGACGCCCTGCAGCACCGGGCGCCACCGCGCTTCCGCCGCGTCGCCCCGCCGGACGAGCGTCGGCAGCACCCGGCCGCGCCGCACCAGATCCGCGGCCAGGCGGGCGACGGCCCGCAGGTAGGTGACCGAAGCGCCGTACGTAGCCGAGTCGTCGAGGTCGTCCAGCTCGGCCGCGTCCACCACCAACGCCGGCACCGACCACGGCCGCAACGACGGCGCCGGACCGCGCCGCTTGGCGCCCGCCGTCGCCTCGGCGGAGGCGAGCGGCCGGTTCGCCCGCGACGGCAGCAGCAACGTCACCGACGTCGGCTTGCCGGGATGCAGCGCGGTCAGGTCCGCGCTGGAGACCGCGAACGGATGCGAAAGCGCGATCCGCGTCGCACGGCTCGACGTGCCCGCCGGGCCTCGGTCGCGCTCCGCCCAGAGAAGCAGACCCCGGCCGGGAGACCACAGAGCGTGCACCACGGGCAAGGTCCGGGGCTCCTTCCTCAGGTCGGGGTTCCCGCAGATCGTCGCACGCCGGACGGACAGGCCGCCGACGGAACAGCCGCGAGGTGCGGCAGGCGCGGGGCGGACGGCACGCTCAGTGCGCTTGCTCGCCTTCGGCTCGCCGGCGGATCTGGTCGATCACCATCCGGACGGCCGTCACGAAGTTCTGCGGGTCGTCGAGCCGCACGAACCGCGGGGCGATCCGCGCGATGTTGGGATAGCGGTCCGCGGGCAAGGCCAGGTAGTCCGTCTTCCAGGCGCGCAGGTCGGCCTCCCGGACGTCCGGGGCCAGCGAAGCCAGGCTGGCGTCCATCGCGCTGTAGGACAGCACGACGTCGGCGAACACCCGGTGGTACCGCGCCGCGTCGGTGTCGTTCAGCCCGGCCCGGCGCATGCAGTCGAGTTTGCGTTCGACCGTGCGGAATTCGTTCTCCCGGCGAGCGGCCCGGGCCGCCGAGAGGGCGCCGACCCGGGGGTGGCGGAGAAACGCGTCGTGGGTGTGGATCGCGATCTGCA
The DNA here is from genome assembly GCF_040640995.1 of Amycolatopsis sp. NPDC021455. Classification (NCBI taxonomy): domain Bacteria; kingdom Bacillati; phylum Actinomycetota; class Actinomycetes; order Pseudonocardiales; family Pseudonocardiaceae; genus Amycolatopsis; species Amycolatopsis sp. NPDC021455. The sequence goes on along the minus strand of NZ_JBFACT010000119.1, from coordinate 3,383 downwards.
TGAGGTCGTGCGCCCAGTCGTCGGTCGGGGGCGGGGTGTTCGCCAGCGCCTCTTCGTGCAGGGCGTCGAGGAGGGCGAGCAGCAGTTCGTCCTTGTTCCGGAAATGCCGGTAGATGGCCGTCGGGTGCGCGGAGAGCTCGCGGCCGAGTGCCTGGAACGTCAGCTTGTCCATCCCGGTGGAATCCGCGACCCGGAACGCCGCTTCGATGATCAGCTCCTGGCTCAGCGTGCCCCGCGGCAACCGGCCTCGGCGGGCGTTCGTGCTCTTCCCGGTGCTGCTTTTGCTCATTCGCCCTTCTCCGGTCGGTGGCATGACGCAGGGAGACCGTCAGCCGGCGACGGCCGAGCCGTCCGCGCGGGGATCCGTGGCGGCCCCCAGCACCGGACGCGCCTCGCCCGGCAGCCGGCGGACCAGCTGGCCGTGCCCCACCCCGTCTTCGTTCGCGTCGATCTCCTCGACAGTGAATCCTGCCCGCTCGATCGCCCGTACACCGGGCGCGGGGACGTCGCGTTCGGCCTTGACCACACCGGCACCCGACGTCACCCCCGCTTCCATCGCCCCCAGGACCCAGCGCGGCGCCGACGTGGCCGCGCCGGGAGACGCGCCGCCGGCCAGCCGCAGGGCCAGGTGGGTGTGCACCTGCGGCTGGGCGCGCCCGCCCATCGCGCCGTGCGCGCCGACGAGCTCGCCGGCCTCGCGGACCAGCACCGGCATCAGGGTGTGCAGCGGCCGCTTGCCGCCGGCGAGGCGGTTCGGCGAGGCCGGGTCGAGGGTGAAGGACGCACCCCGGTTGTGCAGCACGATCCCGGTGGCGGGATCGAGCAACGCGGCCCCGAAGCAGTGGAAGACGCTCTGGATCAGGGAAACCCAGGTCCCGTCGGCGTCCGCGGCGACGACCGCGACGGTGTCGCCGGACACCTTCACCTGCCCCACCGGCGAATCCGGCACGCCCGACATCGCCTGCTCGGCGATCCGCCGGACGTAGGCGTCGGACAGCACCAGCTCCACCGGTGCCGCGGACCACGCCGGATCGGCGCAGTGGCGGTCGCGGTCGGCGGCGGCCCGGTTGAGCACGGACGCGACCACGCCGGCGTCCCGCCCCACCGGGTCCACGGGCCCGCGGACCGCGCGCACCAGCTCGAGTGCCTTGAGTCCCTGGAGGAAGTACAACCCCTGGGAGTTGCCGCCGCCGGACAGGTACTCGGTTCCGTCGTACACCGCGCTGTGGACTCCCGACAGCTCCACCGTGTGTCCGGCGAAATCCTCCTCGGTCATCGCGGAGCCTTGACCGGCCAGCAGTTTCACCAGGCTCCTCCCCACCTCGCCACCGTACATCGCGGCCGGGCCCTGCTCGGCGAGCATGGCGAGCGTCCGGGCGAGCCGCGGTTGCCGCAGGGTCCGGCCGGCGGACAGGACCGTGCCGTCCGCGGCGAACACCCCGCGCAGTCCCGGATCCCGGATCAGGCGGTGCCGTTCGCGCCACAGGTCCCGGGCGAGGCCGGGCGCGACGGCGACTCCGTCGCGCGCGGCGGCTTCGGCCGGCGCGAGCGCCGCCGCGAGCGGGCGGGTTCCCCAGTTTTCGGCGAGCGCGGCCCAGCCGGCGACCACACCGGGCACCGTCACCGGCAGCGCGCCGTCGACCGGCATGACGGCGTGGTCCGCCGCCAGCGACCGGACGTCGACCGCCCGGGGCGCCCGGCCGCTGGAGTTGACGAAGCGGACTTGCCCGCCCGCGGTACCCACCAGGGCGAGCAGGTCGCCGCCGACCGAGCACTGGTTGGGGTACACCACGGTCAGCACGGCCGCGGCGGCGAGCGCGGCGTCGACCGCGTTGCCGCCGGTCCGCAGCACTTCGGCTGCGGCGTCGCTCGCCGCCGTGTGCGGTGTGGCGACCGCCCAACGGGGGCCCTCCGCGGTCATCCGACGATCGCTGCGCTCCGACATCTTTCCCCTTGTTTCCCGGGCACCTCGGCAAGCCCTGGACTGCCGCCGGCCCCGTTAACAGCCCCGTTACCGTGGATTCCTTGACTCCCGGAGACGGCCGCTCTAGCGTCCCTCCCCATAGTCAACGTCGTCGACTATGACATGGACTAACTCTCCCCCGCAATGGCGTGAACTCGTGAAGGAGTTCGGTATGGCCAGGTCGCATTCCCCGTCCCGCCGGCAGGCACCGCTCCTGGCCGGCTGCCTCGCCGCCGTCGCCGTGACCCTCGCCGGATGCGGGAGCGCCCCCGCCGCCGACGCTCCCCCGCCGCCCGGCGCGGTCAAGGTCCCGGCGGGCGCGCTCGCGCAGGACGGGCAGCTCACCTACTGCTCGGACATCAGCGCGCCACCACTGACCTTCTACGACGCCGCGCAGAAGCCGGTGGGCGTGGAGATCGAGCTCGGCGACGCGATCGCCGCCCAGCTCGGGGCCCGGTCGCGCTGGGCCAACACGAGCTTCAACGGCATCATCCCGGCGCTGCAGGGCAAGCAGTGCGACGCGATCATCAGCCAGCTCTACATCAAGCCCGAACGCGAGAAGGTCGTGGACTTCGTCCCGTACATGTACGCGTCCAACACCCTGATGGTGGGCAGCGGCAACACCGACATCGCGACCGCTGCCGACCTGTGCGGCAAGAAGGCGGCCGTCCAAACGGGCACGACGGTCGTCCAGTACTTCACCGACCAGTCCACGAAGTGCGCGGCGGCCGGGAGACCGAACCTCGACATCCGGCAGTTCACCAAGGACAGCGACGCGCTCCAGCAACTCCGGCTCGGGCTGGTGGACGCCTACGGCACGACGCTGGAGACCGCCGCGTACGTCCAGACCCAGCAGCCGGGCGCCTTCAAGGTCGTCGGCGAGCCGTTCAACCACGTCAAGGTGGGCATCGCGACCCGCAAGGACAGCCCTGGCCTGCACGACGCGCTGGCCCAGGCGTTCGCCGCGATCCAGAAGAACGGCACCTACACCGCCGTGCTCACGAAGTGGAAGCTGACCGGCGATGACATCACCCGGTAGCGCCGCCGGCTTCGACTGGGCGTTCTTCTGGCACTACCTGTTCTCCCCCTCGAGCACGTTCCTCGACGGGCTGTGGCGCACGGTCTACATCTCCGTCGTCGCGCAGCTGCTCGGCGTGCTGCTGGGCCTCCTGCTCGCCCTCGCCCAGCGCAGCCGGCTCGCGCCGCTGCGCTGGGCCGGCCGCGGCTATGTCTGGCTGATCCGCGGCACCCCGCTGCTCGTGCAGCTGGTGGTCGTCTACAACGGACTCGCGGCGGCGGGTGTCTACCGGTTCGCCGACGTCCGGCTAGGGCGTGTCTCCAAAATTTTGGCCCGGTGGCGGGCGATGATCTGCTGGTGACTCGCGCTGGTGAGATCTCGGATGAGCTGTGGGAGCTGGTC
>NZ_JBFACT010000118.1:0-13701 GCF_040640995.1 Amycolatopsis sp. NPDC021455 | reverse complement strand
CGGGCCTGGAGGACGAGGACGCCTGACCCGGAAGTCCGTGAAGGCCTCCTTCCCGGCCATAAGAGCCGGGAAGGAGGCCTTCACGGCCCATGGCCTGTCCACATCGGACGGATCGCCCGCGCCGGCCGGTAAGGTCGGACCGCATGGAGGAGAAGGACTTCGCCGCGCACCTGACCGGGATCATGACCGGCAGCGCGCTCACCATGCTGCTCGGCGTCGGTCACCGCACCGGCCTCCTCGCGGCCGCCGCACGCGGCCCCGCCACCAGCGCCGAATTGGCCGAGCGCGCGGGGCTGCGGGAGCGGTACGTCCGCGAATGGCTCGGCGCCATGGTCACCGGCGGGATCTTCACCTACGACGGCCGCGAGTACACCTTCCCGCCCGGGCACGCGAAGTTCCTGCTCGGCGAGACGGCGGCCAACCTGATGCCGTCGCTGCTGACGTTGTCCGCGTTCACCGGCATCCTGCCCGACCTGGAACGCGCGTTCGCCGAAGGCGGCGGCGTCCCGAGGTCGGCGTACGGGCCCTACCTCGAGACGCTCGGCGCGAAGACCGGCGACAGCTGGAAGCACGTCTACCGCGAGCACCTCGTGGACGGCTTCTTCGGCGCGGTCCCCGGCCTGAAGGAACGGCTGACCGTCGGGGCGCGGGTACTCGACCTCGGCTGCGGCACCGGGAACGCGATCGCGGTCGCCGCCCGCGCGTTCCCCGCGTCACGGTTCACCGGCCTCGACATCAACCCGGGGGTGGTCGAACAAGCGAGGCAGATCGGGCTGCCGAACGCCGAGTTCGCCGTCGGCGACGCCGCCGAGCTGATCGCCGATCCGCCGTACGACGTCATCACCGCGTTCGACGCCATCCACGACCAGGACCGCCCGGACCTCGTGCTGCGCCGGATCCGCGGCGCGCTGGCACCCGACGGCCTGTTCTTCATGGTCGACACCGACTTCTCCAGCCACCTGGAGAAGAACGTCGGCAACCCCCTGGCGGCGCTCACCTACTCGATCAGCCTGATGTACTGCACGACGACGTCGCTGGCCGAGGGCGGCGCCGCGCTGGGCGCCGTGTGGGGCCGGGAGAAGGCATCGGAAATGCTGGCGGACGCGGGGTTCCGGCACGTCGACGTGCTCGGGTCCCCGCGTCCGCAGAACTGCATCTACGCCTGCCGCCCGTGACTCACTGCTGGTACGGCGCCGCCGCGGCCTTCGCGGCGGTGACCAGCGCGCCCTTGTTCTTCGGCCAGAAGGTGCTGTCCACGCAGGTGTAGCGCGGCAGGAAGCCACCGCAGGTGCCGCTCGAGCCGCCGACCTCGAACGTCACGCTCGCGACGCCGAGTTCGCCGTAGGTGAAGTCGTCGGTGGTGCCGCTCGTGTCGTAGCCGACGGTCTCCTCGTTGGTCCCGACGAGGTAGCCGTTCGACGCGGCGTACTTCGCGCCGAGCCTGCGGTACTGCGCGTCGTTCGGCGAGGTCGCCTGCGTGAAGCCCCACGGGATGATGATGTCGTTGCCGTAGCTGTGCAGCGTGATCATCGTGCCCTTGGCCGTCGACGGCGCCGGGTCGTTGTTCCCGGTGCCGCGCTGGTCCGGGAAGATCGCGCGGGCCAGCTTCTCCAACGCCTGCACCTCGGGCTCCGAACCCGCGCTGACGCCCTGGTAGGTCTCGGCGCAGGGGGAGTTGGAGTCGCCGCCCCACTTGAACGTCGAGTTGCGGTTGAGGTCGACGCCGATGTTGGTGCCGGTGCAGCTGCCGCGCGAGTTGTCGGCGTTCTTGCGCTGCAGCTTCGGCGAGTTCCCGCCGGAGGCGACGATGTCGACGCCGTCGGGGTTGGCGATCGGCACCACCCACACCTCGGTGGTGTCCAAAATGGACTTCGCGGTGGCGTCGGTGGCGTAGCCGTCGGCGAGGTAGTCGATCCAGCGCCAGGCGAGCTCACCGGTGGACAGCTCGCGCGCGTGGATCTGGGCCATCAGGAAGAACTTCGGCTTCGCCGAGGTCGTCGACAGCGTGCAGTCGCCCGCCTGCTTCTTCGTCAGGCAGATGGCCTGGATGTCGTGCCCGCCCTGGCCCTTCGTCTTCTTCCACGACTGGCCGATCGTGTACTTCGTGGCCAGGTCGGGGTGCGCCGAGGCGACGGCGGCGAGGTGGTTCTCGTGCGCGGTGACGGTCCGGTACCCGCCGTAGAAGGTGTCGGCCGCCAGCCTGTTCGTCTCGGCGGGGAGTTCTTTGTAGACGGTGTCGAAGTACGACGGCCGGAAGCCCAGCGCCCGCAGCTTCGCGGCGACGGCCTGCCCGCCGACGACGTTGACGGTGCCGGCATCACCCTCTTCGACGTCGAAGCCGGCCGCGGTCAGCGCCTGCGCCTGCGCGGCGGTGGCCGGGACGCGCCAGAACACCGGTGTGTCGGCCGGCTGCGCGGAGGCGGTGCCGCCGAGCAGGGTGGTGAGCAGGACACCGGTCGCCGCGAAAGCGAGCCGGGACAGGGACCTTGACGCCATCGGGGGATCTCCTCACGCCGCACGGATGGAGTCCGGTCGGAACCCGTGGTCACCGTACCGGCACGCACAGTGTGTCGGCCCGCCGCAACGGGGTCATACCCCCGAAAGTCGCGAAACCCCGAAGGCGGAGCTTTCACGTGAAAGCTCCGCCTCCGAGGGCTCGCTACTTCTTGAGGCCGTGTTCGATGGCTTCGATGATCCGCGGGCGCAGCTCGGCCGCCGAGATGATCGCGTCGACGGAGCCGACCTCGACCGCGCGCTGGATGCTGTGCACCCGGTCGAACTCCGCCGCCACCTCGCTCACCTTCTCCGCGCGGACCGCGGCCTGGAGCTCCGCCAGCTGGGCGCTCAGTGCCGCCCGGGCGGCGCCGCCCGCCGCCGCGACCTGGGCTTGCAGCTCCGTCACCCGCGGGTCGTTCGCCGTGCGGTTGTTCACCTCGCCCGCGAACACCACCGCCGCCGCCGGGGCGCCGCCCAGCACCGAGGCGAACGAGCCCTCCAGGGCCAGCACCGTCATGTTCGGGTTCAGCGCCTTGGAGAACACCACGAACGCGCCGCCGTGGTACCGCGAAATCACGCAGAACACGATCGGGCCCTCGAAGTTGACGATCGCGCGGCCGATCTCGGCGCCGTACTCCAGCTGCAGCTTCCGCAGCGACTCCGGCGAGCCGTCGAAGCCGGACAGGTTCGCCAGCACCACCAGCGGCCGGTTGCCCGACGCCGCGTTGATCGCCCGCGCCGTCTTCTTCGACGACCGCGGGAAGAGCGTGCCCGCGGTGTAGGTGTCCGGGCCGTCGGTGGGCGGGAAGCCGCGGCGGGGGACCGACCGCGACTCGATGCCGACCAGGCAGACCGGGCGGCCGCCGATGTGCACGTCCTGCACCGCCGCCGTTTCCGCGTCGGCCATGCCCGCCCAGCGTTCCAGCACCGGGTGGTCCTGGTCGGACAGCGCACGCATCACCGTGCGGATGTCGAACGGCTTCTTGCGGTCCGGGTTGTGCTCGGCCGAGAAGATCTCGCCCACGGTCGTGAAGTCGCTGCCGACGATCGCGTGCGGGTACGGCGAGACGTCGCGGTCGACCGGGTCGGTCGTGCCCACCTTGCGCGGCCCGGTTTCGCCCGGCACGACGTAGGTGTGGTCGTAGTACGCCATCAGCACCGCGCGCGCGGCCGGCAGGTTCGGCGCCCAGTACTGCGCCTGGCCGTTCGGGCCCATGACGCGGTCGTAGCCGCCGATGCCGTAGTTGTCCTCGGCCGACACGCCGCCGGAGAAATCGAGGGCCTGCTTGCCGGTGAGCACCATCGCCGAGTCCGGTGTCATCACCAGGATGCCCTTGGTGTGCATGAGCATCGTGGCTTCGGCGTTCCAGTACGGCTGGGCGCCGACGTTGATGCCGTTGACGACGATGTTGATCTCGCCGCCGTCCTGGGTGAACGTGACGATCCGCTTGAGCGCCGCGGCGACCCAGTCCATGTTCTCGGTGCCCGAGGACATCGAGATCCGCGCGCCCGAGGACAGCGCGAACCACTCCAGCGGCACCCGCATCCGCTCGGCCAGGTCGAGCGCCGCGATGACGCGCGAGCATTCCGGCTCCGACAGCGCACCGAGCGACTTCGTCGGGTCGCCGAGCAGCACCACGCGCGTGACGCCTTCGGGGTGCCGCTCGGTCGGGGTCGTGACGACGCCGGCGACGATCGCCGCGGTGTTCTTGCCCTTCGGCCGGTCCACCGGGACCAGGGCACCCGAGTCGTCCAGGTCGTGCTCGGCGAACGTGCCCTCCGGCCCGGCGAGCAGGTCGGTCAGCTCGTACGGGTAGACGTTGCCGCGCCGCGCCGCGCGCAGCACCTTCAGGCGGTAGTCGTCCAGGGGCTTGACCGGCTCGGTCGACGGCGGCTCTACGTGCAGCTTCGCGCCGTGCCCGGGGTCGAAGGCGATCCGGACGGCGAGCTCGGTCAGCTTGCCCGCGTCGGTGCGGCGGCGGGCCAGGAACTGGACCTCCTCCAGCCCGGCACCCACCGAGGTCGGCAGGATGCGCTGGACCAGCGCGTTCAGCTCGTCGGTGGTCAGCTCGGTCGGCGGCCAGACGTACATCATGATCCGGTTGGTGTCGAACCGCTTGTTCTGCGGCCGCTGCGCCTGGATGTTCCGGATCGCGTCGAGGCAGGCGGTGACGGCGTCCTCGAGCGCGGGCAGGGCGACCAGCCTGCCGTCGGCTTCGCGCAGCGGCGTCAGGTCGCGGACCTGCCCCATCGCGATCAGCCGCTCGTCGGCCGGGTTGGTCTTCGCGACCGCCTTGAACAGGTAGATCTCCTCGTCGGCCGAGGGCAGCCGGGTGAGGTCGAACTCGCGCAGCCGCTGCAGCTGCAGGCGCTGCGCGATCTGCGGGTGCAGGCCGCGGATCAGCCGGTCTTCCGTGAAGCCGGTGGAGCCACTGCCGGCGCGCTCGAAGGTGAAGTGGTGGTGCATCACCGCGCCACCGGTGCCGGCCACGGTGAACACGACGCGGCGCACGCTCGGCGGCACCGGGTGCCCGGACAGGAGCGCGCCGAGCCGCTCCGCGGTCGCGTCGACGTCCGGCTGGTCCTCCCAGCGCAGGTACAGGTCGGCGACGACGCCCTCGGTGGCGACCTCGCCGAGCGCGCCCAGCGCGGCCGGCAGGGCCGTGATGTCGACGGCCGTGGTGACCAGCGGCAGCGCGCCGTCGCCGGTGTTCAGCTCGGCGGTCAGCCACCGGGAGCCGCCGGCGTCGCGCACGGCGACCCCGGACAGGCGGCGGTTGCCGTAGTAGCGCCGGGTCAGCACTTCCAGCAGCGGCGCGTGGTCGCGGCCCGGCCGCCCGATCCGCTGCCCGACCAGCCGCACCAGCGGCTGCGAGCCGGTGATCATGGCCTGGATCCGCTCGGCGCGGTCCGGCGCGTCCGGGTGCTCGTCGAGGTACCGCAGTTCGGTGCGGACCGCGGCGTAGACGCGGGCGCGGTTGCGCCGCAGCAGCGGCTGGGCGAACCAGCGGAACACCACGCCGCGGGCCAGGTCGGACACCGCGGGGAAGCGCACCTGCGTGGCCTCGACCAGGTGCTCCAGGACGAGCCCGGCGCGCTCGCTCAGCGACTCCGCCGGAGCCGCCCCCGCCAGCCACTGCCGCAGCAGCTCCGAGACGACCGCGACGTCGGCCGCCGTCCGCTGCTGCGCCAGGAAGATCCGGAAGACCGCGGCCTCCAGCTCGGGCGTGCGCTCCAGGTCATGGACGCCGTAGTGCGCGAGGACCCGCTGCAGCTTCGCCTGGAAGCCTTCGGAGACGCCGGCGCGTTCGACGTCGAGGCTCTGCAGGTAGCTGTGGAAGAACTCGCGCGGGCTGTGCACCGCGCCGTTCGGCACGGTGTCCTCGCCGCCCGGGGTGTTGCGGCTCAGCTCGGACAGGTCGGCGAAGACGGTGAGCAGTTCCAGCTCGCCTTCGACCGGCCGGTTGCCCAGCTCGGCGCGGGCTTCCAGGTACGCCGCGACGAGCCGCTTGCGCTCGGCCGGGTCGACGTCGAAGCCGAGCAGCAGGCTCCGTAGGTCCTGGAGGCCGCGTTCGACGCGCTCGGCCGCCGACACGCCTTCCGGAGCGCCGGGCAGGTCGATCTGGACGGTTTCGGTTTCCTCGGCGGCCGCTTCTTCGGCGTCGTCGGCCAGGGGCTCCAGGCGCATCAGCGGCGCGCCGGTCTCGACCTGGCTGCCGACGGACACCGGGCACTCGCGGACCCGGGCGCGGAACGGCGCGCGCAGCACCGTCTCCATCTTCATGCTCTCCAGCACGAGGATCGGCGCGTTCGCCTCGACCTCGTCGCCGACGGCCAGGGGCGTCGCGACGACCAGCGCGGGCGCGGGGGAGCGGACGACGCCGCCTTCGTCGCGGCTGATGCGGTGGGTGACGCCGTCGACCTCGACGAGGTGGATCGGGCCGTGCGTGGCCGACACCAGGCGGAAGCGCTCGCCGTTGACGAGGATCTGGCCGCTGTGGGCGTCGAACCGGTCGATGCGGACGTCGGCGTGGTGGACGTCCGAGCCGCCCGCCGAGACGCCGACGCGGAACCGCGCCCGGCCGGCGCGGGCCACGCTGACGCGGTAGCCGACGCCGCGGAGCTTGAGGTCGAGCGGCCGCCCGGTCTCGTGCTGGACCTGCGGCCGCCCGCCGTGCGCGGTGGACAGCAGCCGCTGGACGGAGACCTCTTCCTCGTCCTGGTAGGCCTCGATGGCGGCCGCGGCGAGCGCGATCGCGGAGTGCCGGTGCGTGACCAGGCGGCCCTCGGCGCGGACGCGGTCGATCCAGCCGGTGTCGGCACTCGCGTCGATCACCTCGGGCTGGTCGAGCAGGTCGAGCACGAAGCTCTTGTTGGTCGCGCCGCCCTCGATGATCACGGTGGTCTCGGCCATCGCGCGGCGCAGCCGGCCGAGCGCCTCGTCGCGGTCGCGGCCGTAGGCGATGATCTTGGCGATCATCGAGTCGAAGTCGGCCGGGATCGTGTCGCCCTCGCTGACGCCGGTGTCGACGCGGATGCCGGGGCCGGCGGGCAGCGCCAGCCGGGCGATGCGGCCGGGGGAGGGGGCGAAGTCGCGGTCGGGGTCTTCGGCGTTGAGACGCGCCTCGACGGCGTGCCCGCTCTCGGCGGGCTGCTCGCCTTCGAGCTTGCCGCCGTTCGCCACGTGCAGCTGCAGCTTGACCAGGTCGGTGCCGGTGGTGATCTCGGTGATCGGGTGCTCGACCTGCAGGCGGGTGTTGACCTCGAGGAAGGCGAACAGCTTCTCGCCCGGGTGGTACAGGAACTCGACGGTGCACGCGCCGCGGTAGCCGACCGCGACGGCGAGCCGCTCGGCCGACGCCTTGAGCTCGGCCGTCTGCGCCGGCGCGAGGACCGGCGACGCGGACTCTTCGATGATCTTCTGGTTGCGCCGCTGCACCGAGCAGTCGCGGACGCCGAGCGCCCACGCCGTCGCGCCGTCGGAGATCACCTGGACCTCGACGTGCCGGGCGCCGGTGACCAGCCGCTCCAGGAACACGACGCCGGAGCCGAAGGCGCGCAGGGCTTCGGAGCTGGTGCGCTCGTAGGCGTCGGCCAGCTCGTCGGCCGAGGACACCTTGCGGATGCCGCGCCCGCCGCCGCCCGCGGTGGCCTTGAGCATCAGCGGGTAGCCGATCTGCTCACCGGCCTTCAGCGCGTCTTCGAGGGTGGCGACCTCGCCGCGGCTCCACGGCGCGACCGGCACGCCGACCTCTTCGGCGATCAGCTTCGCGCCGATCTTGTCGCCGAGCTTGCGCATCGCGTCGGCGCTCGGCCCGACGAAGGTGACGCCGACCTTCTCACACAGCTCCGCGAAAGCCGGGTCCTCGGCGACGAAGCCCCAGCCGACCCACGCGGCGTCGGCCTTCGTCTCGACGAGCGCCCGCTCCAGCTTGGCGAGGTCGAGGTAGGGCCGCGCCGAGGCCGGGCCCAGGTCGTAGGCCAGGTCGGCCTCGCGGACGAACGTGGCCGTGCGGTCGGCGTCGGTGTAGAGGGCGACCGTCTCGATCCGCGTCCCGGTTTCCGCCGACAGGTCCCGGACGGCGTGGATCAGCCGCATCGCGGCCTCTCCGCGGTTGACGATGGCGACACGACTGAACACCGGCTGAGCCTCCCAAGTACGCACGCGCAGAAGGCGACGTACCTGTCCTGGAACGTCGCCCGCACCTGTCTACACCCTCCTGGATTACCGGGGGGTAGACCAATGTCCGCCATGGCGCATGCCGGGGCGGCTGCGTTGTGGGAACCCCACAAAAAGCGACCCGCGCCACACTGCCGGGAGCCGGTTTCACGCGAGATGTGCGACAAAGCCTACGGCCGGGGAAACATCCGGTGAAGGCACGACTCAGGAAGCCAGCAGGACGTCGGAGTCCAGCACCTGGCCCAGTTCGCGGCGTTCGGCCTCCGACAACGGGACGGCGGCGACGCTGCAGCGGCCGTCGGCGCCGGGCGCGGTCGTGATCGCCAGGACGGGCTTGCCGTCGATCTCCCGCAGCGTGACGCGGCCGCCGCAGGAAAGGTCGACCGTGACCCCGGGGCGGTCGCGGTGCCTGCCCAGCCAGCGGCCGACGAAGTCGAAGGTCATCACGGTCTCCCCTCGGAAACGATTGCTCCACCCGGAGCACAGGTGTCCTCAGGAGATGCCCCGGATACCGGGGGTTCACACCCGATCGTGGCGAATAGATCACCTCGGCCCGGCCGCGGCCATGATGGATTTCGCGGCGTCCGGCCAGTTTCCGCCGGTCACGACGGTCGTGTCGCTGATGACGACGTTCGTGCCGAGGTTCTTCACGACGGTGTTGTCGGTGAAGTTGTGGTGGATCGTGATGTCGTGGATGGTCGGCGTCCACATGCCCGTCCAGCGGCCGGTCTCGTTGCTCACCACGTTGTCGTGGGTGTCCCACCAGGAGCTGCCTTCGTCGTGGTAGAGCATGTTGTTGTTGTGGGGCGCGGTGTGCACCCAGTTGCCCGCGGTGACCGAGCCGGCCGCGGCGTCCTGGCCGCCGAGGGTGTAGATCGGGCCGCCGTCGAGCAGCGTGCGCATCACGTCGTGGATGTCGTTGCCGAGGATGCGGTTGTCGCCGGAGTAGATCGTGCCGCGCCGGCAGGCCTTCAGGCCCTGCTTCGCCTGCAGTTCGCACGGTGACGCCTAGCCCCAGCCCCAGCCGAGCGAGATACCCGAATACGGCGTTTCGGCGATTTCGTTGTGCTCCAGGGTGACCCGGCGGCCGTGCCCGGCCCAGATGCCGACGGCGTCGTGGTAGTCCTGCCCGACGCGCGTGATCGTGCTGTCCGCGACGGTGATGCCGAGCGTCATGCGGGCGGGGTCGGTCAGGTAGTAGTCGTCGACCTCGCCGATCGCGATGCCGCCCGCGGAGGTGTCGGTGATCGTGGTGCGGGTGACGCGGGCGTCCTGCGTGCCGTCCTCCAGGGCGATCCCGGCGCCGCCGAGCTGCCGGAAGGTGCTGCCCTCGATGGTGATGCCCCGCCCGCGGCGGATTTCGAGCGCGGCGGGCGGCCGGATCGGCGCGTGCGGCGCGGCCGCGGCCCACTGGACGCCGGCCTGGTTGTCGACGTAGCCGTCGCGGGACGGCAGCGTCCACGTCGTCCCGGTGAACGTGAGACCGCTGAAGGTCAGGTCGTGCGCCGGCCGCACGGCGTCCGGGGTGACCACGAAGGCGTCGACCAGGAACGTCCGGTCGGTGCGGCTGGTCAGCGTCACCGTGTGCCTGCCCTTCGGCAGGTCCTTCACCTCGTAGACGACCTGCTGCGCGAGCCGGACGTCGCCGGCTTCGGTGAGCGGCCGGGGATCGGGACGGCCGTCGACGGTCGCGGTGAAGGCGCCCTGGTCGGTGTTCGTCTCGGCGAGCACGTCGAGGCCGGTGCCGGTGAAGGTGTAGCTCACCGATGCACCCGGGGTGGTCGTGACGTGCACGCCGTCCTGGAAGTCGCCCAGCGCCCGGTCCGCCGACGTCGTCCACGCGCCCCGGTAGGTCGCGGTGCCGTCGTCGGCCGGCGCCAGGTGGCCCGGCGTGCCTTCCGCCGAGACGAGCGTCTCCAGCAAGGGGAGTTCGACGTCGGCCTTCGTCATGTCCTGGCCCGGCAAGGGGATGTAGGACAGCCGCCCGGCCTCGCGGTCGAGGTACCACTGGCCGGGCTTGGTGAGCAGCTCGTAGGCGTTTTCGACCCAGCTGACGCCGTCGAGCTTCGGAAGCCCGTTGCCGTTGAAGGGGAACTGCCGGTTGACGACGGCGGTGTTGTTGTTGCGCCAGCAGTCCGGCTGGACGGTCAGCGCCGATCCGGTGCCCTCACGGGTGATCGAGGCGAGCGGGCAGCGCATGTGCTTCCACTTGTTCTCCTGCGCCACTTCGACGTCCTGCTGGTTCGTCAGCGCGGCGAAGGACGGGTCCGGGGTGCTGAAGCCGGTGGCGGTGACCGTGAAGGTCGCCGGGTCGAGCGCGGTGCGGGCGCGTTCGGCGCGGACGCCGTCCACGAACAGCTGCCGCGTGTCGGTGCCCCGGGGAACGCTCGCCGAGTAGATGTCGCGAGCGGGGTCGGTGCGGGTGAAGCCGGTGATCCGGCGGGCGCCCGTGAGCACCGGCGTTTCGCCCGGGGCGGCCCGGAACGCGACCTTCGCGGCCGTTCGCGGCAGTTCGAGCGTCCGGTTCAGGCGGTAGGTCCCGCCGCGCAGGAGCACCGTGACGTCGCCGTGTTCCCCCGCGAGGCGCCGGGAAGCGCTTTCCAGCGAGCACGGGTGCGGGACCGAGCAGGTCGCGCCGTGGCCGTCCGGGGCCGCGATCAGGGTGCGGCCGGGCGACGCGCCCGCCGGAGCGGTGAGGGTGACGCCCGCCAGCAGAACCACACCTACAGCCGTGCTCAGCCGTCCCAAGTCCATGGCCCGACGCTGACACCTCATACATCAGATGTCAACGGACCTTTTGTCGTAGTCTATGGTGTCACGTGGGGAAATGTGCTTCAGAGGTCGGATGAATGTGTCGGTGGTCGGGAACGTCGAAAGTTCACCGCCGGTTCTCGTCCGTGTTCCGTCCGGGGCCTAGCGTCGGGAACGTCGTCCGATGCGGAGGTACGCATGAGCTCTGGGGACTTCAGCCGGCGGACGCTGCTGCGCGCGGGCGGGGCGGCGGCCGCGGGCATGCTGCCCGGTGTCGCGTTCGCCGAGCAGCCCGGCGGCAGCCGGACCCGGACCGTCACCGGCACCCTGGAACCGGACGTGCCGGACTGGTACTACCTGCCCGTCGACGTCCCGCGCGGAGTGCGGCAGATCGACGTCGTCTACTCCTACGACAAGCCGCCGGTGCCGGCCGGTACCCGGGGGAACGCCTGCGACATCGGCATGTTCGGCCCCGAGGGGTACGAGCTGGGCAACGCGCGCGGCTTCCGCGGCTGGTCCGGCGGCTTCCGCGACCGGTTCTCGATCAGCGCCTCCGAAGCGACGCCCGGCTACCTCGCCGGGCCGATCGAACCGGGCCGGTGGCACGTCATCCTCGGCCCGTACACCGTCGCGCCGCAGGGCCTGGACTACCGCGTCGACATCACGCTCACCTTCGGGCCCGACGGCCCGCCGTTCAAACCGAACCCGGCGCCCGAGACCGCGCCGGCCCGCGAGCGCGGCCGGGCCTGGTACCGCGGCGACAGCCACCTGCACACCGTCCACTCCGACGGCCGCCGCACGCCCGGGCAGCTCGTCGCCGACGCCCGCGCCGCCGGGCTCGACTTCGTCGTCTCCACCGACCACAACACGTCCAGCTCACAGCTCGTGTGGGGCGACTACGCCACTGAAGACCTGCTGATCCTCAACGGGGAAGAGGTGACGACCCGCTCCGGGCACTGGCCGGCCATCGGGCTGCCCGCCGGCACGTGGATCGACTGGCGCTACCGGGCCGGCGACCCGCGGGACTTCCGGCGCTTCGCCGACCAGGTGCACCGAGCGGGCGGCCTGGTCACGGCGGCGCACCCGTTCGCCAGCTGCTTCGGCTGCACCTACGAATTCGCCTACGAGCTCGCCGACCTCGTCGAGGTGTGGAACGGTCCCTGGACCCAGGACGACGAGGCGAGCGTCGTCCACTGGGACGGGCTGCTGCGCGGCGGCCGGTTCATCCCGGCGATCGGCGACTCCGACGCGCACCACCCCGACCAGCGGGTCGCGCTGCCGCACACCGTCGTCCTGGCCGACCGGCTGGGCCGCTGGGAGCTGCTGGCCGGGCTGAAGGCCGGCCGCTCGTGGCTGGCCGAGTCGTCGGCCGTGCAGCTGGACTTCACCGCTTCCGGCGGCGGCGCCGGCGCGGGCATCGGCGAACGGCTGGCCGTGGGCACCGGCACGCCGGTGACGATCCGGGCGGTCGTCGGCGGGGTGCCGGGCACCACCGTCACCTTCCTGGACCAGCTCGGCCCGCAGCACACCGAGACCGTCGGCGACTCGGGAGCGGCCACGGTCACGTGGACGACCTACCCCCGGTACAGCCGGTGGGTGCGGGCCGAGGTCCGCCGCCCGGCCGGCGGTCCGAACACGACGCTGCCGAACGCGATGGTGGCGATGACGAACCCGGTTTTCCTCGGCACCGGGCGCTGAACCCCCGCCCGGTGCCCCGCGTCCCCTTGTCGGGCAGACTGGGACGAACGGGTGCGTGGAGGCAGGGTGCGTGGTTGTGGCCTGAAGGTGGCCATCTTCCTGGGGGCGGTCATCGTGCTGACCGCGGGGATCGTCGTGACGGTGGTGTTGACGCGCGGCTCGGTCCGGACGCCGGGGTGCACGGTGGCGCTGCCCGGGCAGGACGCGACGGCGTACACGTTCACCCCCGAGCAGATGAACAACGCCGCGACGATCTCGGCGGTCGGGGCCAAGCTGGGCCTCCCCCCGCACGCGGCCACGATCGCGCTGGCCACGGCGTTGCAGGAGTCGAAGCTGCGCAACCTCGAGGGCGGCGACCGCGACTCGGTCGGGCTGTTCCAGCAGCGGCCCAGCCAGGGCTGGGGCACGATCGCACAGCTGCGCGACCCCGTCTACGCGGCGACGGAGTTCTACGAAAAGCTCGAGAAGCTCCCGAACTGGGACACCTTGCCGATCACCGAGGCGGCACAGGCGGTGCAGCGTTCCGGCGTCCCGGACGCCTACGCGCAGTGGGAGCCGCAGTCCCGGGCGATGGCCGCGGCCTTCAACGGCCAGTTCCCGGCCGCGCTGACCTGCCGCAACCTGACCCTGGCCGCCCCGGCGGACCTCGCCGCGGCGGCCACGGAGGAACTGGGCACGGCGCGCCTGAGCGGAGCCCACCCGGCCGGCCAGGGATGGACGTACGCGACGTGGCTGGTGGGCCGGGCCGAAGCGCTGGGGATCGACAAGGTCAGCTTCGCCGGCCAGACGTGGACGGCGGAATCAGGAGCATGGACGGCCGACTCGGCGGCCGGCCCGGACCTGTCGGTGCACCAGACGGCCGCCGCCCAGGTCAGCGAGTAACGCCCGGGCTGCGCACGGCGCCGCCGGCCATGGCAGGCCCCGCGCCGCCCGGCGGCTGAGCCCGACGCACCCAATGTGGCGTTGGGTGCGTCCAGCGCGCCCAATGTGGCGTTGGGTGCGTCCAGCGCGCCCAATGTGGCGTTGGGTGCGTCCAGCGCGCCCAATGTGGCGTTCGGTGCGTCCAGCGCGCCCAA
>NZ_JBFACT010000117.1:0-14024 GCF_040640995.1 Amycolatopsis sp. NPDC021455 | reverse complement strand
GACAGCATCGCCCGGCTGATGGACGGGTTCGTCAGTGCGCACCCGATCATGACAAACGTCATCACGATCGTGGCACGGCCGCGAGGGCGCGCGCGAGCTGCTGGACGTCCCGGTCGTCGACATCACCGAAGCCGCCGCGCACCTGGCGTGCCTGCTCGGCCGCCGCTACGGCGTGGTGACCACTTTGGACCGGACGTGCGGGCTGATCGAGGACAGCCTGCACGCCGCGGGCGTCGCGCAGAACTGCGTCACGGTCACCGGCGCCGGGCTCGGCGTGCTGGAACTGACCGACGAACGCCGGACCGAGTCGGCCTTGCTCACCGCCGGACGTCGCGCGCGCGACGCCGGCGCCGAGGTGCTGGTACTCGGCTGCGCCGGGATGACCGGCCTGGACCGGAAGATCGCGACGATGCTGGACATCCCCGTCATCGACGGCGTCGCGGCCGCGGTCAGGCTCGCGGAGTCGCTGGTGGCTCTGGGGTTGAAGACGAGCCGCGCGGGGTCGTACGCGAAGCCGTTGGACAAGCGCCGTACCTGGTCTGGTTGACACTCGCCGCCCCGCCCGGTCAGAATCCCCGCAGCCGTACCGCCGCCCGGTGACGAGTGGGGAATTTGACGTCCCCGAAAGGGCGGTCGACGTGCGAAGGGTTTTGGGCACGCTTGCGTTGGCGGCAAGCATGATCCTGGTCCCGGTGAGCGGGACGGCGGTGGCCGCGTCCCCACCGCACACCACGGATTCTTTCGGGGGTCCGGGTGGCGGAGCCCCCGGCCGGGGCGAAGCCCCGCACACCATTGTCACCGACGGCGCCAAGCTCGCGAGCATCCGGCAGGCGATCCGTAGCGGCCACGCGTCCGCCGTGCAACGCGACGCGCTGAAAGTGGTCCTGGACAAGGCGAACACCGCGCTGACGGCCGGACCGTGGTCGGTGATGGACAAGCCGTCCGCGCCGCCGAGCGGCGACAAGCACGACTACATGAGCCAAGCACCGTACTGGTGGGCGAGCCAGCCGAAGACGCCGGAGAACCCGCAGGGCTGCCCGTACGTCAGCAAGGACGGCCAGCGCAACCCGGAGGCGGACGCGATCACCGACCACACCTACCGGATGTGGGCCTGGGACGCGATGTACTACCTCTCGCTGGCCTGGTACTACACCGGCGACGCGAAGTACGCGAAGCGCGCGGCACTGGACATCCGCACGTGGTTCCTCGACCCGGCGACCAAGATGAACCCGAACATGACGTACTCGCAGCTCATCCCGTGCAAGAACACCGTCAGCGGCACCGGGATCATCGACTCCACGCAGTCGTTCAGCCAGCTGATGGACGCGTTCGCGCTGCTCGACGGCGGCGCGCCCGGCTGGACCGGCAAGGACCGCTCCGGCATCAAGGCGTGGCTGACGCGGTACCTGGACTGGATGCAGACGAGCCCGCAGGCCAAGCTGGAACTGGCGGCCACCAACAACCACGGCACGTTCCTCGACATGCAGAACGCGACGATCTCGGCGTACCTGGGCAAGCGGGACGCGGCGCGGAAGATCGTGCTCGACGCCGAGCAGAAGCGGTTCCCGGTCCAGTTCGCCGCCGACGGCAGCCAGCCCCTGGAGCTCTCGCGCACGATGTCGTGGCACTACGTCAACTTCAACCTCACGGCGTGGGGCCGCATGGCGGAGGTGGGCAAGAACCTCGGCATCGACGTCTGGAAGTACCGCGCTTCGAACGGCGTGACGTTGCGGAAGGTCGTCGACCAGCTGATCCCCGGCGCGCTGCACGGCGCGGAAGCCTGGCCCCACCAGCAGATCGGCGTGTTCGACCAGTCGATCGCGGCGGACATCTTCCACGCGGCGGCCGAGGAAGCCCACGACACCGACGCGGCGGCGGCCCTCAAGCAGATGCCCCTGCCCGCGGGCGGCGACACCTGGCCGGTGCGGGTGTCCTGTTTCCCGCTGGACCCGCCGCTGAAGTGACTCGACCGAATGGGTGATCATCGCCGCCGATCCTCAACCGGGACGAGGGCCCGGGTGTTACAACGAGGCGCCCACTGCACCACAGCGATTCGGGAGGTCACTTTGGGAACCACGGGAAAGCGCCTCGTCCAGGTGTTGCTCGCCACGGGCGGAGCCGTCGCTTTGCTCGCCACTGCCGCGCCCGCGGCCAGTGCGGCCGTGGCTCGCAACGGCATCTGCGAAACGGACGAATTCTGCTTGTACTACGGTCTCGGCGAAACCGGATCGGTGTCGGACTTCAGCGGGTCGATCCCGAACTACGGCGACACCCAGCCGGACTGCTACGAGTTCAAAGGACCTGGCGCCGGTCAGGGGCTCTGCGTGAAGAACAACGCCCGATCGGCGAAGAACAACACCAGGCGCTACGTGGTGAAGGTCTACTACAACAGCAGGTACGGCGGCTCCAACGTCACCTACAACCCCGGCGGCGCGGGAAATCTGGGTCCTCTCACCCAGGAGAACGCCTCGCACCTGTTCGAGCCGGTCAGCTGAACCAGGCGCCGGCCGGGGTCAGTTCCCGGCCTGGGCGGTGACGCCCGGCGCCGGGGCCTGCGCGTTGCCCGCGATGCCGTAGCGGCCCGCGCCGCCGTCGAGCTGTTCCTTCAGCGCCAGCACCGTGCTCACCCGGCCGGCCGAGCTGTCGACGTTGTCCACAGTGGACAGGATCGACGTCGCCGAGGTGTCCGCGCGGACGACGCCGAGCGCGCCGGTGCCTTCGGCCGAACCGGCGTCGCCCGCCAGGACCGTGCCGGCGCCGGAACGGTCGAGCTGCGTCGCGAAGCGGGCGATCGTCGCCGCGCGGTCGCCCGCGCCGTCGCCGGTCGCCTGGGCGCCCGTGAGCACGATCGCCAGCTGGGCGGGCTTGACGTCCTGGCCCGCCTTGACGAACCCGCCGTCGGTGAGCCCGCCCAGTGCCGCCGCCAGTTCCTCGCCCGAGGACTGCGGCTTCGCCGTGGTCTTGTCCAGCAGCAGCACCGAACCGAGCAGCGCGCCGGCGAGCGTGCCGGTGTCGCCCGCGGTCGGGAACTTCGAGCCGGCCGGCTGCAGCCGCGTCACGACGTCGCGGAGCTGGTCGGCCTTGTCCGGGTCGGCGAACGCCGCGGTCAGCTGGACCTCGCCGGTCACCGCAGCACCGGCCTGGCCGATCAGCGCCTTGAGCGCGTCGCGGTCGGCCGGGCGCGCGTCCTCCGTCGTCACGAGCACCACCGACCGCTTGTCCAGCGCGCCGGCGACGACCTTGGGACCCATCGAGCCGGCGAACGCGTCCGCGTCGGCCAGCCGGGCGTTGAGCGCGTTGCGCTGCGCCTGCAGGTCGGCGACCTGGTTGCCCAGGTCCGTCTTCTCCCCCGCCAGCCCGGACAGCAGCGTGCCGTTCAGCGCCGTCGAGCCGAGCACGACGCCGACGGCCAGCGCCAGGAAACAGGCGGCGATCGAAACTACGTGGTAGCGCAGCGAAATCACGTGAACAATCCCTTGCCCCAGGCGAACAGCGAGTTCCAGGTGTGCCGGAGCCAGTCGACGTAGACCGAGCCCACGTCGGACACCAGCAGGGCCGCGGCGACCACCACGACCGCGGCGAGCACGAGCAGGACCACCGCGCCGATCGACACCCGGCTGCGGTGCAGCGTCGCCACCGCCTTGCCGTCGACGAGCTTCGTGCCGAGCTTCAGCCGGGTCAGGAACGTCGACGGGTTCGACCCCGACCGGCCGTGGTCGAGGAACTCGCGCAGCGTCGCCTGGAACCCGACCGTGACGACCAGGCTCGCGCCGTGCGCGTCGGCCAGCAGCAGCGCCAGGTCTTCGGCGTTGCCCGACGCCGGGAACGTCACCGCGCCGATGCCGAGGTCCTGGATCCGCTCGACACCGGGCGCGTGTCCGTCGGGCTGGGCCGGCACCACGACCTCACCGCCGCCGCGCAGCGTGGCGGTGCCGATGCCGGTCGGGTCGCCGACGACGACGTCCGGCTTGTACCCCTGGACGCGCAGGGTGTCGGCGCCCGCGTCGACGCCGATCAGCACCGGGCGGTGCTCGGCGACGTACTTCTTGAGCTTCTTCAGGTCCTCGGCGTGCCCGTTGCCGCCCGCGACGACCAGCACGTGCCGGTCGCGGATCGGCACCTTCAGCTCGGGCACGCCGACGCCGTCGAGGATCAGGGTGCGCTCGCGCCGCAGGAACTCGATGGTGTTCGCCGAAAACGCTTCCAGCTGTGTCGACATCCCGGCCTTGGCCTCGATCATCTGGTCGGCGACGCTCTCGGCGGTCTGCTCGATCCCCGAGGCGATCTGCCGCTCGCCGACGTACACGACGCCGTCGAGCAGCCGCAGCTTCGTGCCGTCCTTCACCGAACGCAGCAGGTCGCCGCCGACCGAGTCGACGAGCGGGATGCCGGCCGCGACGAGGATCTCCGGGCCCATGTTCGGGAACCGGCCGGAGATCGACGGCGACGCGTTGACCACGCCCGCGACCTCGGCCTCGACCAGGGCGTCGGCCGTCGCGCGGTCGAGGTCCAGCTGGTCGAGCACGACGATGTCGCCGGGACTGATCCGGCGCAGCAGCTCCCGGGTGCGGCGGTCGACCCGGGCGACCCCGGTGATCCCCGGGAGGGGTTCTTGGTTCCGCGTGAGCAGGCCCGTGAGCTTCATGTGGCCGATGGTGACAAATTTGCTCGTGGGACGACGCACGCCACGCCGAAGCCACAGTGACTCGTTGTGGTGAGCCCCATCGCCATCCCCCGTGCGGGTCAGGCGTCGGATTCCTCCGAAAGCGATCCGAAACCGAGGTTCAGCCAGGGGCTCGCTGGGTCCTGAAGGAGCTGGTGATGGACGCGCACGGCCGCGGCGTACCACTCGCCGAACTCGTCTTCGTCGCCGTGCAGCAGCCGTCCCATGACGTACCCGGCGGACAGGTCGGCCCATGACTGGTGGTAACGGCGGGCGAGGGCGCCGGCTTCGAGCACCATCAGCTCGGCGGTCAGCGCGTCGCAGTAGCCCGCCGCCAGTCCGCCCCGGGCGATGGCGACCGCGCGGCCGACGTCCCAGGACAACGTCGTCGTGACGAAATCATCGCCGTCGAGCAAGCCGTCGGCGCGGAACCGCTGTTCGTAGCGGGACACCCGGCGGACGGTGTGCCGCAGCTCGGCCACCTGGTCCGCGGCGTCGTTCTCCTCGCACCACCGGTCCGCCAGCCCCGCCCACGTCACCGGGTCGAACTCGCCGCCCGGCAGGCCGTATTCGGCGGCGAACCGCAGCCGCAGCATCAGCGCCAGGTTGCCGGGCGTCAGCGCGTAGCCGTCGCCGATCAGGCTGGCCATGGTCGTGCGCCAACCGGGTGGGTCGGCGACGCCCCACCAGTCGCGCAGGGTCCGCACCTCGGCGACGTAGTCGTGGTAGCGGCCGTCGAGGGTGTTCCACGGCGCCGCGTTGAGCACCGCCAGGTGCGCGCCGCAGGCCAGCGCGTGCGCGATCGGCCCTTCGAGGTGCCCGTAGGGCGCGGTGATCAGCCGCTCGACCTGCTCGTCCAGCGGCGTGACGTCGTCGAGGTGGGCGTCGAGCCACGGCTGCAGCGTCGCCCCCGGCAGCCGCCATTCGGCGCGGGTGCCGCGGTTGAACACGACCCGCTCGTGCCGCCCGACGCCGTCGACCGCCCAGTCCAGCGCGCCGCTCATGGCCACGACGTCCGGGCCGAGGTCCGGCAGCGCGCCGCGGGTGAAGACCTGCAGGAACTCGTCGCCGCCGGTCTCGAAGTAGACGTTGGGGAACGTCTCCGCCCGCTCGTCGAGGATGCTCCGGGCGTCCACCCGCCGGATCGGCACGAACAGCTCTTCCCCGGCGAGCAGGCCGAGGTAGCGGTCGAGGTCGCCGTCCCGCCGGGCGGCGGTGAGCTGGGCTTCGACGTCGGCGGGCGGCGGCAGGATCACGGGGCGGCTCCCTCCGCTCGGCCGGTCAGCACGACGAGCTTGCCCGCCGTCCGGTTGTGCTCCAGGTCGTCGTGCGCCTGCCGGATTTCCGCCATCGAGTAGACCTTGGCCGGGCCGAGGCTCGCTTCGCCGGCGGCGATCCGGTCGAGGTGGCGCTGGAGGACGGAGGCGGGCAGGTCGTCCGCCTCACCACCATAAGCGGTCAACCGCACCCCGGCGGGAAGGTAGCCGATCGGATAGAAGTTCGAGATCGTCCACTGGTTGGACAACATGCCCGCGAAGCAGACGGTGCCGTGCACGCGGGTGGCCTTCAGGGTGTCCGGCAGGGTCGGCGTCCCGACCAGTTCGAGAGCCGCGTCGACGCCGTCCGGGACGATCTTCCGGACCTGCGCGGCGATGTCGCCGTCGTCGAGGAGCGGGTGGTCGACACCGTGCTCGGCCAGGATGTCCAGGCGGTCCTGCTGCCGAGTGGTGGCGAAGACGGTGGCGCCGAGGTCTTTCGCCAGGGTCGCGGTGGCGAAGCCGAGGGCGGACGTGCCGCCGCGGATCAGCAGCGCCTGGCCTTTCCGGAGGTCGAGGCCGGTGGTGAGCGAGCCGTACGCGGTCTGCAGCGTCTCGGGGACCTGGCCGATGACTTCCCACGGCAGCTCGCTGCGGAACGGGATGACCTGACCTTCGGGCACGAGCGTGTATTCGGCGTAGCCGCCGTCGAAGGTGCGGCCCATGCCGCCCATCATGGTGACGACCTGCTGCCCGGGCTCGAAGTCGCCCCCGGCGTCGACGACGCCGACGGCCTCGATGCCGGGCACGCGCGGGAACGTGACGCCTTCGGCCAGCCCGAGCCGGGTGTGCAGCTCGGAGCGGTTGATCCCGAACGCCCTGACGGCGATCCGCACCCAGCCGGGCTTCACCTCGGGCAGCGGAAGGTCGGTGAGTTCGAGGTTTTCGACGGGACCGGGTTCCCGGAGTACCACCGCGCGCATCCTGGGTCCTTTCTTCGCAAGCAGCTGCCACGACAACTGCTTGCACGAGAAGGTTATTCCCAGGAAACTACTTCTTCTTCGCCGCGCGCTTCTTCTTCGGCTCGAACTCCGTCTTGTCCTTCTCCGCGGTGGCCAGCAGCTCCTCGGCGTGTGCCCGGCCCGTCTCGTTGTCCATGCCGGCGAGCATCCGAGCCAGCTCGGAGACCCGGTCGGTCTGGCTCAGGGTCTTGACGCCGCTTCGCGTGACCCCGCCGGTGTGGCCCTTGTCCACCACCAGGTGCTGGTCGGCGAAGGCCGCGACCTGCGGCAGGTGCGTGACCACGAGGACCTGGTGGGTGCGGGCCAGCCGGGCCAGGCGGCGCCCGATCTCGATCGCCGCGCGGCCGCCGACACCGGCGTCGACCTCGTCGAACACCAGCGTCTGGACCGTGTCCGCGTGCGCCAGGACCACCTCGATCGCCAGCATCACCCGCGACAGCTCACCGCCCGAGGCGGCCTTGTGGACCGGCAGCGGCGGTGCGCCGTCGTGGGCGCGCAGCAGCAGCTCGACGTCGTCGACGCCGTCCGCGCCCGCGTGCACCGCGCGGCCGTCGATGGTCAGGGCGTGCGTGTCGCCGTGCTCGGCCGGACGCTGCTCGACCGTCACCTCGATCGCGGCCTGGCCCATCGCCAGGCCGGACAGCTCACGGGTGATTTCGGCGGCCAGCTCGGCCGCCGCCTTCTCCCGCGCGGCCGACACCTCGGCCGCGTGCGCGGTCAGCTGGACCGCGAGCTGGTCACGCCGCATCGCCAGCTCGGCGAGCGCCTCCTCCGACGTGTCCATGGTTTCCAGCCGGCGCCGGGCGTCGTCGGCCCAGGCGAGCACGCCGTCGACGTCCGCCGCGTACTTGCGGGTCAGCCGCTTGAGGTCGGCCTGGCGGGCCAGAACCTTCTCCAGCAGCGCCGGGTCGGCGTCCAGCGTCTCGACGTAGTTGCCCAGCTCGGCGCCGACGTCGGCGAGCAGCACCGACGCCTCTTCCAGGCGGGGGGCCAGTTCGCGCAGCACGGAGTCTTCGGACGTCGACAACCGCCGCAGCGCTTCGGAGACCAGGCCGGCCGCGCCCGGGGCGTCCGGGTCGCCGTCCGGGGACCCGGACACCGCGATGTGCGCTTCGGTGGCGGCCGCGCGCAGCTCGTCGACCGCCGCGAGCCGCTTGATCTGCTCGGTGAGCTCGACGTCCTCGCCCGGTTCGGGCGCGACGGCGTCGATCTCGGTGAGGCCGTGCTTGAGCAGGTCGGCCTGCTGGGCCATCTCCCGCGAGCGCGTCGACCGCTCGGTCAGCTCGGCGATCACCGCCAGCCACTCGGACCGGATCTCCTGGTACGCGGCCAGCGGCTTCGCCACGGCGTCGCCGGCGAACCGGTCGATCACCGCGCGCTGCTCGGCCGGGCGCAGCAGCCGCAGCTGGTCGTTCTGCCCGTGGACCGCGATCAGCTGTTCGGAGAGCTCCGCGAGCACCCCGACCGGCACGGAACGGCCACCCAGGTGGGCCCGGGACCGCCCGTCGACGGAGACCGCGCGCAGCGCGATCACACTGCCGTCCTCGTCGACGTCCGCGCCCGAATCGGCGACGATCCGCTCGGCGCCTTCGACGCCGGAGTAGGTGAACCGCCCTTCGACGAACGCCTTCAGCATTCCCGTCCGGACCTTGGACACCTCGGCGCGGCCCCCGGACAGCAGGTGCAGCCCGGTGACGACCATGGTCTTACCGGCACCCGTCTCACCGGTCACGACGGTGAAGCCCGCGTGCAGTTCCAGCAGGGCGTCCTCGATGACTCCGAGGCCCTGGATGCGCATCTCGGCCAGCACGCCGCCTACGGTAGCGGCCACCACCGACACTCTGCGCGCGCGGGCACCCGGCGAGTCGCCGATATGTTCGATTATTCGGGTCGGGCGTGCCGTTCGCGCCAGCTCTTCACCGGCAGCGAGAACTTCTGGACCAGGCGGTCGGTGAACGGGCCGTCCCACAGGCGGACCAGCCGCACCGGGATCTTGCCGCAGGTCACGCGCACCCGCGCCCCCGGCGGCAGGTCGAGGGGCCGGGTCCCGTCGCAGGTCAGGACCGCGGGCGAGCCGTCGGGGTCGATCCCGACGGTGATCACCGAGTCGCGGGAGACGACCAGCGGGCGCGAGAACATCGCGTGCGCGTTGCTCGGCACCACCAGCAGCGCCTGGACGTCCGGCCAGATGATCGGGCCGCCCGCCGAAAACGCGTACGCCGTCGAGCCGGTCGGTGTGGCGCAGAGCACACCGTCGCAGCCGAAGGCCGACACCGGACGGCCGTCGACCTCGATGAGCGCGTCCAAGACCCGTTCGCGGGTGCTCTTCTCCACGCTGGCCTCGTTGAGCGCCCAGGTTCGGGCGACCTCTTCGCCGTCGTGGGTGACCGTGACGTCGATGGTCATCCGCTCTTCGACCTGGTAGTCGCCGTCGACGACACGCTGCACGGTGTCGGCCAGCGCGTCCGAGTCGGCCTCGGCGAGGAAGCCCACGCGCCCGAGGTTCACGCCGAGCACGGGTACCCCGGCGGGGCGCGCCACCTCGGCCGCGCGCAGCAGCGTGCCGTCACCGCCGAGGACGAAGACCAGCTCGACGCCGTCGGCGGGGTTGTCTTCCGGGGCGACGACGGTGCACCTCGAGCCGACGCCGTGCTCGTCCGGGTTGATCAGCGCGCAGACGTCCTCCTCGATCACCCGGATCCGGATGCCTGCCTTGGCGAAGCGCGCCGAAACCTCGCGCGCGGCCTCGCCCGTCGCTTCGCGATCGGGGTGCACCATGAGGAGCACTTCACGTTCGGTGGTCATGCGGGCCCTTCCTCGACGGCGGTCCGGACGAGCCGCTCGGCCTCTGTCCTGTCTACCGCGTCCACAGTGGACTCGGCCACGTTTTGTTTGGTCAGCCAGACGAAGTACTCGACGTTCCCGGACGGGCCGGGCAGCGGGCTCGCGGTGACCCCGCGCAGGGCGAGCCCGAGTTTCGCGGCCTCGTCGATGACGCTGAGCACCGATTCCGCGCGCAGCTCCGGGTCGCGGACGACGCCACCGCTGCCGAGGCGGTCCTTGCCGACTTCGAACTGCGGCTTCACCATCGGCACCAGGTCGGCGCCTTCGCGCGCGCAGGCGGCGAGCGCGGGCAGCACGAGCTTGAGCGAGATGAAGCTCAGGTCCCCGACGATCAGGTCAACCTGGCCGCCGAGGTCGTCGGGCGTGAGGTTGCGAACGTTGGTGCGGTCCATGACCACCACCCGTTCGTCGGTGCGGATCCGCCAGTCGAGCAGGCCGCGGCCGACGTCGGCGGCGATCACGGTGGCGGCGCCGTTGCGGAGCAGGACGTCGGTGAAGCCGCCGGTGGACGCGCCGGCGTCGAGGCAGCGCTTGCCCTCGACGCTCAGGTCCGTGAACGCTTCCAGGGCACCGAGGAGCTTGTGCGCGCCACGGGAGGCCCAGCCGGGGTCGTCCTCGTCCTTGACGACGATCGGGGCGTCGGATTCCACGCCGGTGGCGGGCTTGGACGCGACCATGCCGCGGACGGTGACCTTGCCGCCGGTGATCAGGGCCGACGCCTGCTCGCGCGACCGGGCGAGGCCGCGCCGAACCAGTTCCGCGTCGAGGCGGGCCCGCTTGGGCACGCCGATCAGACCTTGTCGATGCTGGACAGGGCGACCGTCAGCTCGGTGTGCACGGCGTCGAAGCGCTCGACGTGCTCCGCGAGCGGCAGCGCGTCCAGGTCGTCCAGCCCGGCGACGGCTTCTTCGATGCCGGCGCGCGGGTCGGTCTGCTGCGAGAACGAACCAGGCGGCGGGCCCGGGACGGGGAAGGGGTGGTCCTGCACAGTGCAAACGGTATCAGTCAGGACAGCCGCGCCTTGGCTCGCGCGCCGAGTTCGGTGACGCCCGTCTCCCAGGCCGTGTGGCAGAGCGCGCGGAGCAGATCCAGGTCGTCGCCTTCGCCGTCCGCCGTCAAGGTCTGGTTCTCGACGGTCACGGTCCAGCCCGGACGCGGTCCGATCTTGAGGTCTTCGGCCGCTTCGGTGAGCGCGGTCAGGTCTTTGGCGAGGTAGGTGCCGCGCTCGGCCGGGATGGCCTCGATCAGCTGTTTCGGCGTCGCGACACCCGACAGCACGACCAGGGAGTCGATGCCCGCGGCGACCGCGCCGGCGATGTCGGTGTCGAGCCGGTCGCCGACGACCAGCGGCCGTTCCGCGCCCGCCGACCGCGCGGCGGTCTCGAACAGCAGCGGTTCCGGCTTCCCGGCGACCAGCGGTTCGACGTCGGTGGCGGTGCGCAGCGCGGCGACCATCGAGCCGTTCCCGGGCAGCAGGCCGCGCTCGCTGGGCAGCGTCGCGTCGACGTTGCAGGCGATCCAGAGGGCACCGGCGCGGATGGCGAGGCAGGCCTCGGCCAGCGCGGCCCAGGTGTTGTCGGGCGAGTGCCCCTGCACGACGGCCTGCACGCCCGGGGCATTCTCCCGCACCGGCTTGAGTCCCGCCTGCGTCACTTCGGCGGCGAGTGACTCGGTGCCGACGACGAGGACCTCGGCGCCGGGCTCGAGCCGTTCTTTGAGCAGTTGCACGCCGGCCTGGGCGCTGGTGTGCACCTCGCCGGCGTCGGCGGGCATGCCGAGGCCGGTGAGGTGCGCGACGACCTCGCCGGGTGCCTTGGAGGCGTTGTTCGTGACGAACCGGACGGGCGTGCCGTGCTCGCGCGCGGCCCGCACCGTCTCCGGGGCGCCCGGGATCACCCGGGTGCCGTGGTAGACGGTGCCGTCGAGGTCGAAGAGGACCGCGTCGTAGGCCGCGAGCAGGGCGTCACTCATCGGTCTTTTCTTCTTCGTTGGTCAGGTCGGCGGCCCGCTCGGCGGCGTCGGTCTCGTCCTCGGCATCGGCCTCGGCCGCGTTGAGGAACCACTGGACGGCCTCCTCCTTGCGCCCGGCGGCCAGGAGGTTGTCGGCGTAGGCGTAGAAGAGCCGCGCGCTCCACGGGTCGCGCTTCTCGGGCTTGAGATCGTCACCCTGCAGCGAAACCACGGCGGCGTCGATCTGCCCGAGGTCCCGCCGCGCACCGGCCGCGACGATCGCGAGCTCGACCTGAACGGCCTTCGCCAGCTTCGCGGTGTCGACCTCCTTCGCGAGGTCGAGGGCCCGCTCGGGGCGCCCGAGCGCCCGCTCGGCGTCGGCGATGATCGCGATGTGGTCGTCGGTCCGGGTCATCCGCCGGACGGCCCGCAGCTCGGAGAGCGCCTCGGACCAGTTGCCGGCGTGATAGGCGACCAGGCCGAGGGCTTCGCGGACGATCGGGACGCGCGAGGCCTTGGCCTTGGCGTACTTGGCGTGTTCGAGAGCGGCCTCGGGATCGCTGTCGATCAGCCCCCCGGCGGCGACGAGGTGCTTCCCGACGGTCTCGGCCAGCCCCTTCGGCAGCGTCCGCAGCTCGCGGCGGGCGTCCTCGTCGAGGTCGGAGAACTCGATGTCCTCGGGGAGTTCGGGGGCTTCGAGGAGTTCCTTGGCGAGGGCCTCGTCGTCGAGCGCGGTACCGACCTTGGGCCGGGGATCGCGGCGCGGCCGTTCGTCCCGGCGGTCCTTGCGGTCCCGGTCCCTGTTGTCCCTGTTGTCCCGAGCGGCGGGCCGGCTGTCGTCCCGACGCTGGTAGCTGCTGCCAGTGCGCTCGCTCCGGTTGTCCCGGCTGTCGCGGCTGTCGGTGCCACGGTCGTTGTCGCGGCGCTGGTAGCCGCCACGCTCGTCCCGGCCACGGCGGTCGCCACGGTCATCGGAACGGAAGCCACCCGACCGGGCACCACGGTCATCGTCGCGCCGCCGGTAACCACCGCGGTCGCTTCCGCCGCGGTCGTCGTCCCGCCGCTGGTAGCCGCCACGGTCGCGGTCGTCGGAGCGGAAACCACCCGACCGGGCACCGCGATCGTCATCTCGCCGCTGGTAACCGCCGCGGTCGCCGCGCGAATCGTCACGACGGTCACTTCCGCCGCGGTCATCCGAACGGAAGCCACCCGAGCGGGCACCGCGATCGTCGTCCCGGCGCTGGTAGCCACCCCGGTCGTCGGAACGGAAACCACCCGACCGCGCGCCGCGGTCGTCATCTCGCCGCTGGTAGCCACCACGGCCGCGGTCGTCGGAGCGGAAACCACCCGACCGGGTCCCGCGGTCGTCGTCACGCCGCTGGTAGCCGCCGCGGTCGCCGCGCGAATCGCTGCCGCCGCGCCCCCGGTCGTCCGAACGGAAACCACCCGTCCGGGCGCCGCGGTCGTCGTCACGCCGCTGGTAGCCGCCGGTGCGTGTGCCGCGGTCGTCGTCGCGGCGCGCGGAACCGCCGCGGTCCTCCCAGCGGGGCTTGCGGTCGCCGTAGGAGGACTTGCCCTGCGGGCGGCCGCCACCCGGGCGGCCACCGCGGTCGTCGTAGCCGCGGCCGGACCGGCTGTCCGAGTTCTCGTACCGGCCGCCGGAACGGTTGCCGCCGCGGTCCTCGAAACGGCCACCCGAGCGGCCGCCCCGGTCCTCGTTGCGGCCGCCGCCGGAACGGTTCGGACCGTCGGAGTACCGGCTGCCACCGCCCGGCCGGCCGCCGGAGTCGCGGTTGCCGTACCCGCCGCGGCGGTCGTCGCGGTCGCCGAAGTTGCGGCCGCCGTCACGGCCCTGACCTGCGTATCCTCCGCGCTGGTCGCGGTCGCGGGGACCGTCGCCGCTGCGGAAGGGCTTGCCGCCGCCGCGGACGCCGCGGTCGTCACGGCGAGGCCGTCCCTGGTGACTGTCGCGGCCGCCGCGGTCCTGCCGCGCTCCGCGCCGGTCACCCCGGGGTGCGTCCGACCGGCCCCGGGAGCCTTCGTCCCGGCGTGCCGACCGGCCGGACCCATCATCGCTTGAGTCTCGTCGACCGAACTCGGACACCTGGCCTCCTGCCGTGGAAAAAATCTTGTTCTGGACATACGCGTACGGCCCGCTAGGGCAGCCAACTGGCTATCCTAACGGGCCGTACGGAAGGTAAGTTCGGCGGTGTCCTACTCTCCCACAACCCTTCGGTTGCAGTACCATCGGCGCTGTCAGGCTTAGCTTCCGGGTTCGGAATGGGACCG
>NZ_JBFACT010000116.1:0-15184 GCF_040640995.1 Amycolatopsis sp. NPDC021455 | reverse complement strand
GGGTGCGGCCCAACCCGCCCCGGGGGGGGGGGGGGGGCCCCCCCCCCCCCCCACGCCACATTGGGTGCGTTGGACGCACCCAACGCCACATTGGGGCGCTTGCCGGACTGCCGTCGGTGAACCTCGGAACCGGGCGCTAGCGGCGGCTGCGCCGGCGCAACCGCCGCCGCTCCTGCCCGGGGACCGTCGGTGGTTCGCCGCTGTCTCCGCGCAGGATGTCGCGGCACACCGGGTCGAACCGGCCGGGCGCTTCGATCATCGGTGCCGCCAGCACCACGTGCCCGCACACCGCGCGGAACCGCCCGTCGTGCCGCCCCGCCGCGAACTCCTCCTCGGTGACGGCGTGGGTGTAGCCGTCGGTGTCGCAGCGGATGTGCACCAGGAACGGCTCCACCGGGCTCACCCCGCCGGGCTGGTGGTGGTCGTTTCGGTCGGGGTGCCCGCGGAGTCGGCCGGGGTGTTGGCCGCGGTCGTCGCCGGTGGCGTGGTGGTGGTCGACGTCGTCGCCGGCGGCGTGGTGGGCGTCGTCGGCGTCGTCGGCGTCGTCGGATCCGGGGTCGGGGTCGGATCCGGGGTCGGGGTCGGCTTGGTGGACGGCGGGGTCGTCGTCCCGGGCGGGGTGCTGCCGGTCGGCAGTGAGCCCGGCGGCAGCGCGGTCACCGGCGGCGGAGTCACGGGCGGTGCCGGGGGAGCGGGGACGCCGACCGGGCTTCCTGCCGCGGCGGCGTCCGGGGCGGCGGGCGCGCCGATCGGCACCTGGCTGTCGGGCAGCTGGGCCACCCCGCCGCGGTAGGCCGCGGCCCACGCCATCACCGTGTCCACATAGGACTGCGAGTTGTTGTAGCGGCGCACGGCGATGCGCTGCCCCGCGTCCGTCGAGAGGTCCAGGCCACCCGAGCACAGGTAGCGCGCGGTGGCCAGTGCCTCGTCGTAGATGTTGTTCGGGTTCGACACGCCGTCGCCGTTGCCGTCGGAGGCGTAGCCGCGCCACGTCGACGGGATGAACTGCGTCGGGCCGAC
This sequence comes from Amycolatopsis sp. NPDC021455, assembly GCF_040640995.1. Classification (NCBI taxonomy): domain Bacteria; kingdom Bacillati; phylum Actinomycetota; class Actinomycetes; order Pseudonocardiales; family Pseudonocardiaceae; genus Amycolatopsis; species Amycolatopsis sp. NPDC021455. The sequence continues at coordinate 14,164 of NZ_JBFACT010000116.1, read as the reverse complement.
CGCGCGGTCCCACACGGGGTCGCCGTCGTACTTGCCGCCGTCGGTGTCCCGGATCGCGGCGAACGCGCCGGCACCGTTGAGCACCGGGCCGAGGATCGGCTCGAGCGTGTCGCCCGCCGCGTTGACGTAGCCGCCGCGGGCGTGGTTCGACTCGATCCGGCCGATGCTGGCGATCAGCGCCCAGTCGAGGTGGCAGTTCGGTTGTTCCTTGGCGAGGATGTCCGCGGCGTTCTTGTACGCCTTCAGCATGCTGGCCGGGATGCCGAGCGGCCCGGAGATACCCGCCGAGCCGGCGCGCCCGCCCGGCACGACCAGCGGTTCGGGCAGCGGCGGCTGGGGCAGGCTGCCGTCGACGGCGATCGGCGGCATGACGATGTTCGGCTGCTGGAGCGGCGAGGCGGCCCGGTCGGGCAGGGAGTTGCCGTTGCCGGCGTCGGCGACCACGACCGGCGTCGGCAAGCCGGTCGTCAACGTGGGCAGCACGACGAGCGCCCCACCCGCGAGCGCGGCCGCGGTCCGCCGGACCGCCGATCGCGTGCTCTTGCGACGTGGCCGGTGCTTCGGCATGGTCGTCCCCGCTTCCCTCGATCTGTCGCTGATCGCCTCACCCGATCGGCCTCACCCACCGGTACTGACCGGTAGGAGCAAGCTATCCGATGGAACCGAACTTTGGCGAATGGAACAGCGAAAAGCGGCCGTCGCGGAGAAGTTCGTCTGGATGGCACAAAACCTTCGTAGGAAATCTGTCGGATTCACCAGGATTTGACGGGGTGCGGGGCAGGTTTGCCCTGCGTGTTCCGCGCGGAAGCGTCCGCCGTCGATCTGCCCACTGCCGAACGCCCTGCGCCGGGACGGTTTGAACCGCGGGTGAACGAGCCTTTACAGGACACCGAACCATTCCTATGATCGGCCGTCCGGACGCGTTGCCGCCGTCCGGTCGGCCCATGGTGGAGGGTTTGATGGCACGCAGGGCTCCGCGCCGAGAGCAGGTCACCGTCGCCGACCTGCTGGTCCGGTCCGACGCGGCGCGCGACCGTTACCGCGACGAGGACACCCTCGTGCTTCCGCGGGCGCGCCACCGGGAGAAACCGCAGGGACTGCGTTCGCTGACGCGGCTGCGGGTGTTCTCCATGGTCGCCGGCGCACTCGCGCTTACGGGCGGGGTCAGCGCGGCGGTGTCGATGCCGGTCGAGCGCAACGCGGGCGCGACCTGGCCGCCGGTCGGCCTGGAACCCCCGCCGGTCGCGCTGGTGCCGTTGCCGCTGCCGGCGCACGTCGTGGCACCGCCGGCCAAGCCGGCTCCGGAATCCGTGGCACCACCCGCGCAGCCGGGGGGAATTTCCCCGGCCACCGTCGATCCGGTGTCGAATTCCGTCACCCCGGCTGGGCAGCGCGGGAAGCTGGCTCGGGCGGTGAAGGTCGTCTCCAAGACGAAGGTGCCGGGCTTGGCGAAACCCAAGTCGCACCAGCAGCAGGTGATGCCGGTGCGGCACGAGATCCCGGACGTCCCGCTCTGGTCGCGTGGCCGCCCGGCGGGCCCGGACTGGCAGGCGGCGTTCGCGGGCCGCCGCCCCGGCGGGTACTTCGACGGCGGGCACCACGGGTGCGGCGGCGGAGGACGGCACCGCCGCTGACGTCAGGGACCGAGCGGAATCTGGTACTGCATGAACCCCTTGTCGAGCGCGACCTGGTCGTAGAGCCGCCGGGCGGTGGTGTTGGAAGTCCGCGTGTGCCAGTGGACCCGGACGCAACCATGAGCCGTCGCCCACGCGGCCACGGCTTCGATGAGGGCCCGGCCGGCCCCGCGTCCCCGGGCTTTCGGGTCGGTGAAGAGGTCTTGCAGGTAGCAGACATCGGCCGACGTGGTGCCGGCGTGGGTGAGGAAGTGGGCGATGCCGACGAGTTCGCCGTCGAGCCGCGCGCCCAGTGCGTGCATCCGCTCGCCGCGCGCGAACTCCCGCCACGCCCTGTCCACCCACTCCGGCGCGAGTGTCCTGCCGGAGAAAGTGCTGTAGCCGGCGAACAGGTTTTCCCAGGTCGCGCGGTCGTCGGCGGTCAGGCCCCCAGTGCTGATCATGCGGCGAGGCTGAATGTACCGGACAGAACTCGCCAGTAAGGTGACGAACCCGAATCAGATTCATAGACTCGGGGCCCCGGTCGGCAAAGCAAAGCGGAGGTTCCCGATGGCGCGCACGGCGCACCGTGCCAGTGGCAGGCCCGTCACGGTGGGGGAGCTGATGCTCCGGCCGGATGTCCACGGCAGGCGCCGCCCCGAAGACCTCGAGGTGCTGGAACTCGCCTACCGGATGCGACGCAGGATCGGCCCGGAGCCGGTGGTCAGCGTGCCGTCCCCGGGTGCTCGCGCGCTCGCGGTGGTCACCGGCCTGTGGCGGCGCAAGCCGCGGTAACCGCGCCGGTAATCAATGGAGAGCGACGGCCACGGCGAGCGCGGTGGCCAAAGCCCGGTGCCCGGCGGCCGTGGGGTGAACATCGCAACCCCCGCCCGGTAGCGGAATCAGCAATCCGGCCGCGCACGGATCTCCGCCGGCACGCAGGGAAGCCAGCCGAAATGCCGTGAAGCCGTCCGCGACAAATCCGTGGAAACGACGGGTCACCTGGGTCAAAGCCGCGTCGATGGCTTTCACCTGCGTGACCTGCGCCTGATCGCGGTAGTCGAGCGAGTAGTACGACACCAGCGCCAGGTCGCCGCGGTAGTGGGCACGCACGGCCGCGAGGATGGCCGAGAGGTTGCGGCTCACCCGGTCGAGCGCGGCCGGGAACGAGCTCGTGCAGTGGTCCGGCGTGGTGTCCTGGCAGAGGAACATGTCGTTGGCGCCGATGGTCAGCGTCACGAGCCGGGTGTCCGGGTGGGTTCGCAGGTACTGCACCGCGTACTCGACCTGGGTACCGGGATAGCTGACGTGCAGCGGGAACGATGTCCGGTAGCCGGCCGGGGAACCGAGGGAGTTCTCGCAGCCGTTGCTCTGCGCGCCCGGTGTCAGCATGCTCGCCGTCGTTTCGCCGGGGCAGGACGCGTTCGCCAGCCGAAGCCCGCGCAGGGACGCGTATTTCTCCGCGTATCCACGGAAGTTGGCCGGGTTCAGGTAGTCCGGGAGCGGTGTCACGGCACCCGGCCGGTACCCGAACGCCACCGAATCGCCGAGGGCGAGGTAGCCGCCGTGGGCCGGCCTGGCTTCCGCCGGCGCCGTCGTCAGCGTAGCCAGCGCGAGGATGGCCGCCGCTCCGGTGAGGATCCGGTGGAAAGTCCTGCTCCTGAACCCCATGTCCGGCTCCCTTCCCCGCTCCGTCGCGTGGCCGGAATCGATTGTGCCACGCGACGGAAGCGTCAGAAGCCGGTCGTCGGCGGCAGTTTCGGGCCGGCGACCCGGGACTGCGGTGGGGTCGGCTCGACCGCGGCGCAGTGCGTGCCCCTGGCCGGGAGCTTGCCGGTGATCAGGTAGTCGTCGGTCGCCTTGGTCACGCACTCGCTGTGCTTGAAGTACGCGCCGTGGCCCCAGCCGTCGTAGGTGAGCAGCGTGCTGCCGCTCTGCCGGGCCGCGGTCCGCGACCACGCGTACGGGGTCGCGGGGTCGTGCTTGCTGCTCAGCATCAGCAGCGGCGGCGCGCCGTGCAGCCACAGCGGGTGCTGCGGGTTGTCGGTCCGCTCCGGCCAGCCGACGCAGCCGGTGATCGAGGTCCAGGCCAGGTTGTTGACCTTGATGTCCGGGGCGAGCGCCGCGGCCGCGCGGCGGTAGGTCTCGAGTTCGGCGAAGTTGTGGACCGGCAGCTTCCAGTCGTCGCAGAACACGCTCCGGAACACGTTGTTGACCGGGATGTCTTCCTTCAGCTTCGCCGACACGGCCGGCTTGGTGCCGTCCGCGTACGCCTTGAGCGTCTCCGCCAGCAGGTCCCAGTCCGGGCCGTAGAAATGGGCACGGATGAGCGACGCGAGATCCAGCGGCGTGATCAGCTCACCGCTCTGCGGGTCCTTCAGCTCCCCGCGCGCGGCCTTGTCCTGGAGTGCGCGCGTCACCTTGGAGACGTCCTGTCCGTGCAGGGCACAGCGCGGCGTGCGGCCGCACCACGCGGCGAACTCGCCGAACGCCGCCTGCATCGACTGCGTTTCGCTGTTCAGGAACTCCCATGCGGTGAACTGCGAGTGGTCCATGTTGCTGTCCAGCACGAGCGCGCGGACCTTGTCCGGGAACAGTTCGGCGTACTGCTGGCCCATCAGCGTGCCGTAGGAGACGCCGTAATAGGTCAGCTTGCGCTCGCCGAGCGCGGCGCGGATGGCGTCCATGTCCCGTGCGACGCTTGCGGTGTCGCCGAACTTCGCCAGCGGCCCGGTGAGCCGGGCGCAGCTTTCGCCGAGCTTCCGGTTGTACTGCGCGAGCTGGTCGAACTCGGCCTGGTTGCGCGGCACCACCGGGTGGTCGGCGATCAACTCGTCGAGCCCGCACTTGATCTGGGTGCTGGCACCGACGCCGCGCGGGTCGAAGCCGACGGTGTCGAACCGCTTGGTGATCTCCGGCGAGAGCGCGAAGCCGTACTTGACCGCGTCCGCACCCTCTCCGCCGGGGCCACCCGGGTTCATCAGGATCGAGCCGATCCTGGCTTGCGGGTCGGTGGCCTTGCGCCGGGCCAGCGCGATCGTCGTGGTGCCGCGGTCGGGGTGGGCCCAGTCGATCGGCACGGTCACCGTGCCGCAGTCGGCCTCCGGCACGTCCGCGCACGGCTTCCAGTCGACGGCTTCGGCCGCCTCCGCCGCCGGTGCCGCCGTCAACAGGCCGCCCAGTACCGCGGTCGCCGCCACGGCCGTCAACAGTCGCTTGCCCACTCCCGCCATCGCCAGCCCCTCCCCTTACCCACGGTGCCTGACCCACTCCAATAAATCACCGATCCGGCGCTCGCGCCAGCTTCCCAGGTGAACCGCCCTGAAGTGTCCATAATGGACGATCGACACCGCGCGCCGGCCGATGAGGCTGACCCCCAGGTGCAGTCTCTTCGGACCGGCGCGCGGCATTGTCGCCGACCGTAAAAGCTCAAGCAAGGTCGAAGTCAACCGCCGAATCGAGCAGCCCCCGTTTTCCACGCTACCGGTGGGTACCGACAGTTTCGCTCAGCCGCGGGTGAACTCGTCCAGGGTCATCCCCAACAGGTCGCACACCTCCCTCAACTCGGCTCGCCGGTCACCCGGCACGGCGTGGATGTGGTTGGCGCCGAAGCGGGCGAGGAACGTTTCCGCGGGCACGTCGAGCCGGGCGAACGCGTGGGGCCACTCCGGCGTCGACCGCGCTTCCAGCGCCGAGGTCGTGGCCTCGTCGTAGTTCTCGAACTCGCCCAGCATCAGCTGCATGCGGTAGGCGCCGTCGAGCCGGGTCAGCCGGGCCAGTGTCATCCGCCCCGGTGCGGCGATGTGGTGCACCGACCCGCCGCCGGCCGGGAAGAAGAACACCGCCGGGTGCAGGGTCACGCGGGCCAGGTTCTCCGCCGGGTCGTCGCTGCGCGCGGCGAACCAGGTCGCGTGCTGGCCGGAGTTGCACAGGTCCCAGATGTCCCGGTCCGCGTGGTGGTGGCGGACGTCGGCGAACAGCACCGGCGTGCCCGACAGGTGCTTCATCAGCTGCATGGTCAGCGCGCCGTCCATGTCCGCCTCGGTCGCGCACACGTGGGTCTCCTTCGGCCCGTTCCAGTCGTACGGGTCGTTGAGGAACGCCTCGGCGACGTCCATCGTCGCGAAGTGCCGCGTCAGCTCGGGCTGGCCCTTGACGCCGGTGAAGTCCAGGTGTCACTCGTCGACGAGCGACCGCATCGCGAGGTACGCCCCGATCTGCCGCTCCAGCAGCTCGGGAGTCAGCTTGACGCCGTCGTAGCGCACGGTCGCGTGCCGCTCCAGCCACTCCCGCGCCCGCCGCTTCTCCGCCGGGTCGGCCGCTTCGGCGCGCCGGACGATCTCCCACTGGTCGATCTCCTCGACGTCGACGCCGAACTGCCGCTGCCACTGGTCGGTGTTGGCGACGGCGGTGTTCATCCCCATCGGCCGGCCCCCGATCCGGCCGAACGTGCTGCCGCGCAGCCTCGCCACGGCGGCCGCCGCGTTCCCGCGCGTCCCGATCGCGGCGGCGACGGACGGCGGGTCGCCCCGGAGCCGGGTGTGCCGCCGCCCGATCTGGTCCAGCGCGCCGCCCGCGGCGAGCATCCCGACCATGCCGGGCTGCACCGGATCCGGGCTCGCCACCAGGACCAGCGGCCCGCTGAGCGTATCCGCGGCGAGCATCGTGAAGTGCGGGAACGCCCAGACGCAGTAGTGCAGCACGGTCAGGTCCACCCCGGCCGCCTCGATCTCGCGGGCGACCGAGCCGGCCACCGTGTTGGCGAACACCGGCGTCGAGGCCCGGACGACCTCGTGGCCCGCTTCGGCGAGGGCCGCGGCCAGCCTGTCCTCGGCGCCGCGGACGAACTCCACAAGTCCACTGTGGACGTAGTCGCGGCCGTCGGAGAGGCTGATCAAGCCGATGCGTGCCATCAGCGGTTGGCTTTCGCGTACACCTCGGCGGCGTTGGCCCGGGTGACGAGCTGCGTCGGCAGCAGCTGCGTCTTCGGCGGCTTGGCGCAGTCGAGCAGGATGCTCTTCGCGGACGCCACCGCTTCGCGGCCGCCCGTCGGGTAGACGAACGTCGCCTCGAGGCGGCCGGCTTCGACCGCCTTGATCCCGCCGGGCGGGATCGGCAGGCCGTCGATGCCGAGGAACTTGACCCGCGGGACCAGGCCCGCTGCCTTCGCCGCGAGGTAGGCGCCTTCGGCCATCGGGTCGTTCTGGGCGTAGACGGCCTGGATCTCCGGGTGCGCCTTGAAGATCGCGTCCGCCTGCTGCTGGGCCTTCTCGCGCAGCCAGTCACCGTCCACAGTGGTCACGATGTCGATGCCGCGGCCCTCGATGCCCTTCGCGAAGCCGTCCTGGCGTTCCTTGGCCGGGGTGGACCCGGCGAGCCCACGGATCTCGGCGATCTTCCCGCCGTGCGGCAGGATCTCGTCCGCCAGGTACTGCCCGGCCTGCCGTCCGATGTCGACGTTGTCGGCGCCGATCCACTGCGTGTACGCGTCGCCGTCGACCTTGCGGTCCAGCACCAGGACCGGGATGCCCTTGTCGTAGGCCTTCTTCACCACCGCCGTCAGCGGGGTCGCCTCGTTGGGGCTGATGATCAGCAGGTCGATCCGCCGGGTCAGGAAGTTCTCGACGTCGGCGACCTGCTTGGCGTTGTCCTGCTGCGCGTCGGCGAACTCGACGGTGAACTGCGGGTACTGCCTGGCCGCCCGCGCGATGTCGTCGTTCATCTGCTTGCGGTACGGCTCGCCGAGGTTGGCCTGGCTGACCCCGATGGTGTACTCGCCGTCCTGGCCCCGGCAGGCCCGCGCGGACGTCGAAGCGCCTTGGCCGGAGTTCTCGTGCGTGGTGCCGCAGGCGGTCGCGGCCAGGACGAGCACGAGGATCGCCCAGTGCTTTATCGCCCAGTGCTTTCCGGACATTTCCTTCTTCCCCTCTTTTCGCATTCAAGGCTCGCGGTCAAGACACCGGACGCAGCCGCTGCAGTCCGGCGGCGGCGACGATCACCAGGCCCTTGATCAGCAGCTGCACGTTCGGGTCGACGCCGGTGAGCGCAAGGATGTTGTTGAGCACGCCCAGCAGGAGCGCGCCGGCGACGGTGCCCGACACCGAGCCGCGGCCGCCCGACAGCGCGGTGCCGCCGATCACGACGGCGGCGATGGCGTCGAGCTCGTAACCGCTGCCGTCGTTCGGGCTGCCCTGGTTCAGCTGGCCGGCGTGGACGATCCCGGCGAGCGCGGCCAGCAGCCCGCTCAGCCCGTAGACCAGCACCTTGACCCGCGTGACGGCGACGCCCGACAGGCGCGCGGCCTTCTCGTTGCCGCCGATCGCGTAGACGTGCCGGGCGAACGCGCTGGTGCGCAGGAAAACGATGGCCGCGACGGCGACCACGGCGAAGATCACCGCCGGGATCGGTACCAGCCCGTTGAACGTCCGTTCGCCGAGCAGGGAGAACGCGACGGGCGCCTCACCGGGGCCGTCGCCGTAGGAAATCTGCACGCCCTGGCCGCCCGACCAGATCCGGGCGAGCCCGCGGGCGACCTGCAGCCCGGCCAGCGTGACGATGAACGCCTGGATGCCGAACACCGCCGACGCGACTCCCTGCAGCAGGCCGAAGACCAGGCCCGCGGCGAGCACGACGAGCACCGCCGGGAGCACGCCGAGGCCGTCGTCGACGAGCAGGACCGCCGAGCCGACCGCGGCGAGCCCGAGCACCGCGCCGACCGACAGGTCGATCCCGCCGATCAGGATCACGAACGTCATGCCCACGGCGATGATGCCGATCTCGGAGATCGCGCGGACGACGTTGAAGAGGTTGCCGCTGGTGAGGAAGTCCGGGAAGCCGTCGTGGGACGGCGAGAACGCGATCGCCGCCGCGAGCACGAGCACCAGGCCGAACAGGCTCTGGAAGCGGAACAGCGCGTTCGTGACGCGGCCGGGCAGGAACTCGGTGGTGGTCATGGGCTCCCCCGGCCGCTCATCGCGGCGAGCAGCTCGGCCTCTCCGGCGTCGTGCGTGTCGAGCTCCTGGCCGCCGCGGCCTTCGTGCAGGACGACGACGCGGTCGCACAGCCCGGCCAGCTCGGCGGGTTCGGACGAGGCGAGCAGCACGCCGATGCCCAGCGCGGCCGCGGCCGCCAGCAGCTGGTAGATCTCCGCCTTCGCGCCGACGTCGACGCCGCGGGTGGGCTCGTCGAGCAGCAGCAGGGCCGGCTCGGTGAGCAGCGCCCGGCCGAGGACGACCTTCTGCTGGTTGCCGCCCGAGAGCGTGCCGGCCGGATCGGCGAGCGCGCCCTTCACCTTCAGCTCGCCGAGCACCCCGGCCGCGGCTTCGTTCTCGCGTCGCCGGGTCAGCAGGCCCGCCGTCGCCAATCTGTCCACAACAGACAGTACGGTGTTGGCGCGGACCGAATGGTCCAAGGCCAGGCCCGCGATCCGGCGGTCCTCGGGCACCAGCGCGAGCCCGAGCTTGACGGCGTGCCGCGGGCTGCTCGGCCGGATCTCCCGGCCACGGAGGGACACGCGCCCCCGCCACGGCCCGGGCGTGCCCGCACCGAACAGCGTCTCCAGCAGTTCGGTGCGGCCCGAGCCCAGCAATCCGCCGAGGCCGACGATCTCCCCGGCGCGCACGGTGAGCGAGATGCCGCCGGGTTCGCGGCGGCCGGGCCGGTGCCGTCGCGGGCGCACCGCGAAGTCCTCGAGGCGAAGCAGTTCACCGCCCGTTTCGCCGTGCTTGACACGGAACAGCGCCTCGACCGGGCGGCCGAGCATCGCTTCGGTGACCTGCTCGACGGTCAGGTCGCGCGCGGCGAATTCCCCGGCGACGCGGCCGTTGCGCAGCACGGTGGCCCGGTCGGCGATCCGCCCGATTTCCTCCAGTCGGTGGGAAATGTAGACGATCCCGGCGCCCGCGTCGCGCAGTTCGCCGATCACCTCGAACATCCGCTCGGCCTCGGCGCCGGTGAGCGCGGACGTCGGCTCGTCCATGACCAGCACACGGGCGTCGAGGGCGAGTGCCTTGGCGATGGCGACGAGCTGCTGTTCGCCGGTGCGCAGCTCGCCGACGGCGCGTTTCGGGTCGAGCGTGATCCCCGTGCGGGCCAGCAGTTCCCGCGTCTCGCGGTGCGTCTTCCGCCGCGCGACCGTGCCGGCCTTCGTGTGCGGCTCGCGGCCGAGGAAGACGTTGTCGGCGATCGAAAGCCCGGGCACGAGGTCGAGCTCCTGCGGGATCATGGCGATGCCGTGCCGTTGCGCGTCGGCGGGCCCGCCGAAGACGACGGGCTCGCCGTCGATTTCGACGGTGCCGCGGTACCCGGTGACGTCGCCGGAGAGGATCCGCATCAGCGTCGACTTGCCGGCGCCGTTTTCCCCGAGCAGCGCGTGCACCTCACCGCGGCGCACGGTGAAGCCGACGTGGTCGCACGCGAGCGTGCCGCCGTAGGCCTTGCTGACGCCGGTCATCGCGACCAGCGGAGTACCCGGCTCTTCCATGACACCCCTCGCGTCGGCGGAAGATGGGAGTAATCGATTACTCGACGCTAGGGCGGGCGCGGGGGTGTGTCAAGCGTCACTTCGGGCGGACCTTCGGGCCGGATCGGCGGGCCGAACTGGCCCGGACGACGAGCCGGGCCGCCATCGTCGTCGTGCTCGCCGGGCGGTCGCCGCCGTCGGCGATGCGGTCGAGCAGCAGGCGCGCCGCCAGCCGGCCCATCGCGTAGGCCGGTTGAGCGAGGACCGTCAACGCCGGGGAAATCAAGGTCGCCCACGGTGCTTCGTCGAACGAAACGATGCCGACGTCCTGGCCCGGACGCAGGTCCAACTCGGCCATCGCCTGCAGCACGCCCACCGCCATCGTGCTGCTCGACACCAGGAGCGCGTCCGGCCGGCCGGGTCTGGTCAACAGTCCGGTGGCGGCTTCCCGGCCGCCGGTTTCGCGGAATTCGCAGCGCCGCACCAGTTTCGTCGAGTATTTCCGGCGTGCTTCGCGAAGTCCCTCGCGGTAACCGTCGAGGCGCTCGTCCGCCGTGGTGACGCCCGGCGGGCCGGCGACGCAGCCGATCCGCCGGTAGCCCCGGGAAACCAGGTGCCGGACGGCTTCCCGGGCGGCGGTGCGGGAGTCCACGAGCACCGCGTCGCAGTCCGCCGAGCCGAGGCGGCGGTCGATCGTCACGATCGGCGTGCGGTGCGCGACCAGCGGACCGACGTCGCTGTCCCGGGTGGTCGGCGACATGATCACGCCCGCGAGCCGCTCCTGCGCCGCCACTTCGACGTACCGGCGTTCCTTGGCGGTGTTTTCGTCCGAATTGCACAGCATCACCGAGAAACCCGCGGCCTGCGCCACGTCCTCGACCCCGCGCGCGATGGCCGTGAAGAACGGGTTCTCGACGTCGGAGATGATCAGCGCGAGCACCGCGGTTTCGCGGCGGCGCAGGCTGCGCGCGAGGCCGTTCGGCGTGTAGCCGAGCTCCGCCACCGCCCCGGCCACCCGCTCGGCCAGCGCCGGGTCCACTGTGGACTTGCCGTTGAGTACCCGTGACACGGTCGCGGTCGAGACTCCGGCCAGTGCCGCCACGTCCGAGATCGTCGCCACCCGCGCCCTCGTTCGCTCTCGTCGCCCACAGTGTGTCAGGGGCCACCATAGCGCCGAGGTAATCGATTTCCCGCATCTTGGTCCGAAGGAAGGAGTGGCCCTTGCCTACCGGGCTGACCTGCGGCTGGTGGCGGCACCGCGCCAACCGCGTCCCGCGGCCAGGCCCCGGTAGTGCTCCAAGGCCGCCACGGACTCGGTGACCTGCTCGAAGCTGGGCAGCGCGCGGACGTTCGCGACGAGCGTCATGTCCTTGCGCGGGATTTGGATGAAGCACACCTCGACGCCGGACCGTTCGGCCTCGGCGGCGACGAGCTCTCGCCAGCTGTCGAGGTCGTAGTCGTCGCCGAGCCATTCGTGCAGGTAGACGCACCACTTGCCGCGCAACAGCTCGCCCGCGATGGCTTCGACGCCGACCAGGTACGGCTCGGTCACGTGGTCGGCCATGACCGTTCCCCGGAACACCAAGGCACTGCATCCCTCCTGCACCCCGGCGGTGACCCCTACCGCCGGAAAGCGCTCTCGGGTTGCCTCCCCGCTCCGCCGAGCAGCGCGAACCCCGGTGGCCGATGACTGGGCACCGGGGTCCGCCAACTTACCGGTGGATTTGGTTCACAGCAACCACTTCCCGAGATCATCGGAAAGCGCGTGCACAATCCGCGTGCGGATGCACGTGCCGATCATCGCAGGCACGTGCGCAGGAGGTTGGGCGAGCCGCCGAAGTAGGCGCTGTCGGCGACGTACAGCGTGTCACCGCGGACGGCGACCGACGTCGGGTTGGCCAGACCGTCCGAAGTGGACAGTATGGTCCGGGTGCCGTGGCGGTCGACGGTGACGACCCGGTTCTCCTGGTTGACCGCCACCACCACGGTGTCGCCGTGGAAGGCGAAGTCGTCGACCGGCCCGAGCCCGGTGACGACGACCCGGCCCGGCGCTCCGGTGAGCGGGAACCGGACCAGCGTGCCGCGGTCCAGGTTGGACACCCACACCGCGCCGTCGTGGACTTTCACGCCGTTCGCGCCGAAGCCGCTCACCGGGGCGAGCAGTTCGCCGGTGGCCCAGTCGGTGACCCGCCCGGTGCTCGGCGAGACCCGGCGGACGACCGAGCCGAACGAGTCGGCGACGAAGAGGTCGCCGCCGGCGGGATCGAGCGCGACGCCGTTCTGGAAGCCGGACGGCGGCAGCGCGGCCACCCGCACCGGCGCGGTTCCGGGCCGGACGCGGTAGAGGCCGGTCGCCGCCGTGCCGGTGGAAACGGCGACGTACAGGTCGCCGCCGGGAGCCCGGACGATGCCGCCGAGGAACAGCTTCCGGTGCACCACGGGGACGTCGCCGTCGGCGGGGACGGGAATCCGGGCGAGGACGCTCACCCGTCCATCGGGGGTGACCCGGCCGATTTCGCCGGTGTAGGCGAAAGTGAGGTCGGCGGAGCCGTCGGGCTGCAGCGCGATGTTTTCCGGCTGCTGCCCGGCGGCGAGGTCGAGGGGGACGATCCTCGGCGTCGCTCCGGCGGGTGCGGCCGGCAGGGCGAACACGGCGGCCGCGGCCAGCGCGACGCCGATCTGCTTGATACGCAAGGGAAACTCCGGTTCGTGACGGGAACGGCGAAAAGAACCCCAGATCGCCGTGCCTTCCGAAGGTAAGCCCGATGCGCGTGCCGCCGCCAATAGGTCACCGTGGGGCGGCCATCGGAAAACCGATCACAGATCTCGCGCGAAGCAGCGCGACAGCGGTTCTCCGCGGTAGGGCCCGTAGGCCTCGATCGGTTCGTAGCCTTCGCGCTGGTAGAAGCGGATCGCGTCGGGCTGTCCGGTGCCGGTCTCCAGCAGCAGCCGGGTGATGCCGAGGTCGCGCGCGTGGTCTTCGAGCGCGCGCAGCAGCGCGGCCGCGACGCCGGTGCCGCGGGCCGCCGGCTCGACGTACATGCGCTTGACCTCGCCCGATCCCGGCCCCAGGAGCCGGATCCCGCCGCAGCCGAGGGCGGTCCCCGCCGCGTCCCGGGCGACGAGGAACACCGCGACGGTCTCGGCGGTGGGCAGGGCGCCCGGCTCGTGGTCGTCGGTGCCGTAGCGGGCGTCGAGCTCGGTCCGCTGGGCTTCGCGCAGGCGGACGGCGTCAGGATCGCCCCAGGTCACCGGGGTGATCGTCAATGTGCTTTCGAGCATCGGGTCGCACTCCCTGTTCCGTAACAGTTGTTACCGTAGCACCTGTTACGCTTCCCGGGAAGGAGGCTGGATGCCGAAGCAGCGTGACGTGCGGGCGCAACGGGAACTGCTGTCGAACGCGACGTGGCAGGTGCTCGCCGAAGACGGCCTGCCGGGGTTGACGCTGCGCGCGGTGGCCGAGCGCGCCGGCTGCACCACCGGGCTGGTCATGCACACGTTCCCGACCAAGAAGGCGCTGCTGCTGCACGCGCGTGACCTGCTCTACGAACGCACGGCCGTCCGCGCGGACGCGGCCGAAGCGGCGAGCGCCGACGCCACTGGCGCGTTGACGGCGGTGCTCGGCCAGGCGGTCGACCTACCGCACGGCCACCACGAGGAGTCCCGGGTGTGGGTGGGTTTCCTCGCCGCGGCCCTGGCCGACGAGGACCTGGCCGACCGCCACCGCGCGGCGAACCACTCGTTTCTCGCCCGGATCCGCCGGCTGGTCGCGGCGGTCCGTCCGGAGTGGACGGACGAACAGCTCGAGCGGGCGACGAAGGGCTTGGTGGCGCTGGTGGAAGGCCTGAACGTCCTGGCCGCGGCCGACCCGGCGGCCTACCCGGCGCCGGTGCAGCGGGACGTGCTGGCGAAGGCGCTCGCGGAGGTCACGCGGCCGGGCCGAACCGGCGGCGGTAAGCGCTCGGGCTGAGGCGACGGTGTTCGACGTCTGGGCGTTGCGCCCCAATGTGGCGTTCGTGCGTTGAGCGCACCCAATGTGGCGTTGGGGGGGGGGGGCGGAAACCAAGCCCCCGTTGGGGGGTTTGCAAGG
>NZ_JBFACT010000115.1:0-15881 GCF_040640995.1 Amycolatopsis sp. NPDC021455 | reverse complement strand
TTCCAGTTCGGGATGAACTGGTCCGACTACAGCACCTTCGTCGGCGACATCTTCGGCGCGCCGCTGGCCATCGAGGGCCTGCTGGCGTTCTTCCTGGAGTCGACGTTCCTCGGGCTGTGGATCTTCGGCTGGGACAAGCTGCCGAAGAAGCTGCACCTGGCCACCATCTGGCTCGCCTCGATCGGCACCGTGCTCTCGGCGTACTTCATCCTCGCCGCCAACTCCTGGATGCAGCACCCGGTCGGCTACGCGGTCAACCCCGCCACCGGGCGCGCGGAGCTCAAGGACTTCGGCGCGGTATTGACCAACTCCACCGCCGTCGGGGCGTTCGCCCACACGATCACCGCGTGCTTCCTCACCGCGGGGATGTTCGTCGTCGGGATCAGCGCCTGGCAGCTGCGTCGCCAGAAGAACGCCGACGTGTTCCGGCCGTCGATGAAGCTCGCCCTGGTCACCGTGCTGATCGCCAGCCTCGGCGTCATCGTCACCGGCGACCTGCAGGCCCGGCTGATGACCGAGCAGCAGCCGATGAAGATGGCCGCCGCCGAAGCGCTCTACGACACCGTCGCGCCCGCGTCGTTCTCGCTGTTCACCATCGGCTCGCTCGACGGCTCGCAGGAGAAGTTCAGCATCCGCGTCCCCGGCGTGCTCTCCTTCATGGCCACCGGTCACTTCGACGGCCGGGTCGAGGGCATCAACGACCTCCAGGCCGCCGAACAGCAGAAGTACGGGCCCGGCGAGTACCGCCCGGACATCCCGGTCGCCTACTGGACGTTCCGCCTGATGATCGGCTTCGGCTTCCTCTGCCTGCTCGTCTCCCTGGCCGGGCTCTGGCTGTTCCGCCGCGGCCGCACCCCGCGCGCCCGCTGGTTCTTCCCCGTCGCGACCGCCGGGATCGCCCTGCCCTTCCTGGCCAACAGCGTCGGCTGGATCTTCACCGAGATGGGCCGCCAGCCGTGGTCGGTGTTCGGCGTGCTCAAGACCGCGAACTCGGTGTCCCCGACCGTTTCCGCCGGGACCGTGCTGACGTCGCTGATCGTGTTCACCGTGCTGTACGGCGTGCTCGCCGTCGTCGACGGCGTCCTGATGGTGCGCTACGCCAAGGCCGGGCCCCCGCCTCCGGAAGCACCCGCACCCGAGACCGACGAGCCGCGCCCCGCGGCCTTCGCCTACTGACGGCGCCGAAGAAACCCGGAGACCCCGCCATGGCCCTCACCGACATCTGGTTCCTGCTCATCGCGGTCCTCTGGACCGGCTACTTCGTCCTCGAAGGCTTCGACTTCGGCGTCGGCACGCTGCTGCGCGTCCTCGGCCACGACGACACCGACCGCCGCGTGCTGATCAACACGATCGGCCCGGTCTGGGACGGCAACGAGGTCTGGCTGCTCGTCGCCGGCGGCGCCACCTTCGCCGCCTTCCCGCTCTGGTACTCGAGCCTGTTCTCCGGCTTCTACCTGGCCCTGCTGCTCGTGCTGGTCGCCTTGATCCTGCGCGGGGTGGCGTTCGAGTTCCGCGGCAAGATCGACAGCCCGCGCTGGCGCAACACCTGGGACTGGATCATCGTGTTCGCCTCCGCCGCGCCCGCGCTGCTGTGGGGCGTCGCGTTCGGCAACATCGTCCACGGCGTCCCACTCGACGCCCAGCACCACTTCACCGGCACGTTCTTCACCCTGCTCAACCCGTATGCGCTGCTCGGCGGCCTGGCGACGCTCAGCCTGTTCGCCTTCCACGGCGCGGTGTTCCTGACCCTGAAGACGACCGACGCGCTTCGGGACCGGGCCCGCACGCTGGGCCGCGCGCTCGGCGGCACGGCGATCGTGTTCGGCGGCGTCTTCCTCGCCTACACCGCGATCGAGCACGGCGGCTGGGCGTGGCTGACGTCGGCGCTCGCCGCGGCCCTGCTCGTCGCCGCGGTCCTGTTCACCGCCGGCGAGCGGGACGGGTTCGCCTTCGCGAGCACCGCCGGCGCGATCATCGCCGTCACGTTCACGCTGTTCTGGTCGCTGTACCCGGCCGTGCTGCCGTCGACGACCGACCCGGCGTTCAGCCTGACCACGACGAACGCCTCCTCTACGCCGTACACGCTGCAGATCATGACGTGGGTGGCGGTCGCCTTCACCCCGATCGTGCTGGCCTACCAGGCCTGGACGTACTGGGTGTTCCGCAAGCGGATCACCCGCGCTTCGATCCCCGCCGAAGCCGGGCTGCGCCGGTGAAGCCGCTGGACCCGAGGTTGCTGCGTCACGCGCGCGCCGTCCGGCCGTTCGTCGTGGCCTGCGCCGTCCTGGGCGTCCTCACCGCGATGCTGGTGCTCGCCCAGGCGGAACTGCTGGCGAAGACGATCACGTGGGCGTTCCTCGACGGCTTCCCGCTGGGCAGCCTCCTCCTGCCGCTCGGCCTGCTGGCCCTGGTCGTCCTGGCCAGGGCCGGGATCACGTGGCTGGCCGAGACGACCGCGCACCGCGCCGCCGCGCGGGCGCTCTCCCAGCTGCGCGAAACGGTGATCGCGGCGGCGCTGCGGATCGGCCCGCGGCAGGCCGGCCGCTCCCCCGCCGAGGTCGCGGCCCTCGCCACGCACGGCGTCGACCGGCTGGAGGGGTACTTCGCGCGTTACCTGCCGCAGCTGCTGATCGCGGCGGTCGTGCCGCTGGTCGTCGGCACCCGGATCCTGGTCGCCGACTGGGCCGCCGCGGTGATCGTCGGCCTCACCGTGCCGCTCATCCCGGTCTTCATGATCCTCATCGGGCTCTACACCCAGCGCGACGTCCGGCGGCAGTGGCGGACCCTTTCGGTGCTGGGCAACCACTTCCTCGACCTCGTCGCCGGGCTCGCCGAGCTGACGGCGTTCGGCCGCGCGCGGGCACAGATCCGGTCGCTGCGGGAGATCACCGGGCAGTACCGCGCGCACACCATGCGGACGCTGCGGGTGGCGTTCCTGTCCGCCCTCGCGCTCGAGCTCCTGGCCACGCTGTCGGTCGCCCTGGTGGCGGTGTCGATCGGCCTCCGCCTGCTGGCCGGTGAACTCGACCTGCGGACCGCGCTCGTCGTGCTGATCCTCGCGCCGGAGGTCTACCTGCCGCTGCGGGCGGTCGGCGCCCGGTTCCACGACAGCGCCGAGGGCCTCGCCGCCGCGGAGGAGATCATCGCGCTCGCCGAAACCCCGGCCGGCGACACCGGCACCCGCACGGTTCCGGATCTCGCCAAGGTGGCGCTGCGCTGCGAGGACGTCACCGTCGAGGGCCGGTCCGGACCGATCCTCGACGGCTTCAACCTCCGCCTCCCACCCGGCGAGGTCGTCGGCGTGACCGGCCCGAGCGGAGCCGGGAAGTCCACGCTGCTCGACCTCCTCCTGGGCTGGCGACGGCCCGACGGCGGCCGGATCCTGGCGGGTGCCGTCGACCTCGCCGACATCGGCCGCGCGACCTGGCACCGGCACCTCGCCTGGGTGCCGCAGCAACCGCACCTGATCGCCGGGACGGTCGCGGAGAACATCCGCCTGGGCTCCCCCGACACGACCGACGACGACGTGCTGGCCGCCGCCGACACCGCGGCGCTCGACGTCCCGCTGTCCACTGTGGTCGGTGAGCTGGGTGCCGGGCTGTCGACCGGGCAACGCCGTCGCGTCGCGCTGGCCCGCGCGGTGCTGCTCGACCGGCCGCTGATCCTGCTGGACGAACCGACCGAAGGCGTCGACGCGGAAACCGAGTCGGCCATCCTGGAACGGCTGCCGAAGGTACTCGCCGGGCGGACCGCGGTGATCGTCAGCCACCACCCCGCGGTACTGGCCCGCTGCGACCGGGTCGTGTCCCTGGGCGCCCCGATCGCCCTTCCCGCGCCCTCGGCCGCCGCGGCGGCGCGGCCGATTTCGCGGCCCGCGGTCGTTCCGGTCCTGAGCGAGTCCACTGTGGACGTTCCGCGGTGGCGGCCGTTGCTGGAGGCCGTCCGGCCCTACCGGCTGCGGCTCGCGCTGGCCTGTCTGGCCGCGACGGCCGCGCTGGGCTGCGGAGTCGCGCTGACGGCGACGTCGTCGTGGCTGATCGCGAGCGCGGCCCTGCACCCGCCGGTGCTGAGCCTGATGGTGGCGATCGTCGCGGTGCGGACGTTCGGCCTGGCGAAAGGCCTCTTCCGCTATGTCGAGCGGCTGCTGTCCCACGACGTCGCCCTGCGTGCCCTGGCCGAGCTGCGGGTGCGGGTGTGGGCGCAGCTGGTCCGGATCGGCCCGGCGGGCACGGCGCGCCTGCGCCGGGGCGACCTGCTGCACCGGCTCGTGTCCGATGTGGACAGCCAGCAGGACGTTCTGGTCCGCGGCCTGGTCCCGGGCGTGTCGACGTTCGCGGTCCTCGCGGCGACCGCCGTCACCCTCGGGCTCATCTTGCCCGCCGCCGGCCTCGCAGCGGCGGCCGGCCTGGCCGTCGCCGGTGTCCTGGCGCCGGTCGTCGCGGCGCTGGCAGCCCGCCGGGCGCAACACTCCAGCGCCCGGCTGCGGGCGGACCTGACCGCGGGCACGGTGGAACTCCTGCAGGCGTCGGCCGACTTGATCACTTACGACGCCGCGGCCCGGCGGCACTCGCGGCTGCGCGAACTCGACGGTGTCCTGACCGCGCTCCAGCGCCGGTCCGCGGCCTGGCGCGGCCTCGGTGGCGGGATCGCCACGCTCGGTGTCGGGCTGACGTCGGTTTCGTGCCTGGTACTGGGCATCCAGGCGGCGGTACCCGGTCCCGCGCTGGCGGTGCTCGCGCTGATGCCGCTCGCGACGGCCGAACTGGTGGCCGGCCTGCCCGAAGCGGCCCAGCGGCTGCTCGGCGCGTCCGGCTCCGCGCGCCGGCTCGCCGAACTGGACGTGCTCCCGGCGCCCCAGGCCGCGGCCGGCACGACCGCACCGGAGGCCACCGAACTGACGGCCGAGCACCTGTCGGTCCGCTGGCCCGGAGTGCCGGTCGACGCGGTCCGGAACGTGAACCTGAGCATCGGCCACGGCCGCCGGCTCGCGCTGACGGGCCGCTCGGGCGCGGGCAAGAGCACGGTGATCGCGGCCCTGATGCGCTACCTCGACCCGTCGGCGGGCCGGGTCCTGCTCGCCGGCACGGACACTTCGACCTGCGACGGCGACGCGGTCCGGGACCGCATCGCCTGGTGCGGCCCGGACACGCACCTGTTCGACAGCACGCTCCGGGAGAACCTCCGCCTGGCCCGGCCTTCGGCGACCGACGCCGAGCTGCGGACCGCGCTCGGCCAGGCCCAGCTTTCACCGTGGCTCACGCACCTGCCGGAAGGCCTCGACACGGCGCTGGGCACGCACGGAACGCCGGTGTCGGGTGGCGAGCGTCAGCGCATCGGCGTGGCTCGCGCACTGCTGTCGGACCGCCCGATCCTGCTCCTGGACGAACCGACCGCGCACCTGGACGCCCCGACGGCCACGGCGTTGGCGGCCGACGTGCTGGCGGCGACCGAGGGCCGGTCGGCGCTGGTTGTGACGCACCGGCCCGCCGAGTTCGCCGAGCTTCCGGCGATCCGGCTGGGCGACGCCGAGCAGGTGCTCGACGCCGTCACGTGACAGCTTGAGAACGGGCGGCGGCGGAGTTGGGGGAGGTGGCCGCCGCCCGTCCAAGCAGCGGCGATCCCCTGAACGAGAGGGGTGGGATCGCCGCCGGTCCGTGGCGGGTCTTGCTCAGTGGGTGGGACGCGTGGCCGGGGGCCCGGACGGGTGGGTTTCGGGCGCGCCGGTCGGGTGGGCGCCGGTCTCGGGCGCGTGGCTCTTGCCCTGGTCGGAATTGCCCGGGTCGGCGGGAGCTCCCGGCGTGCCGGTGGGGTGCGCGGGCGTCGAGGCTTCCGCCTTGAGCAGGGTGTCGCAGTAGCCGTCGACCTTGGCCTTGTCGCCCGCGGCCGTGATCAGCGCGGTGAACGCGGGGCTCTCCAGCGCCTTGCCGTGCTCGGCCTTGTCACCGGCGGAGTAGGCGTGGCACAGCCCCACCAGCGACGGCGACGGCGACGATCCCGGCTGGTGCTCCGGCTGCGTGGCATCGGACGCGTGCGTCTTCGTCGGCTCCGCCGCGGAGTTCGCGGGCGACTGGGCGTGGCTGGAGGCCGCGGGGGCCGGCGAGGAGCCGCCGGCGGGAAGCGGCAGTGCGCCGGTGACGGCGGCCGTGGCGACTCCGCCGACGGCGAAGACGGCCGCCGCGGCGGCGGCGACCTTCGCCGTGAGCAGCTTCGCCAGCATGGTCTTGATCATCGAGGGGCTCCGGGGTCGAGGGGCGTGGGCGTGCTGAGCCGCCTCGAGGAACGCCGACATGGCCGCGTGTTCCCCGGCCAGTTCGCCGTCGCGCGGTGGGGCGGCCGCGGCGGCGAGCAGGCCGGTCAACGCGTCCGGGGCGTCGACCGGCACACCGCTCAGCAGCTGCTCGGCGGTGTGCCGGTCGATCCGGCGCCCTGGGTGCTTGCTCATCACGTACCCCTCAGCGCCGGGCCGTCCGAAAGTGTCACACCGGCCTTGCCGAGACGATCGGCGAGCGTGCGAAGTCCCCGGTAGGCGGCGGTGCGCACGGCCCCGGGGCGCTTGCCGAGCACCTTCGCGGCGGCCTTGGCGTCGAGCCCGATCACGGCCCGCAGCATCACCGCCTCGGCCTGGTCACGCGGCAGCGTCGCGATCAGGGCGATCGCAGCGTCGGTGGTCGTCGCCTCGATCGCCGCCCCCGCGGTGTCGTCGGGCGCGGCCCGCTCGGGAAACCACTCCGCAGGAGCGTCGGCGACCGGGCGGCGGCGCTGCCCGCGCAAGTGGTCGAGCGCCCGGTTCCGCCCGATCGTGGCGGTCCAGCCGCGGAACCCGTCGAGGTCACCGCGGAACGACGCCAGGTCACGGGCGATCTGCAACCACGCCTCCGAGGCGACGTCCTCGGCGTCCTGCCCGACCAGCACCCGCAGGTACCGGCACAGCCCGGGCTGTACCGCCCGGTAGAGCACGCGGAAGGCGTCCTCGTCACCCCGGCGCGCCCGCTCGAGCACGGCCGGCAGCTCGGCGTCGGCCACCGGCGGCCGCCCAGCACGGTAAAGCACCACACGCATCCTTTGCGGTCTGCCCCACCGCGTTGTCCGCGTCATCATGGTGCATCCGCCCGGCGCGCGAAACCCCGCGGCCGCTTCCGGTTCCGGCCGCGCCCCGGAAAGCCCGGCACCCGGGGACGCGCCGGACTTACCCGGCAGATCGCCGCGCCGGACTCCACCTTGGACAGCGGTGAGCGGCATGGCCAAGCAATGGCCGAGTGCCGCTACACCCCGTTCTTCGTCCACAAAGGCCGGCCGGTCAGCCCGTCCAGGTCCAGTTCCGCACCTCGGGCAGGTCCTCCCCGTGTGTCCGGATCCACCGCCGGTGCCGTCCTTGGGCCTCGGTCATCTCCTGCCGCAGCAGGCCGGCCGTCGCCACCAGGCCCGGTACCCGGTCGATCACGTCGATCACCAGCTGGAACCGGTCCATGTGGTTGAGCACCAGCATGTCGAACGGCGTGGTCGTCGTCCCGTGCTCGGTGTAGCCGCGGACGTGCATTCCCGCGTGGTTGGTGCGGCGGTAGGCCAGCCGGTGGATCAGCCACGGGTAGCCGTGGTAGGCGAAGATCACCGGGCGGTCCGGGGTGAACAGCGCGTCGAACTCGCGGTCCGAGAGCCCGTGCGGGTGCTCGGACTCCGGCTGCAGGCGCATCAGGTCCACCACGTTGACCACGCGCACGGCCAGCGACGGCAAAGCCGCACGCAGGATCGAAGCCGCCGCCAGGACCTCCAGCGTCGGCGCGTCACCCGCGCAGGCCAGCACGACGTCCGGTTCGCGGTCGATTCCCGTGCTCGCCCACTCCCAGATGCTCGCGCCGCGTGCGCAGTGCAGGGCCGCCTGCTCGGCGTCGAGCCAGTTCGGGGTGTCGTTCTTCCCGGCGACCACCACGTTCACGTAGTCGCGGCTGCGCAGGCAGTGCGCCGCGACCTCCAGCAGCGTGTTGGTGTCCGGCGGGAAGTACACCCGCACGACCTCGGAGCTCTTGTTCGCGACGTGGTCGACGAACCCGGGGTCCTGGTGGGAGAAGCCGTTGTGGTCCTGCCGCCACACGTGCGAGGTCAGCAGGTAGTTCAGCGACGCGACCGGGCGCCGCCACGGGATCCGCCGGTGCACGCCCAGCCACTTGATGTGCTGGTTGACCATCGAATCGACGATGTGGACGAACGCCTCGTAGCAGGAGAACAGCCCGTGGCGGCCCGAGAGCAGGTAGCCCTCCAGCCAGCCCTGGCACAGGTGCTCCGACAGCACCTCGAGCACGCGGCCGTCGTGCGCCAGGTGCTCGTCGACCGGTTCCACCGCCGCCTGCCACTGCTTGCCGGTGACGTCGTAGACCGCGTCGAGGCGGTTGGACGCCGTCTCGTCCGGGCCGAACAGGCGGAAGTTCGCGCGGTCGGCGTTGAGCGCGAAGACGTCCCGCAGGAACCGGCCGAGCACCCGGGTCGGCTCGGCCACCGTCGCGCCCGGCGCGGTGACCGCGACGGCGTGGGCCGCCGTGTCCGGCAACGTCAACGGCCGCAGCAGCACACCGCCGTTGGCGTTCGGGTTCGCGCCCATCCGCCGCCGTCCCGCCGGGATCATCGCCGTGACCTCGGCGACCGGCCGGCCGGACTCGTCGAACAGCTCCGCGGGCCGGTACGACCGCAGCCACTCCTCCAGCTGCTTCAGGTGGTCCGGGTTCGTCCGGACCGCGGCGAGCGGCACCTGGTGCGACCGCCAGGTCCCCTCGACCGGCTGACCGTCCACAACGGACGGACCGGTCCAGCCCTTCGGGCTGCGCAGCACGATCATCGGCCACACCCCGCGCCGCTCGGCGAGGGTGGCGACGGCCGAGTCGAGCGCGGCGGCCATCGCCTGGTGCATCGGCTCCGGATCGCTGCCTTCGACATAGATCGGCTCATAGCCGTAGCCGCGCAGCAGGGCGTCCAGCTCGGCCGGCGCGATGCGCGAGAGCAGCGTCGGATTGGCGATCTTGTACCCGTTGAGGTGCAGGATCGGCAGCACCGCGCCGTCGCGGACCGGGTCGAGGAACTTGTTGGCGTGCCACGACGTCGCCAGCGGTCCGGTCTCGGCTTCACCGTCACCCACCACGCAGGCGACGAGCAGATCCGGGTTGTCGAACGCGGCTCCGAAGGCGTGCGCGAGCGAATAGCCCAGCTCGCCGCCTTCGTGGATCGACCCGGGGACCTGCGGCGCCACGTGGCTCGGCACGCCACCCGGGAAGGAGAACTGCCGGAACAGCTCGGCCATCCCGGCGGCGTCCCGCGTCACCTCCGGCCACGCTTCGGTGTAGCTGCCTTCCAGCCACGTGTTCGCCAGCAGCGCCGGGCCGCCGTGGCCCGGACCGGTGACCAGCATGGCGTTCAGGTCGTGGGCGAGGATCGCGCGGTTCAGGTGTGCGTAGACGAAGTTCAGGCCGGGCGAGGTCCCCCAGTGTCCCAGCAGCCTCGGCTTGACGTGCTCGGCGCGCAACTCCTCGCGCAGCAACGGGTTCGCCATCAGGTAGATCTGGCCGGCCGAGAGGTAGTTCGCGGCCCGCCAGAGGGCGTCGACCCGGGCGAGCTCGGCGCCGCCCAGCGCGGCCGGGCGTGCTTCGACGGCGGTCATGCCTTCCGCTCCGGGCGGACCACGAGCACCGGGCACTGGGCGTGCTGGATCAGCGCCTGGCTGGTCGAGCCCAGGAGCATGCCGGTGAAGCCGCCGCGGCCGTGGCTGCCCACGACGACCAGCTGCGCTTCCGCGGACGCCTCGAGCAGCGCGTGCCGCGGCCGGTCGCGCACGAGCACGCGCCGGACCTCGACGTCGGGGTACTTCTCCGGCCAGCCGGCGAGCCGCTCGGTCAGCAGCCGGTTCTCCCCCTCTTCGAGGGATTCCGGCTGGGTCAGGATCCGGGCGGTGCCGCGCGTGTCTTCGTAGGTGACGTCGTTCCAGGCGTGCACCGCGACGAGCGGAACGCCGCGCAGCGACGCTTCCTCGAACGCGACGGCGATGGCCTGCTCGCTGTTCGGGCTGCCGTCGACGCCGACCACGACCGGACCGGCCGCGGGGACGGGCGTCGAGTCGTGGCGCCCGCGCACGACCGCGACCGGGCAGTGCGCGTGGCTCGCGACCGTCGCCGCGGTGCCCCCGAGCAGCATGCCGGTGAACGCGCCGGTGCCGGTCCGGCCGACGACGAGCATCCGGGCGTGCCGGGACTCCTCGATCAGCGTCGGCACCGGCGGGTCGTTGGGCAGCTCGGAGAGGACGACCAGGTCCTGGTCGACGGACGCGGCGAGGGCCCGGGCGTCGGCGACGGCTCGTTCGCCGTCCCTCTGCACCGCCTCGAACAGCGTCGCCGCGCCGATGCCCGTCATGCCGCCGCCGTAGTAGAGGCCGGCGACCTGCAGCCCGTGCACGATCTTCAGCTGGAGGTGACGCCGGGAGGCGAGCTCCGCCGCCCACGCGACGGCGGCGGTCGACCCCGCCGAGCCGTCGACGCCCACGGTGATCCTCGGGTCGTTGGCGGTCATCGTGTCTGCTCCTCACCCGCGTATGCGGTCTCCGCGGCGACGACCCCGGGTACGGCGAGCGCCAGCAACTGGGCGACGTGCCGGTCGGAGTCGTCGTCGAACTGGTCGGTGATGTGCACGAACCCGTCCTGCACCTCGACACCCCAGCGGCCACCACCGCCGTAGATCTCCAGGCGGTGCCGGACGTCCCGGGCGATGTCGACGTCGTCGCGGGCGAGCACCCGGACGATGTCGCCGCGGGTGACGATGCCGACCACGGCCGAGCCGTCGACGATCGGCATCGCCCGGATCCGGGCGTCCACCAGCGCCTGGCACAGGTCGGCGACGTCGGTGCCGGTGCTCATCGCCGTGACGGGACTGGTCATCAGGTCGCCGACCGTCTTGCCGGCGGTCGCTTCCCGGGGTTCGTGGACGTAGCGGGGGTCGGCCGGGATGCGGCCGCGGATCAGGTCGGCCTCGGTGACGATGCCGACCAGCCGGTCGTCGTCGACGACCGGCAGTGCGGTGAAGCCGTGCGCGGCCAGCAGCTCGGCCGCTTCCTTCGCGGACGTCCACGGGTGCACGGTGATCACCGGCGCGGACATCAGGTCGCGTGCTCGCATCGGGGGTTCCTGCCTTTCGTGTCACCTCCCAACCTAGGAAGGTGACACGCGGGGCAACGCCGTCATCGGTCACCGTTCGCAGGGACTTACGTCCCTTGGCGCCACCGTGTCCACAAAGGACGCACGGTGTCAGGTCCCGGTCCGCTGGGGCCGCACGACCGCCACCGGGCACGGCGAATGCGCGATCAGCGCCTGGCTCGTCGAGCCGAGCAGCATGCCGGTGAACCCGCCGCGGCCGCGGCAGCCGACCACGATCAGCTGCGCGTCCTCGCCGCGCTCCAGCAGCGTCCGCACCGGCCGCCCGCGGACGACCTCGAACTCGATCGCCAGGTCGGGATACTTCCGCTGCCAGCCGACGACCTGCTCGGCCAGCTTGGCGCGCTCCGCCGCCGCGATCTCGACCGGGTCCTCCTGCAGCGGGTGCGGCCGAAGCATGCCGTCGGCCAGGACGTCGCTCCACGTGTGCACCGCGATCAGCGACGTGCCGCGCAGCCGCGCCTCCTCGCAGGCGAACGCGATCGCGGCGTCGCTGTCGGCCGAGCCGTCCGCGCCGACGAGCACCGGCCCGGTGCCCGGCGGCGGGTCGTGCGGGCTCCGGCCCCGGACGACGACGATCGGGCAGTGCGCGTGCGCGGCCACCGCGACGGCGGTCGAGCCCACGAGGAGGCCGGTGAACCCGCCCAGCCCGCGCGAGCCGAGCACGACCAGGTCGGCGTGCTGCGACTCCTGCACCAACGCCGTGACCGGGCTCCACTCCCGCGCGGCCGTGGTGACTGCCAGGCCGGGATGCTCGGCGAGCACCGCGGCCTTCGCGTCGGCGAGCCACTCCCCGGCCCGCTCGGCCAGGCCGGCCCGGACCTGGTCGTGGGTGCCGAACGCGACCGGCGCGCTCACCTGCGGCAGCGCGTAGACCTGGACCAGCCGCAAGGGACGGCCCCGGCGGACGGCCTCGGCACCCGCCCACACGGCGGCCCGCACCGCGGACGCGGAGCCGTCGATCCCGGCGACGACCGCGCCGTCAACGAACCCGGACATGGCCGCCCTCCTCGTGGATGGACCGCTGAACCCGGTCGAAGCGGGTGCGGGCCCGGTCTTCGGCCGCCCGTTCGTCCTCGGCGGTCAGCACGACCGCGTGGGGGCCGGGGAAGACCGTCGACACGTGGTCGTCGGCCGTCCAGCGGACGACGTACGGCGGGGTGCCGTCGGCCGAGCGGACCTCGAGGATCCGGCCGCGCTGGTCGGGCGCGCCGGTCCGCGGGCCCTTGAGGACGAGCCAGTCGCCCGGCTGTGCGTGCATGATCGTTCCTCTCTCAGATGTCCACAGTGGACGGCTCGGGCGCGGCGGGCTTCGCCGGGCGCCGCGAGGCGCGGTGCGCGGCCACGCCGATCAGGACGACGCCGCCGGCCAGCACCACCAGCCCCGAGACCAGCAGGGCCACGGCGATCCAGCCGAGCGCGGGTGCCGTCGCGCCCACCTCGGCGCGCACGGAGATGCCGCGCGAAGAGTCCGCGTTCATCACCACGGCGGTCCACTGCCCGGTCAGCACCGGCCAGCCGACGCTCTGCGTGCCCGCACCGGACGCGCTCGCGACCCACACGCGCGCATCGCCGGGCGGGACGGCCGGAGCGCCGCCGAGGTGCGTGCGGTTGCCCGCGGTCGTGTACTCGGTCACGGCCAGATAGCCCTCGACGGCGTCCGTGCGGCCGATGCCCACGAAGACCGGACGGCCGGCGGTGTCGGTGGCCCGGATCCGGACGTCGCCGATGAAGCTCTCGAGCTTCGGTACGGACACGCCCTCCAGGCGCACCGGATCGGTGGCGACGGCGTACCCGCCGGAGACGAGCGTCGTGGACGCGGTGAGGTAGCCGTCCGCGTCGCGCTGAGTGCGGTCCGCCCACAGCACGGTCGCCCCGCCGGTGAGCAGTCCCATCGAGCCGAGCACCAGCACGGCACCGGTGACCGCGGCGGCGATCCTGCCCGCGGTCCAGCCGCCCGCGTGCGGGTGCGGTGGTTGCGGGTGCGGGGGTTCGTGGCCGGCCTCGGCGCCGCCCATGTCGAGCCGGAACGGCGGGTATTCGTCGGTCATCAGCGACACGTACGCCGCCACGCGCAGCACCCAGCGGTCCATCCCGAGGACGAAGTCGAAGATCGGCCGCGGGTAGCGGCCGGTGAACAGCAGCACCACGCCCGCGACGACGACCAGCACGCCGACGAGCCCGCCGGCCGCCCAGTCGAACGTCCGCTCACCGCCGGCCCGCAGCACCAGCCAGCTGCCCCCGCCGACGAACAGGCCGACGACGAGGAAGTGCGGGATGGCCAGCAACCACCACTTCACCAGCACCAGGCCGCGCGAAAGCCGTTCCGGGTAGGCGATTTCCAGCCGCGCCGGGTAGTCCGGGACGTCGGCCAGCGTGAACGGCGGATACCGGTCGGTGCCCAGCGCGGCATAGGAGTAGTACTGCACCCGCCAGCTCCACCGCAGCACACCCGACGTGAAGTCGAACAGCGGACGCGGGTAGC
The DNA here is from genome assembly GCF_040640995.1 of Amycolatopsis sp. NPDC021455. Taxonomy (NCBI): domain Bacteria; kingdom Bacillati; phylum Actinomycetota; class Actinomycetes; order Pseudonocardiales; family Pseudonocardiaceae; genus Amycolatopsis; species Amycolatopsis sp. NPDC021455. Next base: position 2,213 of record NZ_JBFACT010000115.1, on the reverse strand, counting down.
GGCCGGTCACCAGGATCGCGAAGAACGCGGCGACCGTGACGAACGGGTAGGCGAACCACAGGAACGCCAGCACGACGTAGTGCGGGACGGCGAGCAGCCACTTCACCAGCCAGAGCCCGCGCGACAGCGGCTCGTCCAGCGTCGCCTCGACCCGGACGGGGTATTCGGTCATGACATGCTCCTTTCCACGGGGTGGAGCTTCAGGTCCGCGCCGGCGCTTCTTCCCCCAGTTCGACGTCGATGACGCCGTGGACCGTCTTCGCCAGGGCCGTCACGACCCGGCGCTCGGCTTCGTCGGTGAAGGTGCCGCGGATGGTCACCATGCCGCCGGTGACGGAGACCGCCCACCGGTCGCGGTGCCCGCCGTAGTCGGTGAGCAGCGCGTTGAGGTGCGAGAAGATCGAGTCGTCCCGGCGCACCAGCGGGCAGAGCAGGTCGCGGCGGCTGACGATCCCGGCCAGCACGCCGTCGTCGTCGACGACCGGGATGCTGCGCCGCCGGTCGCCCAGCATGCGCCGGGCGATCTCGGTGATGTCGGTGTCCAGCCGGACGGTCTCGGCCGGGGTCGTCATCATCGTGGCCACCGGCGCCTCCGGTGCCGCTCCGGTGAAGCCGCCGCGGAGCGCGTCGGCTTCGGTGAACACGCCGAGCACCGCGTCGTCCTCGCCCACCACCGGGAGCGCCGCGACGCGGTGTTCGGTGAGCAGCACGATGGCTTCGCGGACCGGCGTCGTGGGCCCGACCCGCACCACGGGCCTCGTCATGATGTCGCGTGCCTTCACGACGGCTCCTTTCCTGGATGTTTCAGTGCACGACCGCGACCGGGCAGACCGAGCGCGCGAGCAAGGCGTTGCCCGTCGAGCCGAGGATCCCGCCGGCGACCGGGCCGCGGCCCCGCGTGCCGATGACGATCAACCGGGCGTCGGGAGCGGCGTGCCGCAGCGCGCGGGCCGGGACCCGTTCCGGCACGACCTGGGTGCGGACCTCGAGATCGGGATACCGGCGCCGCCAGCCGGCGACGCGGGCGGCCAGCCCGGCGTCGTCGTCCCCCGCGTGTACGACCAGCACCGGCGCCCGCGTCGCGGCCGCCTCCTCGAAAGCGAACCGCAGCGCGTGCTCACTCGATTCGGACCGGTCCACCCCGGCGACGACGGGCCCGGTCCGGGCCGGCTGGTGACCGGGCACCACGACGACCGGACACGGCGCTTCCGCGGCCACGCGCAGCGCGACCGAGCCGATCAGCGCCCCGCGCAGGCCTCCGAGGCCGTGCGAACCGAGGACCACGAGGGCCGCGTCCGCCGCCTCCTCGAGCAGCAGGTCGACGGCGAGGCCCAGCCGGACCGCCGTCTCGACCCGCACCCCGGGCGCCCAGTCACGGGCGACCTGGGCGGCGCGGTGGAGCCAGCGGTGGACGTGTTCCAGCAGGAGTTCGTCGGGCTCGCGCGCGGGTGCGTCTTCGAAGACGCACGCGTGCAACAGCCGCAGCGTCGTGTCGCGCCGCCGCGCTTCCCGCGCCGCCCAGCGAACGGCGGCCAACGACGGTGCCGAGAGATCGACCCCGGCGAGCACCGGCCGGTCTGCGGTCATGAGTTCCTCCTGCGGGTCCGGGAGATTCAGCATGGCCGCGGCGGGTTCTCGCCGGTCAGGGCACGAAGTCCCTTTCCCCGGGGACCAAATCCGCCAGTCCGGCCGGCGGCGCCCGCCGATGTTCAGCGCGGCGGCAGGGTGGCCGCGTGGTCGGGAACGTAGGTCTGCAGCCGCCGGTCCGGCCGGAAGTAGCCGGTCGGCTCCGGCCGCGGGGGCAGCGACACCGGCGGGCGGGGCACCTCGTGGTAGGGCACGCTCGCGAGCAGGTGCGCGATCATGTTCAGCCGCCCGCGGCGTTTCTCTTCGCTTTCCACCACGTGCCAAGGGGATTCGGCCGTGTCGGTGTGCACGAACATGTCGTCCTTCGCCCGCGAATAGTCCTCCCAGTGCGTGACGGACTGCAGGTCGATCGGCGAAAGCTTCCAGCGGCGCATGGGGTCGTCGACGCGGGCGCGGAACCGGCGTTCCTGCTCGTCGAGGCTGACGGAGAACCAGTACTTGCGAAGCAGGATGCCGTCGTCGACGAGCAACCGCTCGAAGATCGGGCACTGCTGCAGGAACCTGCGGTGCTCCTCGGGGGTGCAGAAGCCCATCACCCGCTCGACGCCGGCGCGGTTGTACCAGCT
>NZ_JBFACT010000114.1:0-17672 GCF_040640995.1 Amycolatopsis sp. NPDC021455 | reverse complement strand
ACCGAGATCGGCCGGATCGCGTCGCTCTCCTCGCGCGTCGGGCGCGAGGAGAGCCCGCTCGAACGCCAGGTCCGGCGGGTCGCGTGGCTGATCGCGCTGGTCGCCGTCGTCGTGGGGATCGGCTTCCTGCCGCTGGGCTGGCTCGCCGGGCTGTCGTGGTCGGCCGCCTTCGTCTTCGCGATCGGGCTGCTGGTGGCCAACGTCCCCGAGGGCCTGCTGCCGACGATCACCCTGGCCCTGGCGGCGGGGGTCCGGTCGATGGCCAAGGCCGGTGCGCTGGTGAAGCGTCTTTCCGCGGTGGAGACGCTGGGGTCGACGACGGTGATCTGTACCGACAAGACCGGGACTCTGACGCGGAACGAGATGAGCGTCGAGGAGGTGCACCCGTTCGGAGAGTCGTTCGTCGAGGCGTTGGCCCGGTGCAGCACCGCTGACGTCACCGCGTCGAGCGGTGATCCCACCGAGCTGGCGTTGTTGCGGTACGCGAGTGCGAACGGTGCCGACCTGTCCACCCGGGACGCCGCCAGGAAGGCGCTGTACCCGTTCGATCCGCGCCTGAAGCGCATGTCCACTGTGGACATCGTCGGGGATTCCCTGTGGGTGTCGACCAAGGGAGCGCCGGAGCAGGTCGTGCCCCGCTGCGCGATGCCGGCCGGAGAACGGGATCGCCTCCTGGCGCTCGTCGACGAGATGGCGGGCCGGGCCCTGCGGGTGCTGGCGGTCGCCGGCCGCCGGGTACCCGCGCCGCCGGGAAGCCGCGAGGAGGCCGAGACGGACCTGACCCTGCTCGGCTTGGTCGGCTTGGTGGACCCACCCCGGCCCGAGGTGGCCGCGGCGGTCGCGGACTGCCATTCGGCGGGCATCCGGGTGCACGTGGTGACCGGCGACAACGGACGTACGGCGGCGGAGATCGCCCGGCGCGTCGGGATCGGCGCGGACCGGGTGATCGGCGGCGAGGAGCTGGCCGGCCTGCCGGAACCGGCCCTCGACGACGCACTGACCGCGAACGGCGAGATCGTGTTCTCCCGCGCGGCGCCCGAGGACAAGCTGCGCATTGCCGACGCGTTGCGCGACTGCGGCGAAGTGGTGGCGATGACCGGCGACGGCGTCAACGACGCGCCGGCGTTGCGCCGCGCGGACATCGGCGTGGCGATGGGCATCGGCGGCACGGACGTCGCCAAGGAAGCGGCGACGGTGGTGCTGACCGACGACAACTTCGCCACGATCGTCGCCGGCGTGCGCGAGGGACGCCGGGTCTTCGACAACGTCCGGAAGTTCGTGCTCTACATCTTCGCGCACGCGGTCCCGGAGGTGCTGCCGTTCCTGCTGTTCGCGGTCTCGGGCGGGATGATCCCGCTGCCGCTGACGGTGCTGCAGATCCTTGCGATCGACCTGGGCACGGAGACGTTGCCCGCACTCGCCTTGGGCCGCGAACCCGCCGAGCCGGGCTTGATGTCCCGCCGTCCACGGCGGCGTTCCGAAGGCGTGGTCACGGGCCGGATGTTGCTGCGGGCGTGGGGGATCATGGGCTTGGTGTCGGGGGCGTTGGTGCTGGGCGCGTTCTTCGCGGTGCTGTACGCGGCGGGCTGGCACCCAGGCGCGGACGTCTCCTCGGGGACGTTGCACTCGGCATACCTGCAGGCCACGACGGCGAGCTTCGCGGCGATCGTGTTCTGCCAGGTGGGCACGGCGTTCGCGGCCCGGACCGAGCGGGTTTCGCTGCGCTCGGTGGGATTGACGACGAACCGGCTGCTGCTGGGCGGCATCGCGTTCGAGCTGGTCTTCGCGGCGGCGTTGATCTACCTGCCGCCGCTGCAGTCTCTGTTTGGAACCGCGGCGCTGCCCGCGTGGGTGATCGCGATGCTGCTCCCGATGCCGGTTCTCGTCTGGGGCGCGGACGAGCTGTTCCGCTGGGCCACCCGCCGCGCTTCCGCCTGAAGATGGCGGGGTGGACGGCCGAACCGGGCCGGCCGTCCACCCCGCGAACTACCAGCTCTTGTTCCAGACGATGTCGGTGCGGTAGAGGTACCCGCACAGACCGCCGGCTTTCATCGCCCACATGGTCTTGTTGTTCTCGTCGTGGGTCTCGTAGTAGAGGTGGATCTTCGAGTTTGCCCTGACCACTCCGGTTTGCCTGCTGCCGGACGTGTTGTACTCGCGCGCGGGCACGTTGTGGTTCACGGAGTAGCGGTGGGCGTTGACGTCGCCGTGGCCGCCGGTGCAGTCCGCGCGGTAGCCGGGGGCCGGCGTGGCCGGAGCCGCGGCGGGGCTGGCCGGAGTGGTGGCCGAGGCCCCGGGTGAAGCCGTGATCAGCACCCCGGCCAGTGCGGCGGCTGCCGTCAGGCCGGAGGCGATCGCGATGGTGCGCAGCATGGGTTTCCCCTTTCCCGTGGAGTCGATCTCGTCCGGCGCTCAGGAAGCGTCGGTGTACCAGGCGCCGCAGTGGTACGGCGTGGAGCCGGCCGGATCGATGCAGACGCGTGCGGCGTAGTGGCTCACCGTGGACGTGTTCCAGTTGATCACCGCGTTCGAGCTCGGCCCGCTGAACGGACCGCACTGCTTCCAGCCGCCGGCCGAGATCACTTGCTGGGTGGTCGGGTGCATCGGCGTCTTGGGCATCTTGTTCTTGCTGCGATCGACCCAGATCCGGTCACCCTGGTGGTAGCCCCGGCTGATCTCGCCGTAGGTGTAGTTGCGGGCCCGGCCGTTGAGCAGGTGCACCGTGCGGCCCGCGTAGGTGAAGCTCGAACCGCCGCCGACGACGCCGTAGACATCGAGCGGTTTTCCGGCGTCGCACTGGGCCGGCGTGGCGGCGGCGGGTGTCGAGGAGCCGGTGGCCAGCAAGCCTCCGGTCACGATCGACGCGATCGTGAAGCCCAGCACGGTCTTTCCGAAACGAGCCATTGCCTTGTCCTTCTCTGTCGGATGACGGGAAGCGACCGTGGTCGCTCGACGCCAGCGTGTTCGCGCTCGGAGCCGGTGGGCAAGCGAGCGGGACAGGGATGGGACGGTGGGACGCGAAACCCCTGCCGAGCTGCGCTTCCAGGGTTCGCTGGGACGCGGTGGTGGATCACCCGCGCAGGTCGATCCGCACCGGCATGCCGGAAATGTCCAGGGGATCGCCCGCGCTGAGGTCGGTCCGCGTCCCGTCGAGGCGGTCTTCGGCGTAGCTTCCGGGGTCGGCGCTCATCGACGTGTACCCGGTGGCGGTCCAGCGGATCACGAAGCGCCCACGGGCATCGTCGAAACGGCATTCCCACACCGGTGGCGGCAAGCGGGCCATGGTTCCCTCACCGCACGAGTGGATTCGCGCGCCGTGCAGCCAGCGCCGCAGCTGTTCGACGGCCCGCGCGGCCTGGGTGGGTTCACCGCCGTCCGGTTGCAGGATGATCGGGATCTTGGTGCCGCCCCAGTTGTAGAAGTAGGCCCGGCGGTAGTGGGCGAACAGGGCGACCAGGTAGAACCGTGCTGCGTGCTCGGCGGCGGCTTCCGGGTCGAGCGGCCGTTGCAAGCTGATGTCGTAGCTGGTGCCGGTGTCCCAGATCGGCGGGTGGATGCCGGCGCGCTGGAAGGTGCCGTCGATGTCGGCGACGAGCGGCAGCATCGTTTCCGGTGGTGCGGCCGCGTTCGACTGGGTCAGCTTGACGCCGGCGACGTCGCAGTAGCCGTAGCCGCCGAGGGCGGCGAAGCGGCCGAGGAACTGCCGGGAGCCGGGCCGGTCGAGCCCGCTCATCGACGGGCACACGAGAGTGGCGTCCGGGTCGGCGGTCCGGATGATGTCATGCGCGCGGTGGGTCATCTCGACGAGTGTTTCGACGCTGCCCGCGTAGAAGTGGGTGTCGCCGACCACGGCCCACAGCTCGTAGGCGCCGATCTGACCATGGTAGCGCTGGGCGACTTGACCGACGAAGTCGTCCCAGTCGTGGAGATCAGCCGGCGGTGATGCCTTCGAGCCGTCGTCGTAGAGGGACGGCACGCCGCCCGGGGCGGCCCACTCGGGGGTGCCACCGAAGGTGAAGACCGTGCGCAGTCCCGCGGCGCGGGCACCGACGACAAGTCGGTCGAGGACCGACCAGTCGTAGGCGTGCCGGCGGGGTTCGACGTCGGCCCAGCGGGTGTGCCCGTCCCAGAACCGGGCCGAGTCCAGCCCGAACGTCGGCATGGCTCCGGTCGACGAGTTGATCGTGGCGCCGAACAGGCCGGGGTCCAGGTCCGTGGCGGTCTGTGCCCACATCGGAGCCGCGAGCAGCGGAAGTGTGCCGGCTTCCTGGGGCGTGGCCGTGCTCGCCGCCGAGGTCAGCAGCATCACGACGAGCACCAGCGTCAACGCGGGGATGCTCAGCCGCCGCTTCGCGGGGGTGCGCACCGAGGCCTGTGCGGTCCCGCGCTCTTCCGGGCGCGCCGGTGGCGGGGGAGCGGCGGTGGGTGGCGGGCCGGGGCGTTCGTCCACCGCACGTGCCCAGCACCGGAACAGCCGCACCAGCTCGGGCCGGGTGGCGCCGCAGGCCTTCGCGATGGACTCGAGAACGCTGAACTCGGGTGGCACCAGCGCCGCCGTGCAGTAGCGGTGGACCGAGGAGCGGCTGAGGTGGCACCGCCGGCTGAGCGCCTCGTAACTGAGCTTGCTGCGCACCTTCAGTTCACCCAGCAGACGGGCGAGCTCCGCCCGCTCCTCCGACGGCGACATGGATCTCCCCCGATCGTCAGATCGCGTCCCTCTCAGCCTCCCACACCAGCGAGCCCGAGGGCGCCGGCTCCCGCGAATCACCCGATCGCCTGATCCCATGTCCCAGGCCTTTCGGTGTCTTCGCTGCTCAGCGCACGTTTCCATCCCATGTCGGCCCCGACGGCCACACGAACGGGAAGGCAGCCGCTACGACTGGATGCGTGCCGAACGGCACCCACGAGGAACCGAGGGAGGATCTTTCGTGAAGCGAATTTCGCGAAGCGCCGGGGCGAGGGTGTACGGCTGGTTCGGGCTCCGCGCGATGGCGGGGGCACTGGCTTTGGTCGCGGCCGGGACGACCACCGCCGAGGCGGCACCGGTGGACCCCGGCCAGGTCATCCAGCCGATGGGTGGCTGTCGGGCCGGAATCGTCTGCGGCACCATCTTCAACAACACGTCGCACGCTGTGAAGGTCTGCCTGGCCTGGCACGGCACCGGGACCGACCAGGAATACCAGGGCTCCGGGTCCTGCGGCCAGGTCGCCTACGCGGCACCGCACAGCGTGTACGGCACGCCTCAGCTCAAGGACGTCGACGCGTTCTACATCCCGGCGGGGACTTCGTACTACGGGGTCTATTCGGGCATCCCGAAGAAGTGGACGCACACGAAGAGCGGCTGGTGGAAGTTCGGCAACACCACCGACGTGCACATCGACTGGACCAGCTGAGTCCCGGTGGGGCGGTGGCCTGGGGGCATCGCCCCACCTCCGGCACTTCGGGTACCGGCACGGTGAACACCCCGCCGAGCGCGGCGCGCACCGCGCCGGGACGCAATGGCTCGGGATGGCGGCCCGCGTCGGCCGGGTGGCACAGCAAGGTCTCGGCCGGGGCGGGTGGTCTCTGTTGCCGGTGCGGAGGAGCGGCTCCCGAGCCGGACCGGCGACCGGTGCGCGGGCCGGCCGCCACCCCAACGGCTCCCTCGGCAGCCGCACGACAGGTGTCGTCGGTGGCCTCGACTTGCGCTGATGCAGCCGGTCCTACGCCGGAGTCAGGCGGTGTGCCGCCTCCGGGGTGATGACCACGACCGGGCACCGCGAGTACCGCACGCACTCGCGCCCCACGCTGCCGAGCACGAGATCCGCCATCGCGCCGCCGCGGTGGGCGCCGAGCACCAGCAGGTCCGCGTCGGCCGACGCGGTCACCAGCTCCGTCGCCGGATCGCCGTGGACCTGACGGGTCTCCACCGCGGCCGCCGTCTCGATGCCCAGCTCGCGCACGTGCGCTTCGAGCGAGTACCCCGCCTCCGGGACCCGGCCATGCGGCTGGATGGCGAACGACGTGCCGGGCAGCAGCGTGTCCCGCGGCCGGACCAGGATCGCGCGGACCGTGTCGCCCGCGTGGGCGCCGATCTCGAGGGCCCACCGCAGTGCCGCGTCGCCGCGGGGTGAACCGTCCATGCCGACGATGATCACGCGACCAGTGCTCATGACTTCCTTCTTTCCTCAGGCGTTGCCGCGATCGTGCGTCCGGCGGGCCGCGGCCGGGTAGGGGACGAATTCCGCCGGACCGGAGGACTTTGTGCTCCGGTGCCCGCACCGCCGCCCCGGCGACGATGACTTCGGCGGAGCACCCGGCTCCGCGCTGAGGAGTGACCGCGATGGCCGTTCTGACCACGGAGCAGCTCGGTGTCCTCGCGCGTGCCGTGAGCCGGGCGCCTTCGGTGCACAACAGCCAGCCGTGGCAGCTGCTGGTTCGCGGCACCGAGGTCGACCTGATCGAACGCCGGGACGTCGCGCTGCGCCGGCATGATCCTTCCGGCCGGGACCGGCTGCTGTCCTGTGGTGCCGCGCTGACCAACCTCGAACTCGCCGTTCGCGCCCTCGGCCGCGACTGCCGCGTCGACCTGAGAGCCGACGGTGACGTCGTGGCCACGGTGACGATCGGTCGCCCTCGCGTGGCCTCCGCCCGCGCCTACACGCTGTACCAGGCCATCGGCCGCCGACGCAGCCACCGGCACCGGTTCTTTCACAACCGCGTGCCGACGGACGTGCACCGCGCGCTGGTCGCCGCCGGCGAGACGACGGGTGTGCACGTCGTCGTCCCCGGGCGGCTGGACAAGCTGGCCGAGCTCCTCGGCTTCGCCACGCGCGTCCTCCGGGACGACCGCGGCTACCAACGCGAGCTCGCGGTGTGGACCGCTCACACCCACGGCTGGGACGCGCTCGGCGACGGCGTCGCCGAGGACGCGCTCAACTCCGAAGCTCTTCCCGTGGCGGGGCTCGTCCGCACCGCCACGCCGGTCCCGGACGACGCCGTGCTCGCCGATCGGCTCGCCGCGGAGAACCTGCTGATCTTCTGCACCGACGGCGACACCCGGGTCGATGACCTCGCCGCCGGTGCGGCGTTGCAGCGCGTCTGGCTCACCGCGGCGTCCAAGGCTCTGGTGGGCTCGGTCCTCACGCAGCCCCTGCACCTGACCGGTTTCCGGGCCCGGCTCGCTTCCGAGCTGGCACTGCCCGGTGTCCCGCAGGCGATCTTCCGCTTCGGCTACCCGGCTGTCCCGGCGGCACCTTCCCCACGGCTCCCGCTCGGCGAGCTGTTCCCACCCCCAGGAGGAACCCGATGACGTACGTACGCGATCTGGCCGAGATCCGGCTCGCCGACGACGAGACCGTCGGAGGCAAGGGCGCCAACCTCGGCGAGCTGATCTCGGCCGGATTCCCCGTGCCGGGTGGCTTCGTCATCTCCCGCGACGGCTACTGGGCCGCGCTGGAGAAGGCCGGCGTCCGCTCCGAAGTGGCCGACCTGCACGCCAAGGCACTGGCCAATGTGGACGACGCCGAGTTCCTGGCCGAGCAGTGCGACCGCATCCGCGACCTCGTCCGCCTGGCCGGGCTCACCGGCGAGCTGCGGGAGGAGATCGCGCAGGCCTACCGCGGGCTCGGTTCCTCGACGCCGGTCGCCATCCGGTCCTCGGCCACCGGCGAGGACGGTGCCGAAGCCTCCTTCGCCGGCATGAACGCCACCTACACCAACATCTGGGGCGACCACGCGGTCGCCGAGCACGTCATCGACTGCTGGACGTCGCTGTTCAGCCCGCGCGTGGTCAGCTACCGCGCCAGCCGCGGGTTCACCGGCGAACCCGCGATCGCCGTCGTCGTGCAGCGCATGATCGCTTCGGAACGCTCCGGCGTGATCTTCACCGCCGACCCGCGCACCGGCGACCGTGAGCGGGTGGTCATCGAAGCGGTGTTCGGCCAGGGCGAAGCGATCGTCAGCGGTGCCGTCGAGCCGGACACCTACGTCGTCGGCAAGCAGGACCTGCTGATCCTGTCGGTGCGGATCGGCAAGCAGACGCACAAAATCGTCGCGAACGACGAGGGCGGCGACGTCACCATCCAGCTGCCGGAGCCCGCGGGCGGACGCCGGGTGCTGAGCGAGACCGCGGTGCTGGAGCTGGCCCGGATGGCCACCCGCGTCGAGGAGCACTACGGCGTGCCGCAGGACATCGAGTTCGCGATCGCCGATCACGAGATCTTCCTCGTGCAGTCCCGGCCGATCACCACCCTGCCGTCGGTCACCCCGGCGAGCACCGTCGCCCTGGTGACCGGGCTCGGCGCGTCGCCGGGCGAGGGCAGCGGCGCGGTGCGCGTGCTGCACGACCCGGTCGAAGCCAAGCACCTGCGGGACGGCGAGATCCTGGTCGCGCCGATGACCAACCCGGACTGGGTGCCCGCCATCCGCCGCGCCGCCGCGGTGGTCACCGACGGCGGTGGCATGACCTGCCACGCGGCCGTCGTCGCCCGCGAACTCGGCGTGCCTGCCGTGGTCGGCACCGGCGACGCCACCCGCGTCCTGGCCGATCGCAGCCTGGTCACCGTCGACGGCACCCAGGGCGAGGTCCGCCCGGGTGCGGCCAAGAAGGCACCCGCGCACACCGCGCCCGTCGCCGCCCCGGTCGCACCGGAAGCCATCGGCACCAAGCTCTACGTCAACCTCGCCATGCCCGAGCACGCCGAAGAGGTCGCCGCCCAGGCGGTCGACGGCGTCGGCCTGCTGCGCGCGGAGTTCCTCCTGACCGAGGCGCTCGGCGGACGGCACCCGCGCGACCTGCTCGCCAAGGGCGAAGAACGGTCCTTCGTGGACAAGATGGCGGAATCACTGCTGAAGATCACCAAACCGTTCGGCACCCGCCCGGTCGTCTACCGCGCGACCGACCTGCGCACCAACGAGTTCCGTGGCCTGGCCGGCGGCGAGGAGTTCGAGCCGGTCGAGAGCAACCCGATGATCGGCTACCGCGGCTGCTACCGGTACGTGCGCGAGCGCGACCTGTTCGCCCTCGAACTGGAGACCCTCGCGCGGGTGCGCGAGCAGTCGCCGAACCTGCACCTGATGATCCCGTTCGTGCGCACCAAGTGGGAGCTGGAGGAGTGCCTGGAACTGGTGGACGCGAGCCCGCTGGGCCGGCAGCGCGGACTGCACCGCTGGGTGATGGCCGAGGTGCCCTCGGTCGTGCACTGGCTGGGCGAGTACGCCGGGCTGGGCATCGACGGCGTCTCCATCGGCAGCAACGACCTCACCCAGCTGATGCTGGGCGTCGACCGCGACTCGGGCGTGTGCGCGGAGCTGTTCGACGAGGCCGACCCGGCCGTGCTCGACGCCATCGAGCGGATCATCCGCGTCGCGCGGCACCGCGGCATCACGTCGTCGCTGTGCGGGCAGGCGCCGTCGACCAAGCCCGGGTTCGCCGAGCACCTGGTGCGGTTCGGGATCACGTCGATCTCGGTCAACCCGGACGTCATCGGCAGCGCCCGCGCGACGATCGCGTCGGCTGAGCGGCGGATCCTCCTGGAGGCGACGCGATGAGCGCGGCGATCGAGATCCGTGGGCTGCGGAAGTCGTTCGGGCACACCCGCGCGCTCGACGGGCTCGATCTCACCGTCGAAACCGGTGAGGTGCACGGTTTCCTGGGACCGAACGGTGCCGGGAAGACGACCACGCTCCGGCTGCTGCTGGGTCTTTTGCGCGCCGACGGCGGAGACATGCGGCTGCTCGGTGGCGACCCCTGGCACGACGCCGTGGCGCTGCACCGGCGCCTGGCGTACGTGCCGGGGGAGGTGTCGCTGTGGCCGAATCTCACCGGCGGCGAGGTCATCGACCTGCTCGGCCGGCTGCGCGGCGGCCTCGACCCGGTGCGCCGCGCGCGGTACCTGGACCGGTTCGAGCTGGACCCGCGGGTCAAGGGGCGTGCCTACTCGAAGGGCAACCGGCAGAAGGTCGCCGTGGTCGCCGCGCTCGCTTCGGACGTCGAACTGCTGTTGCTCGATGAACCGACCGCGGGGCTGGATCCGCTGATGGAGGAGACCTTCCGCGAGTGCGTCCGCGAAGAACGCGACCGGGGCCGCACGATCCTGTTGTCCAGCCACATCCTGTCCGAGGCCGAGGCGCTGTGTGACCGCGTCAGCATCATCCGCGCCGGCAAGCTGGTGGACTCGGGCAGCCTCGACGACCTGCGCCACCTCACCCGCACCACCATCACCGCCCGGCTCGCCGGTGCTCCGGACGGCCTCGCGAGGCTGCCCGGGGTGCACGACTTCGCCGTGGACGGTTCCGACGTCCGGCTGACCGTGGACACCGCCGCGCTGTCGCCGGTGCTGGCCGCCCTCGGCCAGTGCGGGGTGCGCAGCCTGGTCAGCCGTCCGCCGACACTCGAAGAGCTGTTCCTGCGCCACTACCGCAGCGAGCCGGAGGCGGTGCCGGTATGAACGCGTTCACCGGCACGGGCGCCCTGATCCGGCTCGCGCTCCGGCGCGACCGGATCCGGCTGCCGGTGTGGATCGTCGTCTTCGCGGCGACAGCGGCCTCCGCTGCCGCCGCGACGATGGCGGTCTATCCGACGGCAGCCGATTTGCGGGCGGCAGCGGACAGCATCAACGGCGTTCCGGCGCTTCTCGCCCTGTACGGGCCCGTGCACGAGCCGACCCTCGGCGCGACGTCGGTGTTCAAGCTGACCGCGTTCGGGGCCGCGCTGGTCGGGCTGGTGATGATCTTCACCGCCGTCCGGCACACCCGGGCCGAGGAGGAAGCCGGACGCCGGGAACTGCTCGGCGCGACCGTGGTGGGCCGGTACGCGGGCCTCGGCGCCGGGCTGGCCGTGACGGCGGGCGCGAGCATCGTGCTCGGCGTGGCCACCGGGGCGGCCCTCGCCGCGACCGGGCTGCCGGTCACCGGCTCGCTGGCGTTCGGCCTGTGCTGGACGGCGTCCGGGCTGGTGTTCGGCGGCGTGGCCGCGGTGACGGCCCAGCTGACCCAGAGCGCCCGGACCGCGTCGGGGCTGGCCGTGCTCGCCCTGGTCGCCGCGTACTTCCTGCGCGCGGTCGGCGATTCGGCCGGGCCCGGGTGGCTCTCGTGGGCGTCGCCGATCGGGTGGAGCGAAGAGGTCCGCCCGTATGCGGGCGACGTCTGGTGGGTGCTCGCGCTCCCGATCGTCATGGCCGTGGTGCTCGGCGGGGTCGCGATCGCGCTGGGCCGCGTCCGCGATCTCGACGCGGGCCTCCTGCCCGACCGCCCGGGACCCGCCGAGGCAGGGCGGTCTCTGCGGAGCACCTGGGGCCTGGCCTGGCGGCTCAACCGCGGCACGCTCGCCGTGTGGACGAGCGCGTACGTGCTGCTCGGGCTCGTGTGCGGCAGCCTCGCCGGCAACGTCGGCTCGATGCTGACGAACGCCCAGGCCCAGGCCATGATCACCGCGCTCGGCGGCGAGAAGGGGATCTCCGACGCGTTCCTCGCGGCGGAGCTGGCGGCGGCCGGCGTGATCACGTCGGCCTACGTGATCGCCGTGCCGGCCCGGCTCCGGGCCGAGGAGCGGGCCCTGCGCGTCGAACCGCTCCTGGCCACCGCGGTGGACCGGCGCCGCCTCCTGGGCGGCTACCTCGTCTTCGCCGCCGGGGCGCCGGCGGTCCTGCTGGCCGCGCTCGGGCTGGCGGCCGGGCTGACGAACGGCGCGCACCTCGGCCGGATCGGGCCCGAGGTGGCCCGGCTCGTCGGCGCGGCGCTCGCGCAACTGCCCGCGGTCTGGGTGCTGACCGGGATCGCGGCCGTCGTGTTCGGCCTGTTCGGCCGCGCGTTGACCGTGGCGTGGGCCGCGCTGGTGGCCTTCCTCCTGCTCGGCGAGTTCGGCGCGCTGCTGAAGCTCGACCAGTGGGTGCTCGACCTGTCGCCCTTCACGCACTCGCCGAAACTGCCGGGCGCGGCGGTCCAGGCCACGCCGTTGCTCTGGCTCACCGCGCTCGGTGCCGTGCTGGTCACGGCGGGCGTGGCCGGATTCCGCCGGCGTGACATCGCCGGCTAGCACCGCGAACGGAGGAACCCGATGTCCGAGGGATCCCGCGCCGCCGCGCTCAGCGCCGCCCGCCGGGCGTCCGCGCCCTACCGCACCAGCCCGTGGCCGGGACGGCTGCACGTCACCGCGCACCGGACGCCCCACGCCGAGCCGGTGCTGACCTTCCTGGGCGGGGCCCGGTACGTGCTGGCGACGGCGGGCACCAAGCTGCTGGTCGGCTGTGGACTGTTCGCGGGGCCGGACACGGTGTGGCGCCGCAACTTCTCGCCGTGCCCGGACGAAGTGCGGAACGCCGACGCGGTGGTGCTGCCGAGCGCCGACCTCGGGCACGCCGGATTCCTGCCGCAGCTGGCCGCCGAAGGCTGGCACGGGCCGGTGTTCGCCACGCCCGGCACCGCCGCGCTGCTCCCGGTGGTGCTGTCCGATGCCGCGAAGCAGTTCGCCGAAGACGCCGGACAGGTGTGCCCGCCGGAACCGGGGGTCCCGCCGTTCCGCGCGGAGGACGTCACCCGGGCGCTCGCCCTGGTCCGGCCGGTCGAGTTCGGCTCGCTGCACCGGTTCGAGGACACGGAGTTCGAGTTCGGCCGGGCCGGCGGCCGGCTGGGCGCGGCGTGGGCGCGGGTGCGTTCCGGTGGCCGTTCGGTGGTGTTCGCGGGGCCGCTGGGTGCGGCGGACCACCCGCTGCTGCACGCGCCGGACCCCCGCCCGCGCTCCGACGTGCTGGTCCTCGCGGCGCCGCAGCCGCCTGCTGACGGCCACCTGGCCGGCCGGTTCGCCGCGGCGGTGCACCGCGCGGTCCGGCGGGGTGGCAGCGTGGTCGTCCCGGTGTCGGTGGACGGTGGCACCGAGCTGCTGACGATGCTGCGGGATCTCCGGGAAGCCGGGGAGATCCCGCGCCTGCCCGTGACCCTGGACGGCGAAACCGGCCTCGAGGTCCATCAGCGCGCGGTCGCCGAACGGTGGCACGAGCTGCGCCGCGACGCCCGCGTGTCCGAGCTTGACCTCTCGACCGGGCCACCGGACCGGCCCTCGATCATCCTCGCCGGGCTCGCGACGGCGGACTCCGGGCGGGTGCTCCGGCACCTCGCCGCATTGCTGCCGGACCGGCGCAACGGGGTCGTGCTGCTGGGCCACCCGGCGCCCGATACCCGTGCGGCACAGCTCGCGGACGGCGCCCGTCACCTGAAGATCCACGGGCGGTACGTGCCGGTCCGGGCGGAGGTGACGCCGCTCGGCGGCACCGGCGCGTTCGCGGGCCCGGCGGAGGTGCTGGCCTGGGCGACCGCGACACCGGCCCCGGAAACGGCGTTCGTGGTCGAAGGCGAACCGGAACCCGCGCACGCGCTGGCGAAGGCGTTGCACGCGGAGGCGGACTGGTGCGCGGTGGTCCCGGAGGACGGCGAGCGGGTGCTCTGCTGACTACCGGTCGATGGTGAGCTGCCGGACGTGGAAGGCGAAATGCCGGGCCGGGTAGCGGTAGACGTCGGCCAGCGTCATGGACGGCCGGAAGAACGGGTCCCACCGGGTCGGGAAGGGCATCTCGCGGACGAGTTCGGCGTCGGTGGTGCGGTCCAGGCTGCGGTGCAGCGAAGCGATGATGCGGTCGAGCCACCAGGCCGCGAACCGCGGGCCGAGCAGGCCGCCGCCGCAGGAACCGAGGTAGTTGACCGCGTGGAACGGCCGCGCGGCGGCGTCCAGCGTCGCGGCGAACCCGCGGCCCACCCGATCCGGCAGGCGGCCGAAGAGACGGACCAGGAGCAGGAGGGCCCGCGTGATCTGGTAGCCGAACACGAGGTGGAACACCAGCTGCCGGTTGGTCCACCGGGTACCGCGCGAGCGGCGGCGGAGCTCGGCGCCGCCGGCGGACGCCACGAGTTCGTGCAGGGTGGCGCGGTCGCGGTCCCACTGCTCGTGCACTGACTGGCGATCCATGGCACGGCCCTTCGCGCTGCCGTTTCGGCTCAGTGTCCCACCGGCCGAGACCGGCGGCGGAAGGTCTTTGGTCCTCGCCGGTCGTGACGCGCGGCCATCGCGGCGACGGCCCGGGGCCGGTGATGCTGAGGGCGTCCGTTCCCCAGACACCGGAGCCCGACGATGAGCCGTCCCCTGCCCAGCGTGTTCGACCAGGCCCTCGCCGCGGCCGTGCGCGCGCCTTCGCCGCACAACACCCAGCCTTGGCGGTTCGTCGTCGAGCACGAGGTGATCGAGGTGTGGCTGGACCGCGAACGCGTCCTCGCCGTCGCGGACCCGCACGGGCGGGAGGCCCGGCTCGCCTGCGGTGCGGCCGCCTTCAACCTGCAGATCTGCCTGCGGGCCAACGGCATCGCCGCGGTCGTGCGGATGCTGCCGGACCCGGCGGAGCCCGACCTGGTCGCGGTGATCCGGCTGGACGGGAACGAGAAGGCGACCGCGGCCGAGCGCCGGCTCGCCGAGGCCGTCTTCCGGCGGCACACCAACCGCCGTCCGCTGCTGGACAAGGAGGTGCCGCCCGTCGTGCGGGCGGCGCTGAAGTCGGCCGCGCTGAACGAGGGCGGCCAGATCGAGTACCTCGACGCGTCCGGCCGCTACACCCCGGTGGCGTCGCTGGTCCGGCAGGCCGAGGCGATCCAGGCGGACGACCACGCGTTCCGCGCCGAAGCCGCGTTCTGGACCCACCGCGAGCCCGACAGCCCCGACGGTGTGCCGAAGGCCGCGGCCGGGCCGCCGCCGCACGGCCCCGGAATCGTGTCGCTGCGCGCGTCGCACGAAAACCGGGACCTGCCGGCTCGCGAGTACGAACAGGAACCCCTGCTCGGTGCGGTGCTGACCCGGGACCGTGGGCCGCACGCGGAGGTGCGGGCCGGCATGGCGATGCAGCGGGTCCTGCTCACCGCGACCGCCGAGGGCCTGGCGACGTCGTTCCTGTCCCAGCCGTTCGAAACCCCGCACACGCGGGAGTCGCTCGACCGCCTCTTCGCCGGGCTCGGGCAGCCGCACACGCTGCTGCGCATCGGCTACGGCTACCCGACCCGGCTGACCGGCCGCCGCCCGGTCCACGAGGTACTGACCCACCGGACCACGGCCGGGTAGTGCTCAGCGGCGTGCTGCGGTGCGCAGCACGTCCTGGAAGGTGATCATCCCGACGACGTGCCCGTCTTCGACGACCGGCGCCGAGCGCACCCCGGCGTCGGTCATCCACCGCGCCAGCTCCCGCACGTCGGTGTCCGCCGGCACCGCCAGGCCGGTCGTACGCATGACCGAGCCGGCCGTGCGCGACCGGCCGTCGAGCATCACGCCGGTGTCCGGGTCGCCGGGCGGGGGTGGTGTCCGCAAGATGTCCTCTTCGGACAACAGGCCGAGCAGCCGGCCGTCCGCGTCGACCACCGGCATCGTCGTGAACCCGTGCGCGCTCATCATCTCCACGGCTTCTTCGAGCGTCGCGCTCGGCGCCAGGGCGAAAGTCGGCGTGGTCATGATCTCGCGTGCGCGCATGGCCGGGCTCCGTTCGTCGGGTGTCCCGACCATCCCGCCGATGTCCCAGGCGGCACAGGGTCCTAAGTCCCCGGCCGGACCGCCGACCGGCTCCCGTCCGAGGTCCAAGGCCTCTTCGGCGAACTCGGGCGTCCGGTGATCCTGAGAGCGGAAGAGAAACCGAACGGAAAGGACGCCGCCATGAACCGGATCAGGCGGATGTGGTGCATGTTGTTCCCGCCGCGCGGTTCGGTGGCGCGCCCGTCGGACCGCGTCCAAGGTGGTTTGCTGGGATTCGTGGTGCTGCTCGCGCTCATCGCGCTGCCGGCCGCCGCCAGCTTCGGCTCGGAAACCTACGCGAGCGAGCGGGAACAGTCGGCCCGGCAGCTGGACGAGCGCACGCAGGTGACCGCGACCCTGCTCGCCGACGGCCCCGAAATCAAGGTGAACTCGCGGACCGGCGTCGTCGGCAACGGGGAACCCACCGACGCGACGTGGCTGCTCCCGGACGGCACCCGCAAGGTCGGCAAGGTCGTCGCCGACGAAGGCACGCTCAAGGGGCACACGCTGGCGATCTGGGTGGATCGCGACGGAAACCCGGTCGATCCGCCGCTGAGCTCCGCCGGTGTGGTGATCGACGCCGTCGTCGTCGGACTCGGCCTGTGGCTCGGGGCGCTCGCGTCGCTGGCCGCCCTCTACGGGCTTTCGGTGTTCTCCCTGAACCGGCTCCGCTACGCCCGCTGGCAGCAGGAGTGGTTCGCCGCCCAGGACCGCAAGACCCATTCTTGAGAACGAGGAGAAGGTGAAACCGACATGACCACGGCATACCAGGGCGACATCGTCGTCGGCGTGGACCATTCCGCGGTGAGCGTGGCCGCGCTGCGCTGGGCGGTGTCCGAAGCGGCGGTGAGCGGCCGCCAGGTCGTCGCACTGCGCGCGTGGACGTTCGAACCGGTCTACGACCTCGGCGCGGCGGTCGCCGGGACACCCCAGACCGTCGCCGACCGCGAGCGGCAGCAGCTCGACGAAGTCGTCGGCGAGGTCCGGGCCGAGCACCCCGGCGTCACCATCCGCGCCGAGCTGGCCGAGCATTCGGCCACCGTGGCGCTGGAGGAGGCGTCGAAGACGGCGGCGATGCTGGTGCTCGGCAGCCACGGCCGTGGCCGGCTGCTGAAGCTGCTCGTGGGCTCGGTCGCCGAGCATTGCCTGCGCGCGGCGAGCTGCCCGGTCGTCGTCATCCCGGCGCGGACGGTTCCGGAGCCGGAGAAGGAAGCGGCGCCGGCGGAGGAGTCCCTGGCCACGTACTACCCCGGGCCGCTGCTGTGAAAGAGGTGAAGATGCCCAGTCGCCGCAAGGTGGGCTCGGTCATGACGACCGAGGTGACCACCGTCGGTCCGGACACGCCGTTCAAGGCGGTCGCACTCCTGCTGGCCTCGTGGAACATCAGCGGGGCGCCCGTGGTCGACGAGGACGGGCAGGTGCTCGGGGTCGTTTCCCAAGGAGATCTGCTCGAGCGTGAAGCGCCGCACGGGCTCCTCAAGCCCGGTTCCCGGCAGGCGAAGCGGAAGGCGGGCGCGGCGTTCGTCGCCGACCTGATGACGAGCCCGGCGGTGACCGTCCGCGCGGAGGACGCCGTCACGGTCGCCGCCAAGCTCCTGGAGGAACACCACTTCCACCGCCTGCCGGTGGTCGACGACGAGGGCAGGCTCGTCGGCGTGGTCTCCCGCTCGGACCTGCTGCGCGTGTTCCTGCGCACCGACCGGGAAATCCGGGACGAGGTCCGTGAGGAGGTGCTGCTCCGGGAGATGGCCATGGACCCGGCTTCGCTGTACGTCTCCGTGCACAACGGCATCGTCACCCTCAACGGCACCGTCGAACGGCAGAGCATGATCCCGGTGATCGTCGCGCTGATCCGCCGGGTCGACGGCGTCGTCGAGGTTCGCCAGACCCTGCAGGCCCGGTTCGACGACCGGGGCGTTTCGCCGACGCCGCCCGGGCCGACCGGGGTGCTGAGCCGGAAGCGCCCGATCTTCTGACCCGCCGAAGAAGCGGCCACCGTCCACAGCGGACGGTGGCCGCTTCCGCCGGTTCAGCTGCGGAACAACGCGACCTTCAGGGCATTGCTGTCCTGCGGGTGGGCGAAGACGTCGTAGGCCTCGTCCATCTCGTCCAGCCCGAACCGGTGGGTGACGAACCGGCTGGTGTCCAGGCGGCC
>NZ_JBFACT010000113.1:0-17801 GCF_040640995.1 Amycolatopsis sp. NPDC021455 | reverse complement strand
AACCGCTACGACGAGACCGTTCACATTCGCAACCGTCAACGAGCCCTCAGCCCTCGAACTGCAGCCTGAGGTTGACAGAGGATGTCTCATCGGATGCCTCCCAGGAGCTGGGGACCGGCGTGTTTCGCGCCGATCCGGTAGGCGACGGCGCCGAGCGCGGCCAGCACGCACAGCACGTCGAGGGCGACGATCCAGCCGTGGGCGGCGTCGTTTTCGGCCATGCCGAGGCCGTGCACCAGCGCGACCGGCCAGCACAGGTAGGCCAGCCAGTGCACGGCGCGCCACACCCGCGGCGGAACACGGGTGCGCACGAGGCTGGTGACGACGATCGCGAGCAGCAGGTCGAGCGCGACGGCGCCGAGGCCGACCCACAGCGGCCGGTAGTCCGCACCGAACGGGAGGACGACGTCGAGCCAGGTCAGCGAGACGTAGCCGTCGAGGACCGCCGACGCGATGTGCGCGGCGAGAAACGCGACGCTGGTCAGCGCGAGGTTCCGGTGCACGGCGGCGACGGTGAACCGCGGCCACTCGCGCGTCGCGAACCGGCCGGCGCCGAGCGCGCCGAGGACGACGACGCCGGTGAAGAGCACCAGCGACACGAGCCCGGTCGCGCGGCTGAAGTACCAGACGGCGGAGCTCATGACGGCCACCCCGGCGTGGTGACGACGTCGCCGCGGACGCCGACGAGCCGCGCGGGCAGCCGTCTTTCCTCGAGCCAGCCGGGTGCTTCCGGGCCGAGGACGATCGCCGCGGTGCTCGCGATGTTGGCGTCCACAGTGGACTCGGCGGCGACGGTGACCGTGCGCCAGCGCGGTTCCGGGACGTCGCCGGTGCGCGGGTCGACGATGTGGTGGACCGTCCGGCCGGCGTGACGCCAGCGCCGCCGGGTGGTGCCGGAGGTGGCGAGCCCGCCGCCGCGCACCGCCACGAGGGCTTGGGTGTGGTCATCGCCGACCGCGACCTGCCAGCCACCGGCCGGCGCGGCCCCGGCGACACGCAGGTCGCCCCCGAGGTTGACGAGCACACCGCAGCCGGTCGCGGCGTGGATCCGGCGAGCCGCACGGTCGGCGGCGAGGGCTTTGGCGGTCGCGCCGAGATCGAGGTGCACGCGGCGAGGCAGGACGACCAGCCGCTGCCCGGGGTCGAAGAGAACCCGGTGCCAGCCCGGCGCGGGCACGGCAGCTCCGGCCCCGCCGACCACCCCACACCCCCGTGTCGCGCCCCCAATCACGCGAGTCGACCCTCCAGACACACGAGTCGACCCTCCAAGCACGCGAGTCGACCCTCCAAGCACGCGAGTCGACCCTCCAAGCACGCGAGTCGACCCTCCAGACACACGAGCCGACCCTCCAGACACACGAGCCGACCCTCCAAGCACACGAGCCGACCCTCCAAGCACGGGATCCACCACCGCATCCCGATCACCGGCAACCGCGGCGAAGTCGCGGTCGTACCCCAGCGCCCGTACAGCGCCGCCGACCGTCGGATCGACCAGGCCGCCGGTCAGCCGCGCCGCGCGCAAAGCCACCTCGAGTGCTTCCGCGAGCAGTGGCCCCACCCGCACCTGACGTCCGGCGTTCTCGTGCAGCCGGGAGATCTCCGAGTCCGCCCGGAACCGGCTGCACGCCGCATCGATCGCGGCGAGCTCCTCGTGCAGCAGCTCGACCGCCGAACCCAACTCCTCCGGCTCCGTGACCAGGACCTCCGCCGTCGTGCCGAGGGCGCGGAACGCCGTCGCCGCGGTCATGACGCACCCGATCCCGTGTGCGCCTGGCCGGATCCCGCGCTCAAGCCGCTGTCCGGCGCCTGGAGCTGGTCCTGGGAACCGGTGGAGTCGCTGGTGGTGCTCTGCGTGGTGTCCGCCGAGGCCGCCGAGAGGCCGAAGCCGATCGCGCCGACCGCGGCCGCGCCCAGCACCGCGGCGGTCGCGGTGACCAGGGCGGCCTTGCGACGGCCGTGCTCACGGCGGGCGGCGCCGCCGGGGGTGAGGGGTTCCATGGCACCGAGTGTCGGCGCCGTTCCTTTGAACCAGCTGGGAATGACCTGTCAGCTCCCCGACCGGCCACTGTGGACACCTACCAAAGAAGGTTGACACCGGACAGCCATTCACCCACTCTTTCCGTTGTCCGCCGGTGGTTTCCCGCTGTTCACGAGCCGGACCACGGCACGGCACGCACCGGCCCCCTGCCCTGGGCACCATGAGGCGCCCCCATCCCGCCCATGCTGGAGGACCCATGATCCGCAAGCGGATCTTCGCCGCCGCCCTGGTCACTGCCGGTGTGCTCACGGCCGCCGTCGTCACCGGAACGGACCAGCCCGCCGCCGTGCGGCCGACCGCGAGCACCGTGCCGGCGTTCGACCACATCGTCCTGGTGATGTTCGAGAACAAGAAGTACTCCTCGATCAACGGCAGTTCCAGCGCCCCGTACTTCAACTCGCTCGCCTCGCAGAGCGCGAAGTTCACGAACTCCTTCGCGATCACCCACCCGAGCCAGCCCAACTACGTCGCCCTCTTCTCCGGTGCGACGCAGGGCGTCACCGACGACGCCTGCCCCGCCAACCTCGGCGCGAAGGCCAACCTCGGCCGGCAGCTGATCGACGCCGGCAAGACCTTCACCGGCTACTCCGAGGCCATGCCGTCGGACGGCTACACCGGCTGCTCCAGCGGCACCTACCGGCGCAAGCACAACAGCTGGGTCGACTTCTCGAACGTCCCGGCGGCCAGCAACCTCCGCTACTCGAGCTTCCCGAGCGACTTCAGCCAGCTGCCGACCGTCGCCTTCGTGACGCCGGACATGTGCAGCGACATGCACGACTGCTCGATCGGCACCGGCGACACCTGGCTGAAGAAGAACCTCGACGCCTACGCGCAGTGGGCCAAGACGCACAACAGCCTGCTGATCGTCACCTTCGACGAGGACAGCGGCACGTCGGTCAACCAGATCTTCACGACGTTCACCGGCGCGAACGTCAAGATCGGCAGCTACAGCGAGTCCATCAACCACTACACCGTGCTGCGCACGATCGAGGCGTCCTACGGCCTGCCGGGCATCGGCGGCGCCGCGAGCAAGTCGCCGATCCTCGACGTCTGGCAGTAACCGCGTGTACCTGTCCACCATCGGCCGCCGAGAGCATGCTGGGGCGGTGTCCCGGACCCGGCTCTCGGCGGTCGGCGCGAACGTCTTCGCGCTCGGCGCCGTCAGCCTGGTCACCGACGTCTCCTCGGAGATGGTCACCGCGATCCTGCCGGTGTACCTGGTCCTCGGCCTGCACCTGAGCCCGGCGGCGTACGGCCTGGTCGACGGCCTCTACACCGGGGCGACGGCGTTGCTGCGGATCGTCGGCGGGTACGTCGCCGACCGGGTCCGCCGACGCAAGGTCGTCGCCGGCGCCGGCTACGCGTTGTCCGCGGTGGCGAAGCTCGGCCTGCTCGCGGCCGGGGCGTCGGCGGCCGCGATCGGCGCCGTGATCACGCTCGACCGCACCGGCAAGGGCCTGCGGACCGCGCCGCGCGACGCGCTGATCACGCTGTCGGCGCCCGAACCGCTGCTCGGGCGGGCGTTCGGCATCCACCGCGCGATGGACAGCATGGGTGCCTTCGCCGGGCCGCTGGTCGCCCTCGCCGTGCTGGCCGCGGTCGGCGCCGCCGACCCCGAGGCGTTCGACGCCGTGTTCGTCGTCAGCTTCTGCATCGCCGCCATCGGCGTGCTGCTGCTGGTGCTGTTCGTCCGTGACCGCCGGACGCCGAAAGCCGCGAACCCGGTTTCGCCGCGCGCGGCGGCGGCCCTGCTGCGCGGCAGCGGCGTGCGGCGGCTGCTGGTCGCGGCCTGCGTGCTCGGGCTCGCCACGGTCGGCGACGGGTTCGTCTACCTGCTGCTGCAGCACAAGGAGGACATCGCCACCGGCTGGTTCCCGCTGCTCGCGGTCGGCACCAACCTCAGCTACCTGCTGCTCGCCGCGCCGCTGGGCGCGCTCGCCGACCGGGTCGGGCGGCTGCCGGTCGTGCTCGGCGGCTACGGCGCGCTCGCGCTGGTCTACCTGCTGCTGGCCGGGCCGGTGTCCGGCTGGCCGCTGCTCGCCACGGCACTGGCGTTGTACGGCGCGTTCTACGCGGCGACCGACGGCGTCCTCATGGCACTCGCCGGCCCGCTGCTGCCGGAGTCGTTGCGCACGACGGGGATTTCGCTCGTCCAGACCGCGCAGGCGCTCGCGTACTTCACCTCGTCCGTCCTTTTCGGACTGGCGTGGCAGTTCTGGGGTCCGGACCGGGCGATCGTGGTCGCCGCGGGCGGGGCCGTGGCCGCGATCGCCGTGACGTTCGTCGTCCTCTCGCCTCGGAAGGTGACGGCGTGAGAACCCGGATCCTCATCGCGGTCGCCGGGGTGCTCGTGCTGGCCGGGGCGGCGATCGCGTACGTCGGGTTCGCGAGCGCCCGCGGTCACGACGTCGCCGCGACCGGCGCGGTCAGCCTCTCCCCCGGCCCGCGGCTGCTGTTCCGCAGCACGGCCGACGCCGACCGCGGGCACGTCGCCACGGTGTCCACGGCGGACCCCGCCGGCCCGCGGACGGTGTCGCCGCTGTCGTGCGCACGCGTGTACGCCGCCGGCGGCAGCGGCCTCTGCCTGCGTCAGGACGGCGACCTGACCACCTACCAGCTGGTGCAGCTCGACGCGCAGCTCACGGTGAAGCGGGAGATCCCGCTGGTCGGCCTGCCGAACCGGGCCCGGGTGTCGGCGAGCGGCCGGATGCTCGCGTGGACGGTGTTCGTCACCGGCGATTCCTACAACGGCGGGATGTTCTCCACCCGCGCCGGCATCCTCGACACGGCGACCGGCGACCTCGCCGGGACGCTGGAGGACTACGCCGTGACGCTCGACGGCAAGCCGTACCAGGCGGCCGACCTCAACTTCTGGGGCGTCACGTTCACCCGCGACGACCGCCACTTCTACGCGACGATGTCGACGGCCGGCCACCGCTACCTGGTCGCCGGCGACTTCGCCGCGCACACGGTTCGCACGCTGCGCGAGAACGTCGAGTGCCCGTCGGTGTCCCCGGACGGGACGCGGGTGGCGTTCAAGTCCGCTGTGGACGGCGACCCGGCCCGCGGCTGGCGGCTGTCGGTGCTCGACCTGGCGTCATCGAAGGTGACGCCGCTGGCCGAGACCCGCAGCGTCGACGACCAGCCCGCCTGGCTCGACGACCACACGATCGGCTACGGCGTGCCCCGTGGCCCGGGCCACGCGGACGTCTGGTCGGTCCCGGCCGACGGCTCGGGCACGCCCCGGCTGCTCGTCCCGGAGGCGGAGTCGCCCGCCGCCCTGGGTTCGTGACGGTCAGTCCATTTTGCGCAGACCATCGAGAATGCGCTGCATCAGATCCGTGTCCGGGGCCGCGAAGGCGAACCGTGACGCGGGCACGCCGGCGGCCCGCGGGCGCGGCGGCGGGAGGCTGCCCGCCACTCGCGACGGCAGCGGCTCGCGCCGCGTCTGCGCGGGGATCGGCAGGGTCGGCAGGGCGACCGTCCTGGCTTCGGCCAGCTGCTTCACGGCGTGCTCCTGCCGGATGCGCGACTTGATGCCGGCCACGGTGAAGTCCGGCTCCGGGTCCGGCTCCCGGGTGGACACGGGCGCGGGCCGGCGCGGACGCCGTGGACGCCGCTCGAGAACGATCGCCCAGGCCGCGGCGGCGAGGGCCGGCAGCAGCAGCCCGGCGACGATGGCGAGGCCGGGCAGGTCGACGGCCATCAGCGGGCCCCGGGGGCAGGTAGCAGCATGACGTTCACTTCCGGACGGACGGTTCTTCCGCAGCATGGCCGACACCTGGATATTCGACATTAACGAATTTTCGCGGACCCCGAGGCCCATCATGAACGACGGGCAGCACTCCCGCAAGCAGCCGAACGGGGTCGACCATCCGGACGGCGAAAGTGCAGTTCAGGGCGGGTTTCGCGGCGGGTATACCGCGCCCCTCACCCAGTGATACGGACGCTGGTTCGGTTTGGTTCACCCGCTTTTTTGTACGATTCGTGTACCGCGTCACGGCACGCTCACCGAATGCGCATTTCGCCCTGGCTCGTGGCCGCCGCGCTGGCGCTCACCGGCCTCGCCTCCGCGTCCCCGGCCGTCGCCGCCGACGGCAACCCGCTCGAGAAGACGAACGGCTTCTACGTCGATCCGGACTCGAACCCGGCGACGTGGGTCCGCGACCACCCGGACGACGGCCGCGCCGGCCCGATCCGGACGTCGATCGCGACCAAGCCGGGTGCCCGCTGGTTCGGCAACTGGAGCGGCGACATCCGCGCGGCGGTCGACTCCTACACCTACGCCGCCGACGTCGCCGACAAGCTGCCGGTCCTGGTCGCCTACAACATCCCCGGCCGCGACTGCGGCGGCGAGTCGACCGGCGGCGCGGGCAGCCCGCAGGCCTACCGCGACTGGATCTCCGCGTTCGCCGACGGCATCGGCGGCAAGCCGGCGATCGTGATCATCGAGCCGGACGCGCTCGCCCAGCTCGACTGCCTGCCCGGCGACGCCCGCCAGACCCGGATCGACCTGCTGAAGTACGCGGCGACGCAGTTCGCCCAGAAGGCGCCGAACACGTGGGCGTACCTGGACGGCGGCAACGCCACGTGGATCCCGGCCGCGACGATGGCATCGCGGCTGAAGTCGGTGGGCGTCCAGTCGATCCACGGGTTCGTGCTGAACGTGTCCAACTTCTACACCACGGCCGAGTCGACGACCTACGGCAAGGCGGTCGGCTCGGCCCTCGGCTACGCGGCGCCGTTCGTGGTCGACACCAGCCGCAACGGCAACGGCCACGGCACGGACACCGAGTGGTGCAACCCGCCGAAGCGCAAGCTCGGTGCGACGTCCCGGCTCGGCGGCGGCCCGGAGATGCAGCTGTGGATCAAGGTCCCGGGCGACTCGGACGGGAGCTGCGGCTACGGCTCGGGCGTCCCGGCGGGCACCTTCAGCCCGGACCTGGCCACCCACCTCATCAAGGGCGACTGACCAAAGCGCCCCAATGTGGCGTTCGGTGCGTCAGACGCACCCAATGTGGCGTTCGGTGCGTTGGACGCAACCAACGCCACATTGGGGCGCTTGAGACTCAGCCCAGGTCGCACGACTTCGCCAGCTCCGCCGGGGTCGCCCCGGCGGGGCGGGCGATCGTCGCCGACGCCGGCGGACGTGCGCCGCGCAGCCAGCCCGCCAGCGCGTCGAACGCCGTCCGGAAGCACGGGGCCAGCGGGCGGAGCTTGTCCGGGTAGGCGTCGACCAGGCCGTCGACGTGGTTGCCGCCCTCGATCCGGTAGTACCGGTGCAGTGCCCCGCGGCCGGCCGCGGTGATCATCCGGTCGTAGACGTCGGAGTCGCGCGTGATCGGCAGCAGCGTGTCGAGCGTGCCGTGCAGCGTCAGCAGCGGCTTGCCGATCCGCCCGGTCAGGGAGATCCGCTCGACCGCCCGTGCCACCGGCGCGGGCCGCGCGGAATACGCGTAGTCCGCGTCACAGGCCGGCGTTCCCGAGGCGCAGAACGGGATCCCCGCCTCGAGCGAGCCGTCGAACGACGGGTCGACCTCCTCGCGGTAGATCCGCTGGGTCAGGTCCCAGTAGACGCGGTAGTGGTAGTCCCAGAGGAACTCCGACCCCGGCGCGAACCCGGCGTCCAATATGGACTGATGGGCCGGCTCGGACCCGGCCGCGTAGGCCGGGTAGGCGCGCAGGGCGGGCGGCAGGAACGTGAGCAGGTTCGGTCCATCGGCACGCCACAGCGTTCCCTCCCAGTCGACGCCCCCGTCGTAGAGCCACGGCCGGTTCTCCAGCTGCCACCGCACGAGGTACCCACCGTTGGACAGCCCGGCCGCCAGGGTCCGCGCGGGCAGCCGGCCGTAGTGCCGCGCCACCGCCGACCGGGCCGCCAGTGTCAGCTGCGTGACGCGCCGGTTCCACTCGGCCAGCGCGTCGCCGGGCCGGACACCGTCGGCGAAGAAGGCCGCGCCGGTGTTCCCCTTGTCGGTCGCGGCGAACGCGTAGCCTTCGGCCAGCGCCTGGTCGCCGATCGCGCGGTCGTTCGCGTACTGCCGCCGCACGCCGGGCGAGCCGGAGACGACCAGGCCGCCGTTCCACCGGTCCGGCAGGCGCAGCACGAACTGCGCGTCGTGGTTCCAGCCGTGGTTGGTGTTCGCCGTCGACGTGTCGGGGAAGTACCCGTCGACCTGCACGCCGGGCACGCCGCTCGGCGCGGGCAGTCCCGCCGGCGTCAGGCCCGCCCAGTCGGCCTGGACGGTGTGGCCGGACGCGAGCGTGCCGGTCGTCGTCAGGTCGTCCAGGCAGACGGCGACCTGCCGTTCGGCGCCGGGCACGGCCACCTCGCAGCGCCCGGTCGCCGCCGCCGACGCGGGCAACGCCGCCGCGAGCGTTCCCGCCAGAACCCAAGCCAGCCACCTGCGCACGGTCCACCTCCGGTCTCGGATGCCTTGAACCCAAGCGCGTGCGGCAGCCGGGAGCCACCCGCCCGGCCACCATGAATTCGCGTGGCGATGTGGTGGCCGGGCACATGGTCTCCACCCCCGGAACCGGCTTAGCGTCGCCGGGAACCCTCTCAACGACGAGAAGGAACTCACGATGCGCAAACTCGCTTTCGCCGGACTCGCCGCGGTCACCGCCGCCGTGCTCACCACCGTCGGGGTGGCCTCCGCCGACCCGCCGGCGTCGTCCCTCGTCCAGGTTTCTTCGTTCGGCGCCAATCCCGGCGCGCTGGCGATGTACACCTACACGCCGTCCGGGCTCGAAACGGGCCGCCCGGTGGTCGTCGCGCTGCACGGCTGCACGCAGAGCGCCGCGGACTACTACGCCCATTCGGGCTGGCCGGAGCTGGCCGACCGCTGGCGGTTCGAGGTCGTGTTCCCGCAGCAGTCGACCGCGAACAACTCGCTGAAGTGCTTCAACTGGTTCTCCACCGCCGACGACACCCGCGGCAACGGCGAAGCCGCGTCCGTCAAGTCCATGGTGGACAAGGCGATCGCCGACCACGGCTCGGATTCCTCGCGGGTGTACGTCACCGGCTTGTCGGCCGGCGGCGCGATGACCGCCGACCTGCTCGCCGCGTACCCGGACGTCTTCGCCGCCGGCGGCATCAACGCCGGGTTGCCCGCTCAGTGCGCCACGAGCGTCACCGAAGCGACGAACTGCCAGCAGAACGACCAGCACCTGACCCCGGCGCAGTGGGCGTCGCGGGTGAAGGCGCAGTACCCGGGCTACAGCGGGCCGTGGCCGCGCGTCGCGATCTGGCAGGGCACGGGTGACTACACGGTCTACCCGGTCAACGGCACGGAGCTGCGCGACCAGTGGACCGCGGTGCACGGCGTCTCGCAGTCGCCGACGAGCACGCAGTCCCTGCCCGGCGGCACGACGTCGACGGACTACGGCGGCAAGGTGCAGCTGTATTCGATCGCCGGGATGGGCCACGGCACGGCGGTCGACCCGGGCACCGGCGCGACGCAGTGCGGCAGCACCGGCGCGTACTTCCTCGCGGGGATCTGCTCCAGCTACTACACCGGCGTGTTCTTCGGGCTGGACAAGGGATCCGGGAGTACTCCCCCGCCCACCACCACTTCGTCGGCTCCGGCGGGAACCTGTGTGAGCACGAGCAACTACGCCCACACGCAGGCCGGCCGCGCGCACCAGAGCGGTGGCCAGACGTACGCGAACGGGTCGAACCAGGCGATGGGCCTGTGGAACACGTTCACGATCCACGCGTTGCGGGAGACGTCGCCCGGTTACTGGGTTCTCGCCGACGGTCAGTGCTAGGACGTCCCGGGGCTGCTCGGCCTGGCTGAGCAGCCCCCGTTTTCCACGCTACCGGTGGGCACCGACAGTTCCGGCCGCCCGAACGCCCCAATGTGGCGTTGGGTGCGTCCAACGCACCCAATGTGGCGTTCGGTGCGTCCAACGCACCCAATGCCACATTGGGGTGCTGGCGACTGGCCAACACGCCGGTGCCGGCTGCCGTGGCTCAGGCGTCGCGAACCCGGTGCAGGCGCAGGGCCAGCTGGATTTCCAGGGCCCGGTCCGGCGCCTGCCAGTCCTCCCCCAGCAGCGACGCCACGCGCTCCAGCCGTTGCACCACCGTGTTCACGTGGACGTGCAGCACGTCCTTCGTGCGCGCCAGCTGGGAGCCGTTCGCGAAGTACGCCCGCAGCGTCGCGACCAGCTCCGTGCCGCGGCGCTCGTCGTAGTCCAGGACCGGGCCGAGGGTCTGGCGGACGAACGCGTCCAGGTCCGCGCGGTCGCCGAGCAGCTGGCCGAGGAAGCCCAGGCCCGCCATCGCCGCGCCTTCGCCCGCGCGGCCGAGGGCCAGCAGGGCCCGGACGCAGCGGGCCGCTTCCGCGTGGGCGTCCGCGATCGCCGACGGGCCGCTCGCCGGGCCCGCCGCACCCACCGTGACCGGGCGGCCGGTGGCCGTGCCGAGGTCGGCCGCCACGCGGCGGGCCAGCTCGTCCGGGTCGCCCGTGCCGAGCAGCACGACCTCCTCCGCGTGCACGCCGACCAGGGTCGCGTGCCGGGCGGCCGCGCTCGCCAGGCGCCGCCGTGAGCCGCCGTCCGCGTGCGCGACCAGGACCGCGTGCGGTGCCGACAGGTCGATCCCCAGCCGGCGCCCGCGAGCCAGCAACGCACGCGGGTTGCGGTCCGGTGCGGTCAGCAGGTCGGTCAGCAGCTCGCCGCGCACCTCGTCCTCGGCGCGCACCACCGATCGCCGCAGCATCAGCAGCAACGCCGTCACGACGCCGGCGCGTTCGAACAACCGGCGGTCGGGGTCGGTGAGTCCCGGGCGGCCGGCCAGCACCAGGCTGCCGAGCAGCTCGGGACCGGCCTGCACCGCGCACACCCAGGTGTCCTTTGTGGACACCGCGCGGCCGGTGGTGCGCGCCGCGGCGAGCGCGTCCGGGTCGAGTCCCACCGGGTCCGCCGAACTCGCCAGGAGCGTGCCGTCGGCGTCGTACACCGTGAGGTCCCCGTGCAGCACGCCGGCGACCGCGGCGGCGACGTCCGGCAGGTCACCGCCGCGCAGCACGAGGTCGGTCAGCCGGTCGTGCGCGTCCTCCGCGCGTTCCATCGTCGCGTTGGCCTCGTTGAGCTCGGCGACGGCTCGGCGCGTCTGGTCGAGGAGGTTCGCGCTGTCCAGGGCGATCGCCGCGTGGTCGGCGAGCGACGACAGCAGCGCCACCTCGTCCGCCGTGAACTCCCGCGTCGCGCGGTCGGACGCGAAGAGCACGCCGAGCACCTTCGGGCCGATCGCCAGCGGGACGCCGAGGATCGCGGTCAGGCCCTCGTCCTCCACGCCGGAGTCGATGTGCCGGGTGTGCTTGAACCGGTCGTCGCGGAAGTAGTCCGCCGTCGCGTACGGCCGTGCCGTCTGCGCGACCAGCCCGCCGAGGCCCTCGCCCATGCCGAGCACGATCTGCTGGAACTCCGCCGACACCGAGCCGTCGCTGACCCGGATGTAGGTCTTGCCCTCGGCCTCGTTGTTGAGCGACAGGTAGGAGACGTCGACGCCGAGCAGTGCCCGCGCCCGCCGGACGATCGAGCGCAGCACGGTGTCCGGGTCCGACAGCGCGGCCAGCTCGCTCGCGGTGTCGAACAGCGCGGCGAGCTGCGCCTCACGCCGCCGGTGCTCGGCCAGGGTCTCGCGGATCCGCAGCGCCTGTTCGCCCGCGCCGGCCAGTGCGGCGAGGCCGGCCGCGTCGAGGCCGCCTTCGGCGCGGGCCGCGACGACGACGTGCGCCAGCTGCTCGCTGCTC
The DNA here is from genome assembly GCF_040640995.1 of Amycolatopsis sp. NPDC021455. Classification (NCBI taxonomy): domain Bacteria; kingdom Bacillati; phylum Actinomycetota; class Actinomycetes; order Pseudonocardiales; family Pseudonocardiaceae; genus Amycolatopsis; species Amycolatopsis sp. NPDC021455. The sequence goes on along the minus strand of NZ_JBFACT010000113.1, from coordinate 6,002 downwards.
GCCCCGGAGGCGAGCAGGTCGAGCAGCCGGCGCAACGCGTCCGAAGGTGCGGTCACGGCCGTCATGCTAGGGCGAAACGACCACCGTCTCCGCTTCGACGTCCTCGTCGTGCAGCGAGGTGCCGCGGGTTTCGCGGGCGGCGAGCAGCGCGATCACCGTGAGCAGGCACATCGCCGCGACGTACAGCGACACCGGCACGGTGCTGCCCCAGGCCGAGAACAGCGCCACGGCGATCAGCGGCGCGACGGCCCCGGCCGCGATCGACGACAGCTGCCCGCCGACCGAGAGGCCGGTGTAACGCACGCGGGTCGGGAACTGCTCGGCGAAGAACGCGGCCTGCGGGCCGTACATCGCGCCGTGCAGCACCAGCCCGACGGTCGCGGCCAGCACGATCACCGCCGACGACTTCGTGTCCAGCAGCGCGAAGAACGCGAAGCCCCACACGGCCATCCCGATCGCGCCGAACAGGTAGACCGGACGGCGCCCGACGCGGTCGGACAGCGCACCCCACAGCGGGATCGTCACGAAGTGCACGGCCGAGCCGATGAGCACCGCGGTCAGGCCGACCCCCTTCGGCAGGTGCAGCCCGGTCGTGACGTACACCAGGATGAACGCGGTGATCACGTAGTACGAGACGTTCTCGGCCATCCGCGCGCCGATGGTGATCAGCACCTGGCGCCAGCTGTTGCGGAACACGTCGACGACCGGGACGTGCTTTTCGGCGCGCGCTTCGGCCTGGCGCTGGGCGGCGAGGAACACGGGCGACTCCGCGACGGCCAGCCGGATCCACAGCCCGATCAGCAGCAGCACGCCCGAGAGCAGGAACGGGACGCGCCAGCCCCAGGACAGGAACGTCGCGTCGGACTGCGTCGCGGACAGGATCGCCAGGACGGCGGTCGCGAGGAGGTTCCCGCCGGGCGCGCCGCACTGCGGCCAGCTCGCCCAGAAACCGCGGCGGCGGTCGTCGCCGTGTTCGGAGACGATCAGGACGGCCCCGCCCCACTCACCCCCGAGCGCGAAGCCCTGGACGAGCCGGAGCAGCGTGAGCAGCAGCGGTGCCACGACGCCGGCGGTCGCGTACGTCGGCAGGACGCCCATCAGGCAGGTCGAGCCGCCCATCAGCACCAGGCTGACGATCAGCAGCTTCTTGCGGCCGAGCCGGTCGCCGAAGTGGCCGAAGACGAGGCCGCCGACCGGGCGGGCGAGGAACCCGACGGCGTAGGTCAGGAACGCCAGCAGCGTGCCGGTGAGCGGGTTCGCCGTCGGGAAGAACAGCTTGTTGAAGACGAGGGCGGCGGCCGAGGTGTAGAGGAAGAAGTCGTACCACTCGATGGTGGTGCCGATCAGGCTCGCGCCGACGATCTTGGCGATCGCCGACCGCTGGGGTTGGCTCACTGCGGGCTCCACTTCCTTGTGGTTACGGGACTTACGCGGCGGTCCAGCCGCCGTCGAGCGGGAGGGACGCCCCGGTGAGGTGACCGGCGTGCGGCGAGCACAGCCACACCACCAGGGAAGCGACGTCCTCGGGTTCGATGAGCTTCTTGATCGCGGCGCGTTTGAGCAGGACCTCGGCGACGACGTCCTCACGCGCGATGTCGTGCTCGGCGGCCTGCGCGTCGATCTGGCCGTCGACCAGCGGGGTGCGGACGTATCCGGGGTTCACGCAGTTGCTGGTGACGCCGTGGTCGGCCCCTTCGAGCGCGGCGACCTTCGAGAGTCCTTCGAGGCCGTGCTTCGCGGCGACGTACGCGGCCTTGTAGGCGGAGGCGCGCAGCCCGTGGACGCTCGACATGTTGACGATCCGCCCCCAGCCCCGCGCGTACATCGACGGCAGCGTGTGCCGGATGAGCAGGAAGGGCGCGGTGACCATCAGCGCCTGGATCCGGGCGAAGACGTCCGGCGGGAAGTCCTCGATCGGCGCGACGTGCTGGATCCCGGCGTTGTTGACGAGGATGTCGACCTCGGCGGGCAGGGCGCCGATGGCGGCGGCGTCGGTGAGGTCGGCGGCGTGCGCCCACCCCCCGACCTCGGTGGCGGCGGCCTCGGCCCGGCCGGAGTCCACGTCGACGACGTGCACCTTGGCCCCGGCCGCGGCGAGGGCGCGGACGCAGGCGAGGCCGATGCCGCTCGCCCCGCCGGTGACGAGGGCGGTGCGCCCGTCCAGATCGCTGGTCATGGACGGGAACGGTAAGCGTGACGCCCGTCGCCAGCCATGTGCGAGAGAACTACAACTTCTCAAGATCCTGTGGTGCCGGGCGACACCTCGAGCATCGCGAGGTAGTGCGCGTTCGTCATGATCCCGAGGACGTTGCCGAACGGGTCGACGACGGACGCCGTCACGAACCCCTCGCCGCGCACGGTGATCGGCTCGAACTCCTTGGCGCCCATGTCCAGCAGGCGCGCGAACGTCGCTTCGAGGTCGTCGACGTGCCAGCGGACGACCTGGCCGCCCGGCTCGGCCTGCGCGCCGGGCGCGTACTTGCGGTCGATGACGCCCAACTCGTGCTGATAGTCGCCGATCCGGAACTCGAAGTACCCGGGGACGACGAAGTACGGCTCGGCTCCCAGGAACTCCGTGTACCAGGCTTTCGCGGCTTCGTGGTCGTCGGCGTAGTACGTCACGGTGGCCATTCCTCGCAGCATGTCCTGCTCCTCTCGATCGGTGTGGAGCCATCATGCGGAGCGAAAGTGCTCACCGAGTGAGCACTTTGTTTGCGAGACTTCTCCCATGCGCGCCGACCGCCTCGTGGCCACCCTCCTGCTGATGCAGACCCGCGGCCGCGTCACGGCCGCCGAACTGGCGTCGGAGCTGGAGATCTCCGTCGCGACGGCCCGTCGTGACCTCGAGGCGCTCTCGGCCGCCGGAGTGCCCGTCTACCCGCAACCGGGCCGCGGTGGCGGCTGGCAGCTCGTCGGCGGTGCGCGCACCGACCTCTCCGGCCTGAGCGCGCGCGAAGCGCAGGCGCTGTTCCTCCTGGGCGGGCCGGCCGCGGCCACCACGCCGGAGGTCAGGTCCGCCCTGCGGAAACTCATGGGCGCGCTGCCCGGCACGTTCCGGGCGGAGGCCGAGGCCGCCGCCGAGGCGGTCGTCGTCGACCAGGCGGGGTGGGGCGAGCGCCCGAAGGACCGGCCGCCGATGGTCGAGCTGCTGCGCGACGCCGTCATCGCGCGCCGGAAGGTCCAGCTGACCTACGGCGGCCGCGAGCGGTCGGAGCGGCTCGTCGACCCGTGGGGCCTGGTCGACAAGGACGACGTCTGGTACCTGGTCGCCGGGACCGCGAAGGGCCGCCGGACCTTCCGGGTCGACCGGATCGTCGCGGCCGTCCCGACCGGGGAGGCCGCGGACCGGCCGTCGGACCTCGAGCTGGCGCGGGTGTGGGACGAGGTCGTCGAAGAGGTCGAGAAGCGGCGTTCGCTGCTCAGCGCGGACGTGGTGCTCGACCGGCGGTACTTCGGGGTGCTGCAGGGCCGGTTCGGCCGGCACTGCGAGCTCGTCGCCGAACTGCCGGGCGACCGCGTCCGGGCGCGGGTCGCCGCGCCCGCGCCGGTCATGATCGCGCAGGAGCTGGCGGGCTGGGGCGCGCTGGTCGACGTGGAAGGTCCGACGTCCGTCCGGGCCGAGCTGGCGCGCCTGGGCGCGGAGCTGGTGGCCCGCTATGCTGGGTGAACACCGTTAATCGATCTACAATGGACACCCGGAGGACCCACTACCGGTGTCCGTTACCCGCCGGTATCTGGCCGTTCGGAGTATCCAGGATCACCCGTTTGCTGCTAATGTGACGCCTCCGTGACCTGAACGTGCGTTCGGTGACACTTGGGCGAGGGACAGAACAATGCGTGACGATGTGGTCGAGGCGAGTGCGGTTATCGGTCACTCGCCCGACGTGGTGTGGCAGATCGTCGGATCGCCGGAGTGGTACTCGCGGTTCGTGCCGGAGATCAGCTGGTGCGAGATCCAGGAACCGGCTTCGCGCGGGCGCGGGCCGAAGGGGATGATCCGGATCGTCCCCGAGCGGGGACCGATGTTCCAGACGCAGATGCAGGCCGTCGTGTACCGGCCGGGCGAGCACGTCGTGTGGTGCGGCATCCCCGACGAGGGCACCTGGGTCTCCCTCGAGCTGAGACCACTGGCGGGTGGGAAGACCGAGCTGTTCGTCCGGATGATGCTGCCGCCGTCGCAGGCCGAGCTGGTGTCGTCGATCAAGAAGGACGTCCGCGCCGTCGGCCGCCGCCTCGACCTGCACCTGGCCGGCGAGGCCGATCCCGAGACCGACGGCGACAGCAACAAGGCCACCAAGCTGCGCACCACGAGCGTCCTGCTGCGCGCCGGCGTGCTCAGCGCGGCCCGGCCCGACAAGCTGGCCCGCCAGCTGAGCTCTCTCGCGCAGTGGGGCGCGACGGTCGCGGGTGGTTACCAGGCCGCCGCGGCCCGCGTCCCCGACGAGCCCGCCCTGCACGACGAGCGCAGCCTCCGCACCTTCCGCCAGGTCCAGGAGCGCAGCGACCGGCTCGCCAACGCGCTGAGCGAGCTCGGCGTCGTCGAACGCGACCGGATCGCGCTGATGTGCCGCAACCACTCCGCGATGATCGAGTCGTTCGTGGCCGCCAGCAAGCTCGGCGCCGACGTCATCCTGCTCAACACCGGCCTGTCCGCGGCCTCGGTCAAGGACGTCCTCGCCGAGCACACGCCGTCCGCCGTGCTGGCCGACGACGAGTTCGCGCAGACCATCGCGAACGTGCCGGGCGACTTCGCCCGGATCAGCACCTGGGCGGACGCCGACGCCGGCTACCCGACCGTCGACGAGCTGATCCACGCCGCACCCGCCGACCCGCCGAAGCCCGTCGAGCGGCCGGGCCGGCTGATCGTGCTCACCTCCGGCACCACCGGCACGCCGAAGGGCGCGCGCCGGCCCACGCCGAAGGGGCTGGGCACCGCCGCGGCGATCCTCGACCGGATCCCGCTGCGCTCGGGCGACCGGCTCCTCGTGGCGGCGCCGCTGTTCCACACCTGGGGCCTCGCCGCGATGCAGATCGGCATGGCCCTGCGGGCGTCGCTCGCGCTGACCCGCAAGTTCGACGCCGAAGAGACGTTGCGGACGATCGCCGAGCAGCGGTGCGACGCGCTGTTCGCCGTGCCGATCATGCTGCAGCGGATCATGGACCTGCCCGAACGCGTCCGCGCGCGCTACGACCTCTCGTCGCTGCGGATCGTGGCCAGCAGCGGTTCGGCGATGTCCGGGGCGTTCGTGACGGCGTTCATGGACACCTTCGGCGACGTCCTCTACAACTTCTACGGCTCGACCGAGGTGTCCTGGGCGAGCATCGCGACCCCCGCCGACCTGCGGGCCGCGCCGACCACGGCCGGCCGCTGCCCGCTCGGCACGCGGCTGGCGATCCTCGACGAGGACCGCCGGCCGGTACCACCGGGCGGCGAGGGCCAGATCTTCGTCGGCAACGACATGCTGTTCGAGGGCTACACGAGCGGGTCCGACCCGGCTCGCGCGGCGGACATGATGGCGAGCGGCGACGTCGGCTACCTCGACGCGGCGGGCCGGCTGTTCGTCACCGGCCGGGCCGACGAGATGATCGTCTCGGGCGGCGAGAACGTGTTCCCCCGCCCGGTCGAGGAAGCCCTGGTGGCCCTGCCGGGCGTGCACGACGCGGCGGTGGTCGGGGTGGCGGACGCGGAGTGGGGCCAGCGCCTGGCGGCGTACGTCGTCCCGAGGCGCGGGGCTTCACTGCACGCGGAGGACATCCGGGCCTACATCCACCAGCGCCTGGCCCGGTTCGCGGTACCGCGGGACGTGTACTTCGTGCCGGACCTCCCCCGCAACGCGACGGGCAAGATCCTCAAGCGCCTCCTCCACGATGACACCTGGCCGGCGACCAGCGAATACTGAGCCGACGTCCGATCCCGGAGGTGGCCCGGTCCCAAACGCCCCAATGTGGCGTTGGTTGCGTTGGACGCACCCAATGTGGCGTTCGGTGCGTCTGACGCACCG
>NZ_JBFACT010000112.1:0-18069 GCF_040640995.1 Amycolatopsis sp. NPDC021455 | reverse complement strand
CACGTGTCGGTTTAGGGTTTTACCGCGGTGTGCTCCTCCGAGGGGGGGGGCCGTGCCGGGTCAAGGCACGCTTTCCCGCCTTGACCCGGCACTACCGGCCGTAGTCACAATCGGGCTTCGGGGTGGTGGGCCACTGAACTGCTGACCAAGGCGACCTGGCGGAGCCCAAGCGCGCTGCGCCTCGCAGCGTGATCGGCGTGCCTTCCATCTCGCCCGGTAACGCCGAACCGCCTGCGTCCGGGCAACCGATCGAAACGCCGCCCCTACGCGGCCCCCCGCCCTCTTCGGCAGGGTTCCGGCAAAGTCGCTTTTAGGTGCCTCCCCCGTCGTGAACGGCAACGCTGAGGCATGACTGGCACACCGCCCAGACCTCCCCCGCCGCCCCGATACGAAGCCAGAACACGGCCGGCAGTGCCGGGTCAAGGCACGCTTTCCCGCCTTGACGCGGTGCTACCGGCCGTAGTCACAATCGGGCTTCGGGGTGGTGGGCCACCGCGCTGCGAGCGAAGGCGCAGTGCCGGAGAGCCCCGCCCCGAAACTCCCCCGCCCTCCCGGGGCAGGGTTCCGGCAAAGTCGATCGCTGCCGCGGTGCTCCGTGGCGGAAGTGGCACTGTGAGCCGCCGGCCAGGTGTCGCGAATGACTCATTCGGGACGTGCGAGGTCCCCAATGACTCATTCGCGACCTTCGACAGCGCGGCAAGCCCCGGCAACCAGCGTCGCAGCGGTCAAGGAGGGCGGGCCGGGGACTCGGGCAGACCTGCGCGCCCGGAATCCGGGCGCGACTTCGCCAGCCCCCGCCACTCCCAGGGGGGCGTCCCCGGGTCCAGTCTACCGGCGGCATCGGACGAAACCCGTGGCCGAGGCTGGTTGTCCCCAGACCGGCCGGGATGTGGACAACCGGTCCGGCCGGCGGCGGAAGCCCCTTGACCCGCCTTCTCGACGGGCGCAGAATTAAACGCATGACTAATTCAGCCCTGCGGGTCGCCGGCCTGCGGGTCCGGCGTGGTGGCCGGCCGGTGGTGCGGGACGTGAGCTTCGAGGTGCCGCGCGGCGCCGTCACCGGGCTGCTCGGCCCGAGCGGCTGCGGCAAGACCACGCTGATGCGGGCGGTCGTCGGCGTGCAGATCGTCGAGGGCGGCACCGTCACCGTGCTCGGCCTGCCCGCCGGCAGCCCGCCGCTGCGGCGCCGGATCGGGTACGCCACGCAGAATCCCGCGATCTACGCCGACCTGACCGTCCGGGAGGCGCTGCGGTACTTCGCGGCGGTGCTGCGCGCGCCGGCGTCCGATGTGGACAGAGTCATCGGTGAGGTGGGGCTGACCGACCACGCCGGGAAGCTCGTCGGCTCGCTCTCGGGCGGGCAGCACAGCCGCGCCAACCTCGCCGTCGCCCTGCTCGGCACGCCGGAGCTGCTCGTGCTCGACGAGCCGACCGTCGGGCTCGACCCCGTGCTGCGCGACGAGCTGTGGGCGCTGTTCCGCCGGCTCGCCGAGGGCGGCGCCACGCTGCTGGTGTCCAGCCACGTCATGGACGAAGCGGCGCGCTGCGACCGTCTCCTGCTCATGCGCGAAGGCGTCCTCCTCGCCGACGACGCGCCGGAAGTCCTCCGGCGGCGGACCGGCACGGCCGACCTCGAGCAGGCGTTCCTCCACCTCGTGAAGGCGGCGTCATGAACCCCACGCTGACCCTGGCCACCACCCGGCGCATCCTGACGCAGCTGCGGCACGACCCGCGCACCGTCGTGATGCTGGTGCTGGTGCCCACGCTGCTGATGATCCTGCTGCGGTACGTGTTCAACTCGACGCTGGTGTTCAGCCACGTCGCGCCCGCGCTGCTCGGCGTGTTCCCGTTCCTGATCATGTTCCTCATCGCCTCGATCACGACGTTGCGCGAGCGGACGACGGCGACGCTCGAACGCCTGATGACCCTCCCCATCGGACGGCTCGACCTGCTCTTCGGCTACGCGCTGGCGTTCGGCGCGATCGCCGTCGTCCAGGTCGCGGTCGCGGCGAGCGTCTCGCTGTGGTGGCTCGGCCTCGACCTGGCGGGCTCGGTGGTGATGCTGCTGGTGATCGCCCTGCTCGACGCGCTGCTCGGGATGGCGCTCGGGCTGTTCGTCAGCGCGTTCGCGCGCACCGAGTTCCAGGCCGTGCAGTTCATGCCGGTGTTCGTGCTGCCGCAGATCCTTCTGTGCGGGCTGTTCGTGCCGCGCGGCGACATGGGCTGGCTGCTGCGGTGGCTGTCGGACGTGATGCCGCTGTCGTACGCGGTCGAGGCATTGAACCGGGTGACGGCGTCGGCCACGATCGACGCGGTCATCCTGCGCGACCTGGTGGTCGTCGCCTGCTGCGCGCTGCTGGCGCTGATGCTCGGCGCGGCGACGCTGCGGCGGCGGACGCCGTGACTACCGTGGGCGCATGGCATCCGAAACGGACCGGCTCGCCGCCGAACGCTACGTCGTCCTGACCACGTTCCGCCGCGACGGGCGCGCCGTGCCGACCCCGATCTGGGTGGCGGGCGACGGCGGCGAGCTCGTGTTCTGGTCGGAGCGCAAGGCCGGGAAGGTCAAGCGCATCCGCAACAGCGGCCGGGTGGAGGTCCAGGCGTGCGACTTCCGCGGGCAGAAGACGCACGGCGCCGTCGTCACCGGGCAGGCCCGGCTGCTCGACACCGAAGCGACCGAACGGGTCCGGAAGGCGATCGCCCGCAAGTACGGCGTCGTCGGGCGCGTCACGATGTTCTTCTCGAAGCTGCGCGGCCCGGCGGACCGGACGGTCGGGATCGCGGTCAAACTGGACGGCTGAAGCTGCGGAAGCCGCGTCTCAGGTAGTTCGGCAGCGCGTTCGGGTGGTCGAACGACGACGTGTGCAGCCAGACGCGGCGCGTGCCGGGCAGCGTCCACGCGTCGGCGACGACGAGGGTAAGCGCGTACCCGCCGAGTCCTTTGCCGACGAACTCCGGCAGCAGGCCGAAGGTGGTGATCTCGACGTCGCCGCCGGGCTGCGGCTCGAAGTCGGCGGCGCCGGCGACCTCGCCGCGATACTCGACGAGCCGGTACCGCCGTCCCGGTTCGGCGAGCCAGCGTTCCCACTCTCCGTCGGTGCGCGCCACGCACGGCCACCGGTACGGCGACCCGATCCGGACGTGCAGGTCCTTGATCCGCGGCCCCGGTTCCGCGGCCCGCAGGGCGACGCCGTCGACGACGGGCGCGGGGTTGAGCTGATCGGCGGCGGTCATTTCGAGCTCGGTGACGATCTCCTCCACCCGCGGCAACCTACGACTCCCGCGCGCCGCTGTCAGCCGCTTTTCGGCGTCAAGCGGCGGCGCGCATCGCCGCGGCCATGGCGGCCGAATCGTGGTCCGGTCCGCAGCCTTCCACGATGATCAGGTCGCCCGGGATGTGATCGGCGCGCAACCGCAGGATCTCCCGGTACGCGGGCGAGTCGTACCACTCGTGTGCCGCGGCGAGGCTCGGGAACTCGATGAGCACCAGCGCGCCGGGCCAGTCGCCCTCCTTCACCCGCACCTGCGCGCCGTGCACGAGGAACTTGCCGCCGTACGGGTCGAGCGTCGCCTGGATGCGCTCCAGGTACCGGAACACCTCCTCCGGCAGCGTGGCGGGCGGGCGCAGGTGGGCGAGTCCGTAGGCGGTCATGGCGTTCCTTCCGTTGTCCTGGAAGGAATCCTGCCCCGCCGCCCGCACGGCGTCGATTACGCCGGAGGTAATGCCGGCTGCCCCGCCAGCAGCCGATCCACCAGGGCCGTGACCAGGTCACGCCGTTGGTCCTCGGTGAACAGATCGGGCAGCGTCAGCCGTTCCATGATCAGCCAGTTCAGCGCCAGCCACAGCAGGACCACCGTCGTGCCGTCGCCGGGCAGGCCGGACTTCTCGTGGTAGGCCACATTGAACTCGACGTCCGCCCGGATGCGGCGGGTCAGCACCTCACGCAGCTCCGGCCGGCGCGTGGCTTCCAGCCGCAGTTCCAGCAGGGCCAGGAAACCCGTCGGGAACGCGGCCACGCGATCGACGAGCTCGTGCATCAGCTCGGTGACGCGGGCCCGGTCGCGCGCCCCCTCCAGGCCGCCCGCGAGGACCGCGTCGTCGACCAGCCGCTCGTAGACCCGCTCCCCCGCGTGCCGCAGGATTTCGTCGCGGCTGGCGAAGTAGTTGGAGGCCGTGCCGACCGGCACCCCGGCCCGCTGGTCGACCGCGCGGAAGGTGAGCCCCCGCGCGCCCTCGTCGGCCAGGACCTCGATCGAGGCGTCGAGCAGCGCCGCGCGCCGCTCGGGGTTGCGTCGGACCATAGGGCGCAAAGTACTACACCTGGAGTTGCTAACGGCCCCGCGTCGCCTTGCGGATTTCCTCCGAGGCCGCCCGGTAGGCCGGTGCGGCGCGGGCGAAGTAGTCGAACAGCACCTCCTGCTGCTCCGGCGAATACGAGCCGATGACCTCGGCGATGCGGCCGCGGGCCGGGCCGACGATCGCTTCGACGCCGGCGAGCGCGTCCGGCACCGGTTCGACCAGCACCTTGCGCCGGTCGGCCGGGTCGGCGGCGCGGCGGACGTAGCCGGCGCGCTCGAGCCGGTCGATCAGCCGGGTCGTCGCGCCGGTCGTGAGCCCGGTGCGCGCGGACAGCTCGCCCGACGTCAACGCGCCTTCGAGGTCGAGCAGGCTGAGCGCGTACCACTCGGTCGCGTGCAGCCCGGCCGCCTCGGCGCCGGCCAGGCCGTGCAGGCCCACCGCGTCCAGGTACCGCCGGAAAACGACATGCCGTTCCCTTGCCACCCGGTCCTCCTTCTGGCTAATATCTGCATGTGTGCAGATATTGCACACGAGAAGCCAAGTATAGGAGACGACCATGATGACCACCGACCGGACGACCGTCACCGCCGTTCTCGACTCGCTCGCCGACGCCTGGGACCGCGGGGACGCCGACGCCTACGGCGCGCACTTCACCGAAGACGCCACGTACGTGACCTTCGTCGGCACGCGCTACGTCGGCCGCGAAGACATCGCCGGTAGTCACCGCGTCCTGTTCGAGAAGTTCCTCAAGGGCACCAAGCTCGCGCACGAGGTCCTGGACGTACGGTTCCTCGGCGCGGACGTCGCGGTCGTGAGCACCAGCGGCGACACGTACAAGGGCGCACGGCCGGGCAAGCTGTCCAAGGTGCAGACGTACACGCTGGTCCGCGACGGCGGACGCTGGCTCGTCGCCGCGTTCCACAACACCCGGCGCAAGCCGCTGATGGAGCGGATCTCGTTCGCGTTCGCCCCGGAAACGAAGCCGAAGCAGTGAAGGCGCTGGTGACGGGAGCGAGCGCGGGCATCGGCCGGGCGCTCGCGACGACGCTGGCCGCGGCGGGCTACTCGGTGACCGCCGTGGCCCGCCGCGAAGACCGGCTCGCGGACCTCATGACGGCCCTCGGCCCCGGCCACGACTCCCTGGTCGCGGACCTGGCCACGCCCGAAGGCCTGCGAGCCACCGCCGACCGGCTGTCCGGCGGCGCGTACACGCTGCTGGTGAACAACGCGGGCACGGCGTTGCACGGCGGCTTCGCCGAGACGCCGCCGGCGGACTCGCTCGCCGTGGTGGATCTCAACTGCCGCGCGGTGGTGACGCTGGCCCACGCGTTCCTCGCCGGAGCCCGGCCGGGGTCGGCGCTGGTCAACGTGTCCTCGACGCTGGGGTTCACGCCCAAGCCCGGGCTCGGCGTCTACAGCGCGACGAAGGCGTTCGTGACGTCCCTTTCGGAAACCCTGTGGCACGAACAGAAAGCCCGCGGCGTGCACGTGCTGGCGCTGTGCCCGGGCGTGACCGCGACCGAGTCGCAGCAGGCCGAAGACGTCCCGTCCTGGCTGGTGCAGACGCCGGAGGAAGTCGCGGCCCGCGCGCTCCGCGCCGTGCGGGACCGCGAGGGCCCGACCGTCGTCTCCGGACGGCGGAACGCCGTGCTCACCGCGGTCACCGGCCTGCTGCCGCGGCGGACCGCGGTGTCCCTGCTCGGCTAGACAGCGTTGTCCGGGGCTCCGCCACCCGGACCCCCGAAGGACTAGACCTTCGCGACCGCGGCGAGGGCCTCGGGCAGCGTGAACGCGCCGGCGTAGAGGGCCTTGCCGACGATGGACCCCTCGACACCGTCGGCGGCCAGGCCGGCCAGCGCGACGAGGTCGTCCACACTGGACACCCCGCCGGAGGCGATCACCGGTGCGTCGGTGCGGGCCACGACGTCCCGCAGCAGGTCGAGGTTCGGGCCGCGCAGCGTGCCGTCCTTGCTGACGTCGGTGACGACGTAGCGGGACGCGCCGTCGCGGTCCAGGCGCTCGAGGACCTCCCACAGGTCGCCGCCGTCGGAGGTCCAGCCGCGGGCCGAAAGCCGGTGGCCGGCCTCGGTGATGCGGACGTCGAGGCCGATCGCGACGCGGTCGCCGTACTCGCCGATCACGCGCGCGGTCCACTCCGGGTCCTCGAGCGCGGCGGTGCCGAGGTTGACGCGGCGGGCACCGGTGGCCAGCGCGGCCCGCAGCGACGCGTCGTCGCGGATGCCGCCCGACAGCTCGACCTGGACGTCGAGCTTGCCGACGACCTCGGCGAGCAGCTCCCGGTTGCTGCCCTTGCCGAAGGCGGCGTCGAGGTCCACCAGGTGGATCCACTCGGCGCCGTCGCGCTGCCACGCGAACGCGGCCTCCAGCGGGCTGCCATAGGAGGTCTCGGTGCCGGCCTCGCCCTGGACGAGTCGCACGGCCTGGCCATCGGCCACATCAACGGCGGGAAGCAGCGTGAAAGTCACGCCGCCAACTCTAGGGCCGAGACCCGGATCACCCGGTCGGCGGGTCGGCGACCGACCGGTTCGGCCGATGCCGGGGCACCTCCTCCGGCAATACCCTCTTCCCGGGCGAAAAAGGGGGTTGCCGTGGCGGCGGAGGACGGCACAACCGGGTACTCGTTCTCCGAACGGCTTCCGTTCTACGTCGTCGTCCAGCTGGTGAGCGTCCTGCTGCCGGGCGCCGGCGTGCTCGCCGAAGTGACCGTGCTGGGCGTCCACTACGCCCGGCACCCGGGGACGGATCTCGGCTTCCTCGTCGACGCGCTGTCCGGCATCCGCGGCGCGGGCATCGTGCTGTTCGCCGCGGTGGGCGTTTCGGGCGCGTTCGTGCTCGGCTACCTGTCCCGCGAGCTGGCGTTCGTGGCGATCGGCAGGCTCGAAGGACTCGACCGGTGGTGGGCCGCCCGCCGCGGCCGCACGGAGGACCCGGCCTGGCAGCGGGTGCGATCGCTGGTCGGGAAAGAGGCGGCCGCGGAACTCGTCGAGCTGCATCCCGTGCTCGAACTCCTCAGCGGTGACCGGAAGCCCCTGGCAGCCCGGCACCCCGGCGCCGGCGGCGGGCACCGCGCCGATGCCACTTTCGAGGTGCTCGCGTACAGCAAGCTGTGGCTGCGCGGCCGGTCGTCGGCGTTCCGGCTCGACTTCCTCGAGCTGGAGATCAACGTCCTGGCCGGCCTGCTCGTCCCGGTCCTGCTCTTCGCGCTCGACGTGCTGGTCGTCGGGGACGAACAGCTCGCGATCCGGATCTCCGCGCTGCCGGTGGGCGTGCTGATCTGCGGGGCCGTGCTGAGGTCGATCCGCCGGCTCCGGCGCACCGAGCGCTGGGAGGCGCTGCGGAACCTCGCCTTCGAGGCCGCGGTCCGGCGGGCGGAAACGAAGCTGACAGCCGGCGAGACCGGCTAACCGGCCGCGTGGCGCAGATCGGGCAGCATCGCCTCGTCCAGCGGTCCGTGGACGGTGAACAGGAGCAGCCGCACGTCCCCGCCGGTCCGGTGGGCCGCGACCGCCCGATGCGTGCCGTCCAGCAGCAGGAACCCGCCGTCACCGAGGGCGTAGCCGGGCAGCGGCAGCTGGACGGGCCCGGCCTCCGCGCGGAAGCGGGCCTCGAATTCGGCGATCCGCGCGGCCCGTCCGGCCGGCCAGGAGCTTTCGGTGAGGCCGGTCTCGCGGACCCGCAACGGCCTGGCGTCGACGTCGCGGAATTCGCGGTTCCGGTCGTCCGGCCCGGCGTACCAGACGGTCCGCAGGTCGCCGAGCAGCGCGCGCGAGCGGCCGGCGGAGACCTCGACCCGGCACTCCGCGGCCAGCCTCGCCCAGTTCAGCTTGGCGCGGATGCCGCCGTCGCCGAAGAACCGGACGAAGTCGTCAACCGGGATCTCGGGCACTCAGCTCGCCACGAAGTCCAGCCAGTTGCGCAGCAGGTGCGCCCCGGCGTCGCCGGACTTCTCCGGGTGGAACTGGGTGGCCCAGAGCGGCCCGTTCTCCACCGCGGCGACGAAGTCCTCGCCGTGGTGGGCCCAGGTGACCTTCGGCTCCTGGCCGGCCAGGCCGTCGAGCTCCCACTTGCGCGCGGCGTAGGAGTGCACGAAGTAGAACCGCTCGTCCGGGTCGAGGCCGGCGAACAGCCGCGAGTCCCCGGGCGCGCGGACGGTGTTCCAGCCCATGTGCGGCAGGACGTCGGCGTGCAGCCGGTCGACGACGCCGGGCCACTCCCCCGTGCCGTCGGTCTCCTCGCCGTGCTCGACGCCGCGGGAGAAGAGGATCTGCATGCCGACGCAGATGCCGAGCACCGGACGGCCGCCGGCGAGGCGCTTGCCGATGATCCGGTGGCCCTTCACCTCCAGCAGCCCCGCCATGCACGCGGAGTACGCGCCGACCCCGGGCACGACCAGGCCGTCGGCTTCGATCGCGGCATGCGGGTCGGCGGTGACCTCGACTTCGGCCCCGGCACGCGCCACGGCGCGTTCGGCGGAGCGGAGGTTGCCGGAACCGTAGTCGAGGATCACCACACGAGACACGCCACCCAGCGTAGCCGGAGGGCTCAGCGGCGCTCGAACGAATAGACGTCCGTCACCGTGTTGCACGGCGACGGCGGCACGACCTCGACCCGCAGCACGCCGGCGTCGTAGTCGACGCCTTCCGGGGTGAACGTGCCGGTGCAGGTGCTCACCAGCGGGACCTGGCCGATTTCGCGCACCTTCGCGGTGACGTCACGGCCGGTCAGCGGGCGGGCGAGATCGATCTGCAGCAGCTGCAGGTTCGTCGGGTACAGGTCGTTGTAGGGGTCGCTGGTCGCGCAGATCAGGCGCGTCGCGCCGACGAAGTCGCAGCCCTGGGCGCTGCGGATGTGGTGGTCGAGGTGGATGCGGGCGGCGACGGGCAGGTCGCCGGCCGCCTTCGGGCCGCGCGGGTTGAGGAACGGCGCCGGGGAGACGTAGAGGCGGTCGATCTCGCCGAGCGGGCCGGAGACCAGCCACTGGCCGTCCGGGGTGACGGCAACCTGGGCGTTGGCGTTGGCCGCGGGTTCGTCGGGCTGCAGTGGGTGGACGAACTCCGTCGTCGTCCCGTCGGGCCGGGTGACCAGGTACATCTTCGTGGCCGGCGCCGGGGTGCGGGTGTCCTGGTAGACGTCGAAGAGGTAGCCGCGCAGCGAGTCCGGGTCGCCGACGTGGCCCCAGCCCTCGTCCTTGAGCGGCTGGGGGATGGTGGCGCCGTTGCGGTAGACGAGCTCGGGGGCGTGGCCGGGCAGCCGGAGCGTGGTGAGGCCTTCGCCGCTGATCCGGTTCTCCACGGTGGTGTGCCCGGTCTGCCGCCAGCCCGCTTCGTGCGCCGTGGCGACGCCGGTCGCGGCGAGCAGGGTGGCGGTGGTGAGAGCGAGCAGACTGGCCGCGCGCATGAGGGCTCCTCGGAAGTAGAGGCCTTGGCGGCGGCCACGCGATTCTGCCACGCGGGGCGGATCGGCCGGAAGAATCTTGGAGAAGGTTGTTTGGGCGTTCCGCTCGCTGGGTATCAAGTCACCCGATCGTGTGTCTTCAGCGCGCACGAGCGGACGCCAGGGAGGCGAAGATGGCCGAGGACGATCTGCTGTCCCAGATGCTGCACGCCTGGCGCGAAGACATCGAAAGCGTGCCGTTTCCGCAGTTCAGCGAGCTGCTCATCCCGCGCCAGCAGACCCGGCCGCGGTGCACGCCGAGCGCTTCTGCCGCCCGCGTGACGAACGCCACGCGGAGAACAGACGCCTGACTGTGGTTTCCTGCGGGGACCGCATCGCCGCGTCCCCCGGGAGCCCTCATGAGTCGCACCCCTGACCCGCACGACTTTCTCGACCTCGACGCCGGGCTCGCCGAGGAGGAACGCGCCATCCGCGACGCCGTCCGCGCGTACGCGAAGGACCACCTGCTGGACCACGTCGCCGACTGGTACGAAACGGGCGCGCTGCCCGCCGCGGAGCTGGCGAAGGGCTTCGGCTCGCTCGGCCTGCTCGGCATGCACCTGGAGGGCTACGGCTGCGCCGGCACCAGCGCGGTCGCGTACGGCATCGCGTGCCGCGAGCTCGAGGCCGTCGACTCGGGGCTGCGGAGCTTCGTCTCGGTGCAGGGTTCGCTGGCGATGTACGCGATCCACAAGTGGGGCAGCGAGGAGCACCGGCAGGAGTGGCTGCCGCGGATGGCCACCGGCGACGCGCTGGGCTGCTTCGGCCTGACCGAGCCGGACGCGGGCAGCGACCCGGGCTCGATGCGGACGCGCGCGGTGCGCGACGGCTCCGACTGGGTGCTTTCGGGCACGAAGATGTGGATCACCAACGGGACCGTCGCCGACGTCGCGGTCGTCTGGGCGCAGACCGACGACGGGATCCGCGGGTTCGTCGTCCCGACGTCGACGCCCGGGTTCACCGCGAACGAGGTCAAGCACAAGCTCTCGCTGCGGGCGTCGCTGACCGCGGAACTGGTGCTGGACGGCGTCCGGCTGCCGGCCTCGGCGGCGTTCCCCGAGGTCCGCGGGCTGCGCGGACCGCTGTCCTGCCTGAACGAAGCCCGCTACGGGATCCTGTTCGGCGTCGTCGGCGCGGCGCGCGCGTGCTACGAAGCCGCGTTGGAGTACACGCTTTCGCGTTCTCAGTTCGGCAAGCCGCTGGCCGGGTTCCAGCTGACCCAGCGCAAGCTGGCCGACCTGGTCGTCGAGGTCAACCGCGCCGGGCTGGTGGCGCTGCAGATCGGGCGGCTGAAGGACGCCGGCGACCTGCACCACAACCACGTCAGCTTCGGGAAGATGGCGAACGTGCGCTCGGCGCTGGAGGTGGCGCGAACGGCCCGTTCGATGCTCGGCGCCAACGGGATTTCGCTGGAGTACCCGGTGATGCGGCACATGGCGAACCTGGAGACGGTGCTGACCTACGAAGGCACCGAGGAGATGCACGCGCTGTCGCTCGGGCAGGCCGTCACGGGGCTGGCCGCGTTCCGCTGATCGTTTTTTGTCGGTGGTGGCCGGTAGCTTCCGGGGCATGACGTTCACCGACTTCGAAACCGTGGTGGAACTGCGGCGCTACACACTGCACCCCGGCCGGCGCGACGAGCTGATCGAGCTGTTCGAGCGCGAGTTCGTCGAACCGCAAGAGGCCGCGGGCGCGCACCTGTTCGGGCTGTTCCGGTCCCGGGCGGCGCCGGACGAGTTCGTCTGGCTGCGGGGTTTCCGCTCGATGGAGGCCCGCAAGGCGGCACTGGAGGAGTTCTACACCGGCCCGGTGTGGAAGGAACACCGCGACGCGGCGAACGCGACGATGATCGACTCCGACAACGTCCTGCTGCTGCGCCCGGTCCGGCGCGGGCTCGCTTCGCCACCTTCGGGCGAGGGCGTGCACGTAACGGTTTCTTCGGTCTCACCCCCACCGGATTCGGCGTTCGCGGCGTTCGAGACCGAGCCGTCCCCGAACAACTTCCCGCGGCTGCCGGTCCGGACGGACGGCCCGTTTTCGGTGTGGTTCAGCCGTGAGCCGGGCGGGGAGGAGCTCTCACCGACTTCCCGGTCCCCGCTCCGGTGAGAGGAGCCCGATGAGCCCCTCGGGATAAAGGATCTTGCTCCCGTCGCGGAAGCCGGCCACGTCGATCCAGTAGGCGGTGGCGGGCTCGTCGATGATCTTCATTTCGTCGCGCTCGTAGAAGCTCGGGTCGACGAAGGCGGCTTCGTACAGAAAGGCGATCTCGTGACCGGCAGTACCCCGCCAGGTGAAGACGTTCTCAAGCACGCCGAGCCGTTTGCCCACTTCGATCTCGGCGCCGAGTTCTTCGCCGAACTCACGCTTGAGCGCGTCCTTGCTGCTCTCGCCGAACTCGACCCCACCCCCGAGCGGCCGGTAGTAGGTCTCGCCCTTGACGTCGTCGCGCCCTTCGAAGACGAGCAGCGCGTCGCCGCGCCGGATGACCGCCAACGCGAGCGGCCTGATCGTGAGCCCCATGGGCGCAACGCTATCGGGCTTTCGCGGCGCCGCCCCTCACTCCCCCAGGAACTCCCTGATCGACAAGCCCAGCGAACCCGCGTCCAGCCCGTGCGCCAGGTCGTGGTCCGCGATCTCGCCGTAGGTCCGCACCTCGGTGTCGCGCAGCACTCCCAGCGACTTCAGCCGGTGCGGCACGTCCGAAAGCGCCTCGCCGACCCAGAACGCCGAAGTCCCGGCGAGATACGGCTCCACGAGCACGACGTCGGCGGCAGCCGAGAGCACCGCCGACCGCAGGCCGGCCGCGTCGAACGGGCGGATCGTCGACGCGTACAGCACCGTGACGTCCAGGCTCGCCGTCGCCCGCAGCACGCGGTCCAGCACCGGGCCGACGGCCACCACCACTCCGCGCGAGCCCTGCCGCAGCCGCGTGAAGCCGACCCCCAGGTGCGGGGAAGCGTTCTCCTGCGCGGACAGGCGCAGGTAAACCCGCCCGTCGCCGGGGATCGACTCCAGCAGCAGCCGCCGCGCCTCCTCCGGGTGGCCCGGCACGTGCACCGTCCAGCCCGGCAGCGAATCGATCAGCGCGACGTCGCCCGGGGACTGGTGCGTGCGGCCCGCCGTCGCCATGTCGTAGGACGCGCCCCACGAGACCAGGACGCCACCCACCTCCTGGTGGGAAAAGTCGAGCTTGATCTGCTCGAAGGCCCGCTCGACCAGGAACGGCGGGAAAGTGTGCACGATCGGCCGCAGGCCCGCGAGCGCCAGCCCGGCGCCCGTGCTGACCAGCAGCTGCTCGCGGATCCCGACGTTGATCACGCGGTCCGGGTGCCGCCGGGCGACCCCGGCCAGCTGTGCGGCGGAGATGTCGGCCAGCACGACGGCGACGTCCGGATCGGCGTCGATGATCTTTTCGGTGGTGGCGAGGAACGTTTCCCGCATCGGCAGCACGGTTTCAGCCCTTCGGTTCGACGACGGCGACCACGGCCAGCGGCCGGCCGGGATGGGCGGTGGTGAAGGCGTCGTACAGCTCGCCGTGGTCGCGGCCCGACACCGTGCGCGTCTCCCAGCCTTCGACGGCGAAGCGGCGGGCGATCCCGCCCGGCCAGCCGCGCGTCGAGGACTGGTTGTCGACCACCACCGTGGTCAGGTTTTCGAGACCGGCGCGTGCCGCGACGACGATCGCCTCGTGGTTCGAGCCTTCGTCCAGCTCGGCGTCGCCGACGAGCGTCACGACCTTGGCTTCCGTCAGGCCGCGGGCCCGCAGGCCCACCGCGGTGCCGAACGCGATCGGCAGGCCGTGGCCGAGGGAGCCGCTGGAGATCTCGACGCCGGGGATCCGCCGCCGGTCCGGGTGATAGCCGAGCCGGGACACCGGGTCGGACCACGTCGGCAGCTCGGCTTCGGAGATGAAGCCCTTCACGGTGAGCACGGCGTAGTACGCCATCGGACCGTGCCCTTTGGACAGCAGGAAGCGGTCACGGCCGGGTTCGCGGAAGTTTTCGGGCGTGATGTCGAGCACCCGGTCGTAGAGCACCCACAGAACGTCCAAAGTGGACTCGGCGGCGGCGCTGTGCTTTTCGTCGCCGGTCATCAGCGAAATCAGCCGCGGCAGGTCCGCGTAGCCGGGTTCGATCGCAGTGGTCATGACACGACGATGCAACCTCGACCAAACTCGAAGTCAAGGATAGGCTGACCTGGTGACCAGGCTCGCTGAACATCTCAGCATCGGACAGGTGGCGGAACGCAGCGGGGTTCCGCACACGGCACTGCGGTTCTACGAGGAGAAGGGGCTGATCAGCTCGGAGCGGTCGGCGGGCAACCAGCGCCGCTACTCCCGCTCGGTGCTGCGCCGGATCGCGTTCATCCGCGCCGCGCAACGGGTCGGCCTTTCGCTCGAAGACATCAGTTCGGCGCTGGCGACGCTGCCGGTGGACCACGCCCCGACGAAAGCGGACTGGGCACGCCTGTCCCGCGACTGGCAGCACGAGCTCGACGCGCGGATCGACGCCCTGCAGCGCCTCCGCGACCGGCTCACCGGCTGCGTCGGCTGCGGCTGCCTTTCGCTGCGCAGCTGCGCGCTCTACAACAACGACGACGAGCTCGCCCGCTTCGGGCCGGGCGCGAGCAAACTGCGTCCCGCGGTCGAAGGCGGCATTTAACCGGTTGCGCGCGGCGGGATGCTGGGGAGGCAATGAACGAAAAGGAATTGATCCGCATCTCGAAGCGAATGGCGCGGCACCTGCGCCACGATCCCGCCGCACTCGGCCTCACCCTCGCCCCCGGCGGCTGGGTTCCCGTCGACGCGCTGGTGCGCGCACTCTCGATCAGCCGCGAGGAGCTCGACGAAGTCGTCGAAAAGAACAACAAGCGCCGTTTCGCGTTCGACGAAACGGGCACGCGCATCCGCGCGAGCCAGGGCCACAGCGTCACGGTCGACCTCGGCCTGCCGGACGCGACCCCGCCGGACTTCCTCTACCACGGCACGGTGGCGAAGTTCCTCGACGCGATCTTCCGCGAAGGCCTGCGCCCGATGAACCGCCACGCGGTCCACCTCTCGGCCACGACGGAGACGGCCAGAACCGTCGGAGCCCGCCGCGGCAAACCGGTCATCCTGCGCGTCGACGCCGCCGCCATGGCCGCCGCCGGCCACAAATTCCAGGTGACGGCAAACGAAGTCTGGCTGACCCCCACCGTCCCCCCGCCATACCTCTCCCTCAGCTGACCCGCGTGTCGCCCCCTCAATCACGTGTGATTGGAGGGGCATCACTCGTGATCAGAGGGTCGACACGGGGGTTCGGCGGCGGGGGCGGCCCAGCAGGCGGCGGCCGACGTCGAGGAGTTCTGTGCGGAGCTCGTCGTCGCCGAGGCCGGCCAGGTCCGGGGAGCCGCCGGCCATTGCGATGCCTGTCACGGCCACCAGCGCGTTGACGCGGGCCGTCGTGTCCGGGTCGGGGCCGGACAGGATGCCGAGCAGCGCGCGGCCGAAACCTTCCATGCCGCCGTGCGCGGACTTCTCGATCGCGCGGGCGATGCCCGGGTCGCTTGAAAACAACGCCACCAGCGCGCGGTGGCGGATCACCAGGTCGACGAACCCCTCGAGCAGCAGGTCGACCTGCGCGCCGCGCCGCTTCTGCGCCGCCGCCCGGCGTACCAGGTCGTCCAGGTCGCGGACGCCCGGCTCGGCCACCGCCTCGGTGATCTCCGCCTTCGTCTTGAAGTGGTAGTACACAGCCGCCTTGGTGATGCCCAGCGCGTCGGCGATCATCTGCAGCGACGTGCCCTCGACCCCGTGTTCGGTGAACAGGCGCAGCGCGGTCTGCAGCAGTCGGGTCCGGGTGTCCTCGGCCGGGCCGGCGGTCATTCTTCCTCCTCATCGAGCCGTCGGAGCCTACGTCACGGCTTGTCGATCGGCAAACCGACTTACTAGCCGATCGACAAGGACCAGACCTTGCTGTTCGGCAAGTCACATACTTGCCGATCGGCTTGGAGTCTCCCTTGCCGATCGGCTAGCTTAGGAAGAGACCCTATGGAGTGAACCGAACCCGTTCGGGCGAAACGGAGCTGACTCGTGGCGACCTTCCTGTACCGGCTCGGCCGGTTTTCCTTCCGGCGGAGAGCGCTGGTCGCGGCCGTCTGGGCGGCCGTCCTGGTGGCGCTCGGGCTGGGCGCGCTGACGCTGTCGGGCCAGCTGTCGAACTCGGTGACGATCCCCGGCACCGAGTCGCAGCGGGCGATCGACCAGCTGACCGAGAAGTTTCCGCAGGCCAACGCCGGTGGCGCCACCGCGCGCGTGGCGATCGAGGCCCCGGCCGGAACCACGGTGACCGACGCCAAGGGCAAGGCCGCCGTCGAAGCCCTCGTCGGGCAGCTGAAGACGGCACCCAAGGTCGCCGCCGTGGTGGACCCGTTCCAGGCGCAGTCGATCTCACCCGATCGGCGCGTCGCGCTCGCCCAGGTCAGTTACGGAGCGAAGGCGTACGAGCTCACCGACGAAGACCGCCAGGCACTGCTCGACACCGCGAACGCCGGCCGCGCGGCCGGGTTCACCATCGAGTTCGGCGGTGACGCCGTGCAGGGCGTGCCCGCGACCGGTGCCACCGAGGGCCTGGGTGTCGCGGTCGCCGCCGTCGTGCTGATCATCACCTTCGGTTCGCTGCTCGCGGCCGGGATCCCGCTGCTCACCGCGCTGATCGGCGTCGGCACCGGGATGGCGGGCATCTTCCTCGCCTCCGGGTTCCTCGAGCTGAACTCGAACACGCCGGTCCTGGCGCTGATGATCGGCCTGGCCGTCGGCATCGACTACGCGCTGTTCATCGTGTCGCGCTACCGCCACGAGCTGGGCATCGGCCGCGACCCCGAAGAAGCCGCCGGCCGCGCCGCAGGCACCGCCGGGTCCGCCGTGATCTTCGCCGGGCTGACCGTCATCATCGCCTTGGCCGGGCTCACCGTGATCGGCATCCCGTTCCTCGGCCAGATGGGCGTCGCCGCGGCCGTCACCGTCGCGGTCGCCGTGCTCATCGCCCTGACGCTGCTGCCCGCGATCCTCGGCTTCGCCGGCGCCCGCGTCGCCGGCGGCCGCATCCGGCTGCGCCGCAAGCCAGTCGAAACGACGCACGGCGAACGCTGGGCGCGGTTCGTCGGCCGCCACCGCATCCCCGTGCTGCTGGTGGCGCTGGCCGGGATGGCCGTCGTCGCGCTGCCCGCGCTGAGCATGCAGCTCGGCCTGCCCAACGACAGCACCGCCGCGCCGGAGTCGACGCAGCGCAAGGCGTACGACATCGTCAGCCACAGCTTCGGCGAGGGGGCGAACGGGCCGCTGCTGGTCGTCGTCGACCTCGGCGCGAGCGCCGACCGCCAGGCCGCGCTCGGCCAGGCCGCGGCCGGCATCCAGAAGCTGCCCGACGTCGCCGCCGTCACGCCGCCGCGGGTCAACCAAGCGGGTGACACGGCGTTGCTCACGGTGATCCCGAAGAGCGGGCCGAGCAGCACGCAGACCGAAGACCTGGTGGCGGCGATCCGCGCCGAATCCGGCTCGCTGGACGCGAAGCTGTCCGTCACCGGCCAGACCGCGGCGAACATCGACGTCTCCGAGAAGCTGTCGGACGCGATGCTGCCCTACCTGGCGCTGATCGTCGGGCTGGCGTTCGTGCTGCTGATGCTCGTGTTCCGCTCGGTGGTGGTGCCGCTGAAGGCGACGATCGGGTTCCTCGGCTCGGTCGCGGCGACGTTCGGCGCGGTGGTCGCGGTGTTCCAGTGGGGCTGGCTCACGGACCTGCTGGGTGTCGAGTCGACCGGGCCGATCATGAGCATGCTGCCGATCCTGCTGATCGGCGTGCTGTTCGGGCTGGCGATGGACTACCAGGTGTTCCTGGTGACGCGGATGCGCGAGGAGCACGTGCACGGCGCCGAGCCGCAGGAGGCGATGGTCACCGGCTTCCAGCACGGGGCGCGCGTGGTCGTCGCGGCGGCGCTGATCATGATCAGCGTGTTCGCCGGGTTCGTGCTCGCGGAGTCGTCGCTGATCCAGTCGATCGGGTTCGCGCTGGCGTTCGGCGTGCTGGTGGACGCGTTCGTGGTCCGCATGACGCTGGTGCCGGCGGTGATGTCGCTGCTCGGCCGCGGCGCGTGGTGGCTGCCGAAGTGGCTCGACCGCATCCTGCCGGACGTCGACGTGGAGGGCGAGAAGCTGACGAAGCAGCTCGACGCCGCGCCCGATGACGACGAGCGTGAACTGGTCGGCGCCGCCCGCTGACCGAAGTCCGTGAAGGCCTCCTTACCGGCCATAAGAGCCGGTAAGGAGGCCTTCACGG
>NZ_JBFACT010000111.1:0-18284 GCF_040640995.1 Amycolatopsis sp. NPDC021455 | reverse complement strand
GCCGAGCGCCCGGCCAACCTGGCGTTCTTCCTGCGCGGCCTGGCGACCAGGTCCTGAAAAGCCGTGAAGGCCTCCTTACCGGCTCTTATGGCCGGTAAGGAGGCCTTCACGGCACGGTGGTCAGGCCTGTTCGGCCTCGGCTTCGGCGGCCTTGCGCTTGACCTCGGCCATGTCGACCTCGCGAGCCTGCTTGATCAGCTCCTCGAGGGCGGGCTCGGGCAGCGCGCCGGGCTGGGCGTAGATCAGCGTCTTGTCGCGGATGATGGCCAGCGTCGGGATGGAGCGGACGTCGAAGGCGGCGGCGAGCTGCTGCTGCGCTTCGGTGTCGACACTCGCGAACACGATGTCGTCGTGCTTCTCGGACGCCTTCTCGTAGACCGGCGCGAACTGGCGGCACGGCCCGCACCAGCTCGCCCAGAAGTCGATCAGGACGAACTCGTTGTCGGTTACCGTCTGGTCGAAGTTCTCGGCGGTCAGCTCAACGGTGCTCATGACCTGGTCAACGACGTGGGCACGGCGGGAATTCCCGGGGCCGGGGTAGCGTCTGGCATCGAGCACCCGTGAAGAGGAGGAACAGATGGCCGACGGCGAGATCCTGGGCCGGATCGACGAACTGATCGCGGAGGAGCACGAGCTGCGGTCGCGCTCGGTCGGCGTGGGGCTGAGCGGCGACGACCGCGACCGGCTCACCTCGGTGGAGCAGCAGCTCGACCAGTGCTGGGACCTGCTCCGGCAGCGGCGCGCCAAAACGGAGTTCCACGAGAACCCGGACGAGGCCACCGCCCGCCCCGTCTCCGAGGTCGAGTCCTACCGCCAATAAATCTTCGGCGGGCGATGTCGAGAACCCGGAACCGGCTCCGTCTCCGGGGTGAGAGCGGCCAGAATGGGCCGCCGAGACACCGAGGGAGCACCACCATGGCCAAGTACCTGCTGCTCAAGCACTACCGCGGCGCGCCGGCCCCGGCCAATTGCGACACGACCATCGACCAGTGGAAGCCGGAGGAGGTCACCGCCCACGTCCAGTACATGCGGGACTTCGCGAAGAAGCTGGAGGGCACCGGCGAGTTCGTCGACGCCCAGGCACTCGCCCCCGAGGGCACGTTCGTCCGCTACGACGGCGAGGGAAAGCCGCCGGTCACCGACGGTCCCTTCCCCGAGACCAAGGACCTCATCGCCGGCTGGATGGTGATCGACGTCGACAGCTACGAGCGGGCGGTCGAACTGGCCGGCGAGCTGTCGGCGGCGCCGGGGCCGGGCGGGGAGCCGATCCACGAGTGGCTGGAGCTGCGCCCGTTCATGGCCGAGCCGCCCACCATCACGGAGTAGGGGCGCGTGGACGAAACCCTGCTCCGGAGCCTCACCCCGGGTGTCCTGACGATCCTCGTCCGCCGTGGAGCCGACTTCGCGTCGGCCGAGGACGCCGTCCAGGACGCGCTGGTCGAGGCGCTCCGCGCGTGGGAGGCCGAGCCGCCGCGTGACCCCAAGGGCTGGCTGGTCACGGTGGCCTGGCGCAAGTTCCTGGACGCGACCCGGGCGGACACCGCGCGGCGGCGGCGTGAAGACGTCGTCGACGTGGAGGTGCCGCCCGGGCCCGCGGCCACCGTGGACGACACGCTGCAGCTGTACTTCCTGTGCGCCCACCCGTCGCTGACGCCGTCGTCGGCGGTCGCGCTCACGCTGCGCGCCGTCGGCGGGCTGACCACCCGCCAGATCGCCCAGGCGTACCTGGTGCCCGAGGCGACCATGGCGCAGCGCATCAGCCGGGCGAAGCGGACCGTGGCGGGGGTGCGGTTCGACCAGCCCGGCGACGTCGCGACCGTGCTGCGCGTGCTCTACCTGGTCTTCAACGAGGGCTACTCCGGGGACGTCGACCTGGCCGCCGAGGCCATCCGGCTCACCCGGCAGCTCGCGGCGGCGATCGACCACCCCGAGGTGGCGGGGCTGCTGGCCCTCATGCTGCTGCACCACGCGCGGCGGGCGACGCGGACCGAGCCCGACGGCCGGCTCGTCCCGCTGGCCGACCAGGACCGGTCCCGGTGGGACACGGCGCTGATCGCCGAGGGCGTCGAGATCCTGCAGGCGGCGCTGGCCCGCGACCGGCTGGGCGAGTTCCAGGCCCAGGCCGCCATCGCCGCCCTGCACGCCGACGCACCCGACGCGGCGGAGACCGACTGGGTGCAGATCGTCGAGTGGTACGACGAGCTGGCCCGGCTGACCGACAGCCCGGTGGTCCGGCTGAACCGCGCGGTGGCGGTCGGCGAGGCCGACGGCCCGCGCGCCGGCCTGGCAGCGCTCGCCGAGCTGGACGAAACCCTGCCCCGCTACGCGGCGGTGTCGGCGTACCTCCACGAGCGCGACGGCGACCTGGCCACAGCGGCGAAGCTGTACGCGGAAGCGGCGAAAAAGGCGTCAAGCCTCGCGGAGGTCGACCACCTGACCCGCCAGGCCGCCCGCCTCAACACCCGCCGCTGACCGGCGTGATCGAGAAGCCGACACGCGTGATTGAGGAGTCGACACGCGTGATTGAAGGGTCGACACGGCGTCAGTGCCGTGTCGACCCTTCAATCACGGGAGATGACCCTTCCATCACGCGTGCTGACCCTTCGAACACGGGTCAGGCGGGGCAGAGGGTGCCGTCGGTGGGGATTTTGCCGTCGATCAGGAAGGCGCGGGCTGCTTCGGTGACGCAGGGGGAGGTGCCGAGGGCGCCGTGGCCCGCGCCCTGCCAGGTGATCGTCACCGCCGACGGCATCTGGTCGGCGGCGCGGGTGCTGCCGACCTGGGGCGTGACCGGGTCGGTCGCGGTCGCCGCGACCAGGATCGGCGGGACGCCCGGGGCGCCCGCCGGCGGCAGTGGTTCGGTGCGCACCGGCCACGGGCCGCACCAGGCCAGCTGCTGGGCGACGACCATCCCGAACTGCGGGTACTTGGTGCGCATCCCGGCCGCGACCTGGTCGAGCTGGTCGGCCGAGAGCCGTGTCTGGCTGTCGTTGCAGCGGGTCGCGATGGCCGCGTCGAGCCGCGACGGCTGGGCGCGCGTGTCGTGCAGCACCGGCGCGGCGAACGCGGCGAGCGGGCCGATGTTGCCGGTGCCGGCCGCGGCGATCGCGTCGGCCAGCTCCGGCCACCGCGACCGCTGCGAGAGTCCCGAGTAGACGGCGAACATCGCGATCCCCGGGCCGAAGGGGACGCCTTCGTCGGTCGAGAGCTGCGCGTGCCGGAGCTGGGCGGGGAGCGCGGTCAGGGCGGCTTTCGGGTCGCCGAGCGCGCAGTGGCGGGCCGCGCAGTCCGCGGCGAACGCGTCCCAGGTGGACTGGGCGGCGGCGGCGACGGCGTCGAGGACCGCGGCCGTGTCCGCGCCCGGGTCGGGGACGCCGTCGAGCACCATGCGCCCGACCTGGGCGGGGAAGCGCACGGCGTACTCGGACAGCACCTTGGAGCCGTCGCCGTGGCCGATCGCGTCGAGCCGGTCCATGCCCAGCTGCTTGCGCAGCTCGTCGAGGTCGCCGGCGCCGCGCCAGCTGTCCAGCGCGGTCTGGGCGTCGTCCAGTTCGATGGCGCACTGCTGGCCGGCCTTGCGGGCCGCGTCCAGGACGTCCTGCAGGCCGCCTTCCGCCGGGTCGGCGTCGATGAGCCGGGGCCGGGTGTCGGCGGGCACGCACTGGACGGCGCCGGAGAGCCCGGTGCCGCGCCGGTCGAGGCCGATCAGCGAGAACTTCTCCAGGAACGACGGCGGCAGCGTCGCGGCCAGCCGCGCCGCGTACACGGTGCCCGGGTCGCCGTCGACGTCGTTCACCACGACCAGCGGCACCGGGCCGTTGCCGGCCTTCAGCGCCAGCAGCCGCATCACCGAGCGCCGGGGCTCGCCGGGGGCGTCCAGCGGCGTGGTGACGCGGGCACACGTGAAGTGCAGGCCGTCCGGGACGCCGGGGGCGCCGATCCGCTGGCGGGTGTCGTCGTCGCAGTCGGCCCACTTCAGCGTCGGCGACTGCGGTCCGGCCAGCGGCGGCAGCGGCACCCCGGGTGACGCGGTGGGCGTGCTGCCGGTCGTCTTCCCGTCGTTCTCGACCAGCGCCGGGCGGACCGACGGCCCCGCGGCGCAGCCCGCGGCGGAGGCCAGGGCGAGCAGCGCGGCCAGGAGACGGGTACGGCGGCGCACGGGCGGGATCCTCACGTCGATCAAGGGCAGGGTACGGCCGAGCTTCGCACGGCCGGTGTGGGACGAGGGTTAGCGGGTCCGGACCACCTGGCCGCGGAAAACGGCGTCGAGGTCGTAGCGGGCGGGCTCGTCCAGCTGGCTGTAGTCGCACGACGCCGGCTCGCGGTCCGGCCGCCACCGCACGAACCGCGCGTTGTGGCGGAACCGCGACGGCATGCCGCCCTCGGTGTTCTCGTAGGCGACCTCGACGACGCGCTCGGGGCGCAGCGGCACCCATTCGTGCTCGGTGGCGCGCCAGCGGGTGATGCCGCCCGGGATCCGCTGGGCCTCGCCGGTGGCCCGGCCGCCCCACGGGTGGTCCTCGCCGTCGGTGATCAGCGGCGCGAGCTCTTCGGCCAGCTCGCGGCGCCGCTCCTTGGGGAACGACCCGACGGTGCCGACGTGGTGCAACACGCCCTTCTCGTCGTGCAGGCCGAGGAGGAAGGACCCGACCAGGTCGCCCGGGCCGCCGTCGACGTGCCAGCGCAGCCCGGCGAGCACGCAGTCCGCGGTGCGGAGGTGCTTGTACTTGACCATCACGCGTTTGCCGGGGCTGTAGGGCTCTTCCAGGGGCTTGCCGATGACGCCGTCGAGGCCGGCCCCTTCGAACAGCTCGAACCAGTGCCGCGCGGTGTCCGGGTCGGTGGTGGCCGGGGTGAGCGGGAACCGGTCGCCGGCCAGCTCGACGAGCCGTTCGCGGCGCACGGACGTCGGTTCGTCGAGCAGGGACTCGTCGCCGAGCGCGAGGACGTCGAAGGCGACGAACTGGGCGGGTTGCTCGGCGGCCAGCAGCGTGATCCGGCTTTCGGCCGGGTGGATCCGTTCGGTGAGCGCGTCGAAATCCAGCCGCCCGCCGCGGGCGACGACGAGCTCGCCGTCCAGCACGACCCGCGGGGGCAGGACCTCCAGCAGCCGCGCGACGGCTTCGGGGAAGTACCGGTCGAGCGGCTTTTCCGCGCGGGACTGCAGGTACAGCTCGTCGCCGTCGCGGAAGACGATGCAGCGGAAGCCGTCCCACTTCGGTTCGAACAGCAGGCCGCCGGAGTCCGGGATGGCCTTCGCGGGCTTGGCGAGCATCGGCTTCAACGGCGGCTGCAGCGGTAGGGGCATGCCCGCATTCTGCGGAACATCGGCGCCCGGCGCACGCGTTTCACCGGGTTCGGGGCGTCACCCCGCACGAAGTCGTCCTGGACCGGGCCAGCTCGGCGAGCAGTGCCGACCTGGCCCGGTGCAGCCGGGACCGCAGGGCGACGACGTTCACGTCGAGCACTTCGGCGACCTCTTCGTAGCTCAGGCCTTCCAGCTCGCGCAGCACGAGCGGCACGCGCTGGGACACCTCGAGCCTGCCGATCGCCCGCAGCACCGCGTCGACCTCTTCGGCCCGCACCACGCGGCCCTCGGGGCCCGGCACGGCCAGCGACGGGCTGTCCAAAGTGGACGCCGGGTCCGGCGCGTCCAGCGAGATGGTCGGACGGCGACGGCGCAGCAGCGCCAGCGCGCTGTTGGTGACCACCCGGTACAGCCAGGTCGACACGGCGGCCTCCTGCCGGAAGCCGGCGAGGGAGCGCCACGCCGCGAGCCACGAGTCTTGGACGACGTCCTCGGCCTCGGCCGCGCAGCCGGTGATCCGCAGCGCGACCCGGTACATCCGGGGCGTGTGCCGCCGGACCAGCGCGCCGAACGCCGTGTGGTCGCCGCCCGCGGCCCGTTCGAGCAGGTCGGCGTCGTCGCTCATCCGGTGGCCCGGCGGTAGCGCAGGAACGTGAAGCCGTCTTCGACGAGGATCGACGCCAGGGCGAGCCGGCGCGGCACCGCGTGCGGACCCGCCGCGATCCGGCCCGCCGGCCCGCCCACGAGCAGCGGCGCGACGGTGAGGCACAGCTGGTCGACGAGGTCGGCCTCGACGAGCCGGCCGAAGAGCCCGGGGCCGCCTTCGCAGTCGATGCGGCGCAGCCCGCGGGCGGCGAGCAGGTCCAGCGCGCGCGGCAGGTCGACGTCGTCGTGACCGGCCCGGACGACCTCCGCGCCGGCGGCTTCCAGGGCGCGCGTGTCCGCGGTGTCCGTGGTGACCACGATCGGGGGCACGGCGGTTTCGGTGAACAGCCGCGACGCGGGATCGAGGTCCGCGGTGCGCGTCACGACGGCGATCGGCGGGACTCCGGCGAACCCGAGCCGGCGCCGGCGCTCCAGCCGTTTCGCGCCCGCGACGACCCCGCGGTAGTTCTCGGCGCGGGCGGTCCCGGCGCCGACCAGGACGACGTCGGCGAGGTCGCGGCCGAGGAGGAAGACCGCCCGGTCGGCGGCGTGCGACAGGGCCGCCGACGTCGTGTCGACCTCGACGGCGCCGTCGGCGGACGCGACGAAGTTCACCTGGACCCAGGGCCGGTCCAGGTCCGCCGGGTAGGCGTAGATCTCTTCGAGGTCCGCGCCCGTCAGTTCGCCCGTCGCCAGGGGCCACACACTCCGCACGTTGATCATCCCAGCATGAGCGTGAAACACGTCTCTACCGGGGGATATACCCGCTCAGCGGCACTGCGGGCGCGGATAGGCTCTGCGACCATGCCCGTGCACCTGACCGGCCGCCGTCCCGAGCTGTCCGCCGACGAGCTGATCGGCGCGCTGGTGCCGCCGCCGCGCTTCGACGCCGTCCGCTTCGACACGTACCTCCCGAATCCCGACGAGCCCAGCCAGGCCGCCGCGGTCGAGGCCTGCTCGGCGTTCGCGGCGAAGGTCGGCGCGCGCCGGGAGAAGAAGCGCTTCAAGCTCTTCGGCGGTTCGCCGGAGCCGTCCGGGCCGATGGGGCTCTACCTCGACGGCGGGTTCGGCGTCGGCAAGACCCACCTGCTCGCCTCGACGTGGCACGCGGCGCCGTCGCCCAAGGCGTACGGCACGTTCGTCGAGCTGACGCACCTGGTCGGCGCGCTGGGCTTCGCCGAGGCCGTGCGGCGGCTGTCGGAGCACCGGCTGCTGGCGATCGACGAGTTCGAGCTGGACGACCCGGGCGACACGACGCTGGTCACGCGGCTGCTGCAGGAGCTGATGGACGCGGGGGTGTACGTCGCGGCGACGTCGAACACGCTGCCGGAGAAGCTGGGCGAGGGCCGGTTCGCCGCCGAGGACTTCCTGCGCGAGATCCAGTCGCTGTCGGCGCGGTTCGGCGTGGTGCGCGTCGACGGGCCGGACTACCGCCACCGCGGCCTGCCGGACGCGCCGCCGCCGGTCTCGCCCGACGAGCTGGAGTCGTCCGCCGCCGCGCACGAAGGGTCCACTGTGGACGACTTCGACGCGTTGTGCGCGCACTTGGCTTCGCTGCACCCGTCGCGCTACGGGCGGCTGCTGGACGGCGTCACCCGGGTGCACCTGCGCGGCGTCCACCCGGCGCCGGACCAGAACGTGGCCCTGCGGCTGGTCGCCTTCGCCGACCGGCTCTACGACCGGGCGATCCCGGTGGTGGTCTCGGGCGAGCCGCTGCCGTCGCTGTTCACCGAGGAGATGGTCGAGGGCGGCTACCGCAAGAAGTACCTGCGCGCGGTCAGCCGCTTGACGGCACTGGCTCGCGACGCGGCACCGGCCAGCTGAGCAGGACGACGGCGACCGCGAACAGCGTGCCGCCCGCGACGTCGGTCAGGTAGTGGTAGCCCATCCCGACCAGCCCGGCCGTCGCGGCCAGCAGGGCCACCGCCGCCAGCACCACCACGATCGCCCGGCGGGTGACCAGGACGAGCACCGTCAGCACCGCCACCAGGCTCACCGTGTGGCCGCTGGGGTAGACCAGGGTGCCGTTCTTCCAGCGGTCGTACAGCGGTTTGAGCAGCCAGCCCGTCAGCAGGATCGCCACCACCGGCACGGCGAGCGCGAGGACCGCCTCCGTTCGCCGTCCGGCGCGCAGGCACAGGACGACGGCCAGCAGGCCCAGCGCGATCACCACGTACGGCTCGGTCGGGATGACCAGGGCCCGCAACACGCCGGGGCTCAGGTGCGCCACCGCTCCGGCGAAGGCGCTGTCGACGGTGCCGGGCGTCGTCCCGCCGGCGAACGGCAGGCCCAGCAGCAGCGCCAGCAGGCCGCAGACCACGGCGGGCACCCGGATCGTCCTCACCCTGGCGAGGGTAATCGCGCCCCCGGGCCGCGGCCGGCCGAGCGCGTGCGCCACCATGCGGGGGAACGACTTGGGAGGAGCGGATGCGGGTCACAGTCGTCGGGGCCGGGATCGTCGGGCTGAGCAGCGCGTACCGGCTGGCCGAAGCGGGACACGACGTCACGGTCGTGGCGGCGGCCCCGCCCGCCGGGTCGACGTCGGCGATCGCCGGTGGGGTGGTGTACCCGCCGGTGAAGCGGCCGGACGAGCGGATCGTGCGGTGGACCGCGGCGAGCCTCGAGGTGTTCCGCGGGCAGGACGCGCCCGGCGTGCGCTTCCGCCGCGGCGGCGTGCTGCTCGCGGCGGGCGACCCGGACCCGCAGTGGCTCGCGGCGGTGGACGACGCGGCCCGCGACGGCGACCGCGTGGAGTTCACGACGGCGGTGGTCGACACACCGGTCTACCTGGCCTGGCTCCTCGAGCGGGCCGGCGAGCTGGGGGTGCGGGCCGAGTACCGGCCCGTGACGTCGCTGTCCGGGTTCGACGCCGACGTCGTGGTCAACGCGGCGGGTCTCGGCGCGGGTCCCTTGGCGGGCGACGACGCGATGGTCCCGGTCGGCGGCCAGGTCGTGCACCTCGCCGACCCGGGCCTGGCGGAGTTCGCGGTCGACGAGACGGGCCCTGGCGTGACGTACGTGATCCCGCACGGCACCCACGTCGTGTGCGGCGGCACCGAAGAGCCCGGCCGCGGCGACACCGAGCCGAACCCGGCGGTGACGGCGGACATCCTGCGCCGCTGCCGGGCGCTCGAACCCCGCTTGGCGGACGCCGAGGTGCTGCGGTCGCTCGTGGGCCTGCGCCCGTTCCGCCGCGAGGTCCGGCTGGAGCGGGCCGGCGACGTGGTGCACTGCTACGGCCACGGCGGCGCGGGGATCACCCTGGCCTGGGGCTGTGCGGCGGACGTCGCCGAGCTGGTCACAGCAGCTGGATGAGCTCGGTGATGCCGCGGGCGCGAAGGTAGTTCGCGTCCGATGCGCGGCTCTGCAGGACGAACGCCACCCGCCGGCCTTCGGTGGCCAGCTTGAAGAACCGGTCGTTGCCCCAGGTCGGGAAGAGGTCCGGGATGACGATCGCCTTCGTGCGCGGCCGAGGGGCGGGCGGGGTCCGGTCGAACTCCGCCACCAGCGCCTTCAGCGCCTGGCCGGCGGGCTTCAGCTTGCGGTCGTTCGTGTACAGCCCCAGGTCGTACTCCAGGGGGTTGAGGTTGGGGACCAGCGCGGGGTTCACGTCGTGCGAGCACCACCAGGTGAAGCCGAGCGTGTGGGTGCAGGAAGCCGCGTTGCGGATCGAGCGGGACAGCCATTCGCCGTACTGCGGCCGGGTCGTGTCGCTGAAGTGGATCGACGGCGCCGCGCCGTCCTCCTGGATCCACGCCCGGCGCGCCGGGTCCGTCGCGTACGCCTGCGCCACCTGGATCAGCCGTTCCGCGTTGTGCGTGGCGACCGCGCCCAGCGGGTCCGTCTTCAGCGTGCCGGAGAACGACGTCCACGGGTGGATCGCCACCACGTTCCCCGCGTCCGCCAGCCCGGGGCGGGTGAAGTAGGTGCCGTTGTCCCACGGCGCGCGGTCGCAGCCGACCGTGTGCTCCTTCCCCGGGGCGACGCTTTCGGCCGTCTCGCACAGCGTGCGCGCCCACGCGTCGGCCTGCGCCTGGGTGACGAACAGCCCGGCATAGTCGTCCCAGTAGTAGTACGGCTCGTTCGACAGGTCGAAGCCGAGGAACCGCGGATGGTTCCCGATCCGCGCCGCCAGGGCCGTCAGCAGCACGCGCTGCGCGTCGAGGGCGGCCGGGTCGGTGAACCAGTTGACCGGCTTCGGTGTCGTCTGCAGCCAGTTCGGCGTCCAGTAGCGGGCCGAGATGTGACCGTTGAACACCGTGACCTCGACGTCCAGCCCGGCCGCGCCGGCCAGGTCCAGGAACCGGCTCAGCCGGTCGAGCTTCTCCCCGCTCACCAACGCCGGCTCGGGCTGGAAGGCCGACCACAGCAGCATGAGCCGGATGTGGTCGAGCTCGAGCGCGGCGATGTCGTCGAGGTCGCGCCGCAGGTCGGTTTCGCGCCAGTCCTCCCACATGTGGAACCAGCGCGTCGACGGCGTGTAGTTGACACCCAGCCGGAACGCCCGCCGCGGGGGAGCAGCCAGGGCGGGTGTCGCGGTGGCCGCCAGGGCCGTCGCGACCGCGCCCGTGAGCACCGAACGCCGTTTGAGATCCGCCACGCCGCCTCCTCGCCGTCACCTGTGCGCGCACATCTAGCACG
The DNA here is from genome assembly GCF_040640995.1 of Amycolatopsis sp. NPDC021455. Classification (NCBI taxonomy): domain Bacteria; kingdom Bacillati; phylum Actinomycetota; class Actinomycetes; order Pseudonocardiales; family Pseudonocardiaceae; genus Amycolatopsis; species Amycolatopsis sp. NPDC021455. The sequence continues at coordinate 7,690 of NZ_JBFACT010000111.1, read as the reverse complement.
GCGGGGAAGTCGATCTCCAGGGTTGACCGGCAAACTGTCCGTCAGTTGCGGGAGAAGGCGGCATGATCGGCTTCCGTTCGGTCGGCATAGCGCACGGCATACGCGCCCATCGCCTCATCCAGCTCGGAGTCGGCGGCGAAGTAGCCGGCGAGGAGCTTCGGGTGCAGCGACCGCGTGTGGGCGCGGGCGAGCAGCGCCCCGGCCAGCCTGCCGTAGTCGTCGAGGTGGTCCTTCTCCAGGTCCGCGGGGTTGATGTCGCCCTTGAGGTTCCGGAACTGCCGCACGATGTACGGCACGCCGTCGATCGTGGTCCAGCCGAGCAGGATGTCCGTCTCGGCCTGCACCAGCCGGGCGCCGTCGACGATCCGGCGGCCTTCGTGCTCCGCCGCGGGGAGGCCCAGGTAGGGCGCCAGCGCGGGTTTCTGTGCCTGCTTCACCTGCAGGATCAGGTCTTCGTCGTCGTTGCCGTGCAACAGGACGACGTAGCTGCGCAGCCCGACACTGCCCGTGCCGACCACGCGGAAGGCGACGTCGGCGATCCGGTAGCGCGCGATCAGCGTGCGCCGCGACTCGCGCAAGGTGTCCACATAGGACACCAGTCCGGCGGCGACGGCCTCCGCGGTGGCTTCGCCGACGTGCGTCAGCACCGGCGGGTCTTCGACGAACCGGTGCCGTGCCAGGCCGGTCACGTGGTCGTCGACGCGCTCGGTCCACTTCGCCGCGACCTTCGCGCTGTCGTTCCTTCGCGCCTTCTCCGCCGCGTCGGCGAAGTCGTCGATCAGTTCGTCGGCGCGGGCCTTCGACAGCACCGAGGAGTCCGGCAGCGCGTTCCACGACCGCAGGAACGGCAGCTCGGCCAGCGCCCGGATGGTGCGGCGGTAGGACTTCACGGCGTCTTCGGCGGCCTCGCGGCAGCCGGCCTCGCCGATGCCGCCTTCGCGGCCGGCGAGCACCAGGCTGGCGGCGAGCCGCTTGAGGTCCCACTCCCACGGACCCGGCACGGTCTCGTCGAAGTCGTTGATGTCCATCACGATCTTGCCCTCGGGCGTGCCGTAGAGCCCGAAGTTCGCCGCGTGCGCGTCCCCGCAGAGCTGTGCGGTGACCCCGGACGACGGCGTGCCGGCGAGGTCGGCGCCCATCAGCCCGGCGGCGCCGCGGAAGAACGTGAACGGTGACGTGCGCATCCGTTCCCGCCGCAGCTCGATCAGCTCGGGCAGCCGTCCCGCGTGGGTGGCCTCGAAGTACTGGTGCGGGGTCGGCCGGTCTTTCCCGGCGACCTCGTGGTCGTGTGCCGTGACCGGCGTCTTCTCCCGAAGCCGCTTCCCCTGTTCGTACAGCTCGGCCGGCGTCACGCTGTCCGTGCCGACGAGCGGCCGTTCCACCCAAGATCCCATACCGGGCACAACGTCCGAAGCGGACCTTCTTCTCCCGAAGGCGGTGTGCTCCCGGATGCCGCCGGGGCGGGAGGCTCACCCGGCGGCATCCGGTGGTTTCAGGGGCGGATGACCTCGGCGATCGCGTCGATGCCGCGGTCCAGCTCCGCGCGGGTGATCACCAGCGGCGGGGCGACGCGCAGGGTGCGCTCGTGCGTCTCCTTGCACAGCACGCCGCGGGTGGCCAGGGCCTCCGACGCCTCGCGACCCGAAGGGCCGCCGGGGGCGATGTCGATGCCGGCCCACAGCCCGCGGCCGCGGACCTCGGACAGGCCGTTGCCGATCAGCGCGGTCAGCCGGTCGTGCAGGTGGGCGCCGAGTTCGGCGGCCCGCTGCTGGAACTCGCCCGTGTTCAGCAGCCGGACGACCGCCCGGCCGACCGCGCAGGCCAGGGGGTTGCCGCCGAAGGTCGAGCCGTGCTCGCCCGGCTTGAGCACGCCGAGCACGTCCCGCCGCCCGACGACCGCCGACACCGGCAGGATGCCGCCGCCGAGGGCCTTGCCGAGGGTGTAGACGTCGGCGCGGACGCCTTCGTGGTCCAGCGCCAGAACGGTGCCGGTGCGGGCCAGCCCGGACTGGATCTCGTCGGCGATCAGCAGGACGCCGTGGTCGTCGCAGGCCTGCCGGACCTCGGCGAAGTAGCCCTCCGGCGGCACGATGACGCCGGCCTCGCCCTGCACCGGCTCCAGGAGCACCGCGGCGGTGCGCGGGGTGATGGCGTCGCGCAGCGCGGCGGCGTCGCCGTACTTCACGGTGACGAAGCCCGGCGTGAAGGGGCCGAAGTCCGCGCGGGCGGTCTCGTCCGTCGAGAACGACACGATCGTGGTGGTCCGGCCGTGGAAGTTCGAGCCGGCGACGATGATCTCGGCGGTGCCGTCCGGCACGCCCTTCACCCGGTGCGCCCACTTGCGCGCGATCTTGACCGCCGACTCGACGGCCTCGGCGCCGGAGTTCATCGGCAGCACCAGCTCGGTGCCGGTCAGCTCGGCCAGCTCGCGGCAGAACAGGCCGAGCTGGTCGTGGTGGAACGCCCGCGACGTCAGCGTGACGCGGCCGAGCTGTTCGACGGCGGCGGCGATCAGGTCCGGGTGGCGGTGGCCGAAGTTCAGGGCCGAGTAGCCGGACAGGAAGTCGAGGTAGTCCTTGCCCTCGACGTCGGTCACCGTCGCGCCCGAGGCTTCGGCGATCACGACGGGCAGCGGGTGGTAGTTGTGCGTGCTCCATTGCTCGTCGAGCTCGATGAAGCTCGCGGCGGTGGGGGCGGCGGTCTCCCGGCCGGCGAACGTCGTCATGAGTTCAGATTAGAGGCCGGACACGCAGAGTTCAGCCGGGAATCGTTGCTTTCACCCGTTGTTCGTTGCGCAATCTGCGCGTCACACCCCCGAAACAGTGCAGAACCGTTGACGATGGCATTGGTAAGTCGTAACTTACGGTTCGTGGCGACTTACGGAAGCGACCAGCTGGCCGCGCTGGCCGACCCGTCGCGGCGCGCGATCGTCGAAGCGCTCCGCGCCGGGCCGCGCGCGGTCGGCGAGCTGGCCGCGGACCTGCCGATCAGCCGCCCGGCCGTCTCCCAGCACCTCAAGGTGCTCAAGGAGGCCGGCCTGGTCGCGGACCGCGCCGAGGGCACGAAGCGGCTCTACCGCCTCGAACCCGACGGCATCGCCGCCGTGCGCGCCTACCTGGACCGCATGTGGTCGGACGCGCTGGAGTCCTTCGCCCGCTTGGCCGAATCCACCGAAGAGGAGCCGTCATGACGCTCGAACCGATCCGCAAGACGATCACCGTCGCCTGTTCGCGCGAGCACGCGTTCAAGACCTACACGGAGGCCTTCGACAGCTGGTGGCCGCGCGAGCACCACCTCGGGGACGCCGACCTCGCCGAGGCCGTCCTGGAGCCCAAGCCGGGTGGCCGCTGGTACGAGAGGACCGTCGACGGCGCCGAGTGCCAGTGGGGCGAGGTGCTCGTCTGGGAGCCGCCCGCCCGGGTCGTCCTTTCGTGGCGCATCGACGGCGACTGGAAGATCAACCCGGACCCGGCGTACGCCAGCGAGATCGAGGTCAGATTCCTCGAGGAGGGGCCGCGGTCGACCCGCGTCGAACTGGAGCACCGGGACTTCGAACGGCACGGCGCGACCGCGGCGAAGGTCCGCGAAGGCGTCTCCACCGAAGGCGGGCACGGCGGCCTGCTGAAACTCTTCGCCGAGAAAGCCGCCGCCTGAGCCGTTATCGTGCCTGGATGGCCAAGAAGGACGACGCAAGCCGGGTCCGGGACGCGCTGCGCGTCGGCGCGGAGCTGCCGGACCCGGGCTCGACCCCGGTCGGGCCGGGCAAGAAGGCGAAGGCCCTCGCCGGGCTCGAGAGCGCCGGCGAGCGCCTGTCCGCGCTGCAGGAGGCGCTCTTCGCCGAGGGCGTCGGCGGTGGCCGGCGCAGTGTCCTGCTGGTGCTGCAGGGCATGGACACCTCCGGCAAGGGCGGCACGGTCTCCCACGTGCTCGGCCTGGTGAACCCGATGGGCGTGCGGTACGCCGCGTTCAAGAAGCCCACGGCGGCCGAACGGCGTCACGACTACCTGTGGCGGATCCGCAAGCAGCTGCCCGCGCCCGGGCAGATCGGCGTCTTCGACCGCTCGCACTACGAGGACATCCTGGTCCCGCGCGTGTCCGGGCTGCTCACCGCGGCCGAGCGGCGCCGCCGGTACGCCGAGATCAACGCGTTCGAAGCGGAGCTGGCCGAGGCGGGCACGACCGTGCTGAAGGTGTTCCTGCACATCTCGCCGGAAGAGCAGCTCAAACGGCTCAAGGCCCGGCTGGTGAGGCCGGAGAAGCGCTGGAAGTACAACCCGGGCGACCTCGACGCGCGCTCGCACTGGCCCGCCTACCAGGAGGCCTACGCGGATATCTTCAAGAAGACGCCGACCTGGTACGCGGTGCCGGCCGACCACAAGTGGTACCGCAACTGGGCCGTCGCCGAGCTGCTCATCGAGACCCTCGCCGACCTGCGGCCGGAGTTCCCCGACCCGGACTACGACGTCGGCGCCGAGCTGGCGAAGCTGAAGGGCGTTGGCGCACCCGCGTGAGCGTCTGAAAGAGTGCGGACGTGACCGATGCCGACGACCTCCCGTTCCTCCGCAAGCAGGCCCGGACCCAGCGCTTCACCCTCGGCGCGCCGAAGGAGTTCCGGGTCGCCCCGGACGGCTCCCGCGTGCTGTTCCTGCGCGCGGAGTCGGGCACCGACCCCCGGCACAGCCTCTGGTCGGCCGACCTGGCGACCGGCGCCGAGACGAAGCTCGTCGACGCCGTCGAGCTGCTGCCCGGCGAAGAGGAACTGCCCGCTGAGGAGCGCGCGCGGCGCGAACGGGCCCGCGAAACCGGCGGCGGCGTCGTCCACTACGGCGTCGACGCGGGTTTCACGGTCGCCGCGTTCTCGCTCTCGGGCAAGCTCTACACCCTGGACCTCGCGTCGGGCGAGGTGACGCTGCGCGTCGACGGCGCGGTGATCGACCCGCGCCCGGACCCGACCGGCACGCACGTCGCCTACGTGCAGAAGCGGCGGCTGCACGTGCTGGAGCTGGCCACCGGCGACGACCGCGTGCTCGTCGAGGAGGACGGCGAGGACATCGCCTGGGGCCTCGCGGAGTTCATCGCCGCCGAGGAGATGGACCGCACCCGCGGCTACTGGTGGGCCCCCGACGGTCGCAGCATCCTCGCCGAACGCTCCGACCGCGGCCCGGTGCCGCGCTGGACCATCGCCGACCCGGCCAACCCGCAGAACCCGGCCAACGTCGTCGCCTACCCGGCCGCGGGCACCACGAACGCCCTCGTTTCGCTGGCGGTCCTCGGCCTGGACGGCTCGCGCGTCGATGTCGCCCAGGGTGAGTGGGAGTACCTGGCCTCCGTGCACTGGTCGGCCGGCGGCGCGCCGCTGCTGGCCGTGCAGCCGCGGGACCAGAAGCGGATGGACGTCCTCGCCCTGGACGTCACCGACGGCTCGACGTCGGTCGTGCACACGGCGGCCGACCAGCACTGGATCGACATCGTCGGCGGTGTCCCGGCGTGGACGCCCGACGGCAGGCTGGTCACCGAGGGCATGGTCGACGGCGACCACCGGCTGTTCGTCGGCGGCGAGGCCGTGACGCCGGCCGGGCTGCAGCTGCGGGCCGTGCTCGACGTCGGCGACGAGATCCTGTTCAGCGCTTCCGAGGACGACCCGACGCAGATCCACGTGTTCCGGACGGAAGGCCCGTCGATCCGTCGCCTGTCCACTGTGGACGGCGTACACGTCGGGTCCGGGACCGCCGCGATCACCGTGCTTTCGTCGTGGAGCCTGGAGTACAGCGGCCCGCGCGTTTCGGTGCTGCGGGACGGCTCGCCGGTGGCGTCGATCGAGTCGTCCACAGTGGACCCGGATATCGTGCCGAACCTGACCTGGCTGACGCTGGGGGAGCGGGGCCTGCGCGCGGCGCTGCTCCTGCCGCGCGGGTACGAGCCGAGCGAAGGCAGGCTGCCGGTGCTGCTCGACCCGTACGGCGGGCCGCACGCCCAGCGCGTGCTGCAGAGCCGCAACGCGTTCCTGACGTCGCAGTGGCTGGCCGACCAGGGCTTCGCGGTGCTCGTCGCGGACGGCCGCGGCACGCCGGGCCGTGGCGCGGTCTGGGAGCGCGAGATCGCCGGGCGCCTCGCCGACGTCACGCTGCAGGACCAGGTGGACGCGCTGCGCGCGGCGGTTGCGCGGTTCCCGGAGCTGGATCCGGAGCGAGTCGCGATCCGGGGCTGGTCCTACGGCGGGTACCTGTCGGCGCTGGCGGTGCTGCGGCGCCCGGACGTCTTCCACGCGGCGGTCGCGGGCGCGCCGGTCACCGACTGGTCGCTGTACGACACGCACTACACCGAGCGTTACCTGGGCAAGCCGCAGGACGAGCCGGAGAGCTACGCGCACAACTCGCTGATCGAGAGCGCGGGCGAGCTGAGCCGCGCGCTGCTGATCGTGCACGGGCTGGCGGACGACAACGTGTTCGTCGCGCACGCGCTGCGGCTGTCGTCGGCGTTGCTGGCGAAGGGCCGCGCGCACGTGTTCCTGCCGCTGGCCGGCGCCACCCACATGACGCCGCAGGCCGAAGAGGTCGCGGAGAACCTGATGCGCACGCAGGTGGATTGGCTGCTGCGCGAACTGTCCGCCGTCGAAAAGGAGACCGCATGAGCCGCTGGGGCCTCACGATCCCGTTGACCGGGGTGCCGCTGGCGGCGCACCGCGAACTGGTGGAGCAGCTGCCGGACCTGGGCTACACGGACGCGTGGACGGCCGAGACGGCCGGCACGGACGCGTTCACGCCGCTGGTGCTGGCGTCGCAGTGGGCGCCGCAGCTGCGGCTGGGCACGGCGATCGTCCCGGTGTACACGCGCGGCCCGGGCCTGCTGGCCATGCAGGCGGCGACGGTGGCGGAGCTGGCGCCGGGCCGGTTCGTCCTGGGCATCGGCGCGTCGTCCCCGGTGATCGTCTCGAGCTGGAACGCGGCGTCCTTCGAAGAGCCCTTCGCGCGCTCTCGCGACACGTTGCGCTTCCTGCGGTCGGCGCTGGCGGGGGAGAAGGTCAGCGAGAAGTACGAGACGTTCGCGGTGTCGAAGTTCCGGCTGGAGCGCCCGGCCGACCCGCCGCCGTCGATCATGCTGGCGGCTCTCCGCCCGGGCATGCTGCGCTTGGCGGCGCGGGAAGCGGACGGCGCGATCACCAACTGGCTGGCGGCTTCGGACGTGCCGAAGGTGCGTTCGGTGGTGGGTCCGGACGCCGAGCTGGCGGCGCGGATCTTCGTCTGCCCGACGGAAGACGCCGACGCGGCGCGGGGCCTGGGCCGGATGCTGATCTCGAGCTACCTGACGGTCCCGGTGTACGCGGCGTTCCACGAGTGGCTGGGCCGCGGCGAGGCACTGGCCCCGATGCACGAGGCCTGGGCGGCGGGCGACCGGCAGAAGGCGAACCAGGTGATCCCGGACTCGGTGGTCGACGAGCTGGTCATCCACGGCAGTGTCGAGTCGTGCCGGGAACAGGTGCAGTCCTATGTGGACAACGGGCTGACGACGCCGATCATCGCGCTGCTGCCGACCGGGGAGGACCCGTTCGAGCAGGTGCGGGGGCTGGCACCGCGCTGACCCGGACTCTCAAGCGCCCCAATGTGGCGTTCGGTGCGTCCAACGCACCGAACGCCACAATGGGTTCGGTGGAACCAACAGATCGGAAGAGCACAACTCTGAACTCCAGTCA
>NZ_JBFACT010000110.1:0-18858 GCF_040640995.1 Amycolatopsis sp. NPDC021455 | reverse complement strand
TTTTTTAGTTGTCTATTCCGCTCTCACGGGGGGGGGGGCGGGGCCCCCCCCCCCCCCCCAACGCCACATTGGGTGCGTCTGACGCAACCAACGCCACATTGGGGCGCTCTGGACCGGGCCTAGTCGTGGAAAGCGTGTTCCGGCGCCGGGAACTCGCCACGCCGGACGTCCTCCGCGAACGCCGTGGCGGCGTTCTGCAGCACCGTCGCGACGTCGGCGTAGCGCTTGACGAACCGCGGCGCCTTGCCGCGCCGCAGCCCGGCCATGTCCTGCCAGACGAGCACCTGCGCGTCGCAGTCCGGGCCGGCGCCGATGCCGACCGTCGGGATCTTCAGCTCCGCCGTGACGCGCTTCGCGGCTTCGGCGGGCACCATCTCCATCACGACCGCGAACGCCCCGGCCTCCTGCAGCGCCAGCGCGTCGGCGAGCAGCACGTCCGCCGCTTCGCCGCGCCCCTGCACCCGGTAGCCGCCGAGGTTGTGTTCACTCTGCGGGGTGAACCCGATGTGGCCCATGACCGGCACGCCCGCCGACGTCAGCGCCTCGACGTGCGCGGCGAACCGCCGCCCGCCTTCGAGCTTCACGGCGTGCGCGCGGCCCTCCTTCATGAACCGCACCGACGTCTCGAGCGCCTGCTGCGGCGAGAGCTGGTAGGACCCGAACGGCAGGTCGGCGACCACCAGGGCCCGCTTGACCGACCGGGTGACCGCCCGGACCAGCGGCAACAGCTCGTCGACGGTCACCGGCAGGGAGGTGTCGTAGCCGAAGACGTTGTTGGCCGCGGAGTCGCCGACGAGCAGCACGGGGATCCCGGCCTCGTCGAACAGCGCGGCGGTGTACATGTCGTAAGCGGTGAGCATGGGCCACGGTTCGCCGCGTTCCTTGAGCTCACGCAGGTGGTGGACGCGGACCTTCCGGCCCGACGCCGGTTTGGCGGCGGGTCCGGTGCCGTAGGGGGCGGGTTCTTCAGCGCTGGCGGACATCGTCGTCGACCGTCCTTCCCTCGGGGCCTTGGTGGGGTCCCCGGGTCGTGGAGCTGGGGCTTCCCAAAGCGTGACACGCTCTCCGACCGCTCCCAACCTCGTGCGACCAGCTTCACACCCTCGAGGAGGAGCCCCCGTCAGCCTTCAGGTTGATGTCCGGGGACAACCAACTTGGGTTCACTTACGTCAAGAAGAGGGCATGACCCCCGATCGGCCGGGAAAGGCGACGAAACCAACGATGGGAAACCTCGCGAGCACGCGTCCCCGCCTCCCCGTGTGGAAGGCGAAGGCGGGCGGGATCGTCGCGACCGTGGTGCAGCTCGCCGCGGTGTTCTCGGTGATCCTGCTGTTCACGAACGGTGCGCACGGCCGGGTCCTCAACGGCATCGACATGGCCTTTTCCGCGCTGAGCGTGCCGACCAGCGCCAGCCTGGTGATGGTCCTGCTGCTGGTGGTGCTGGGCGGCGCCCTGCGCCGCCGCAAGAAGGCCGCGCTGTACACGCTGGTGCTGTTCCAGGTCGGCGGGCTGCTGCTCACCCTCGGCCTGCAGGCGACCCTGCTGTTCTCGCCCGAGCTGCTGGCGCTCGGTCCCAAGCAGATGCGGCACATCCCCAACCAGCTGTGGGCCCTCACCGTCGCCGACGTGCTGTCGGTCGGCCTGATCGTGTTCCTGCTCGCGCTGCGCCCGGCGTTCCCGGCCCGGCTGGCGCCGAGCGCCTGGCGTGACGGCCTGACCATGCTGTTCGGCGGGTTCGCCGTCGTCATCCTGGTCGGCTGGGGGCTGACGGAAGCGTTTCCCGGGCACCTCGGCGACACGTGGGAGCGCTTCGCCTGGGTCGTGAACCACGCCACCGGCGAGAACCTGCAGCTGCGCCGGATCGGCGTCGGCGAGGGGCCCGCCTGGCTGGACGTGTTCCTCGACCTCAGCGCGACGGCGGTCGCCACCGGAGCGCTGTACATGCTCTTCCGCGGCGTACGCAGCCGTGGCCTGCGTACGGATGAGGAAGAGCTTCGCCTGCGTCAGCTGCTCGCCGAACACGGCGAGGACGACTCCCTCGGCTACTTCGCGACGCGCCGCGACAAGAGCGTCGTCTTCGCGCCGAACGGCCGCGCGGCGGTGACCTACCGCGTGCTCGGCGGCACCAGCGTCGCCAGCGCCGACCCGGTCGGCGACCCGGAGGCGTGGCCCGACGCGGTCCGCGCGTGGCTGGACGAGACGCGCACGTACGGCTGGACCCCGGGCGTGCTCGGGGCGAGCGAGCACGGCGCCAAGGTCTACGCCGCCGCGGGCCTGCGCGCCTTGGAAATCGGCGACGAAGCGGTGCTCGACGTCCGCGAGTTCAGCCTCGCCGGGCCGGAGCGGCGCTCGGTGCGCCAGGCCGTCAAACGCATCCAGCGGGCCGGCTACACCTCGCGTGTCCGCCGCCACGGCGAAATCCCCGAAGGCGAGATGACCGAGCTGCTCGCCCGTGCCCAGGCGTGGCGGGGTGCCGAGACCGAGCGCGGGTTCTCGATGGCGCTGGGCCGGCTCGGCGACCCCAGCGACGGCCGCAGCGTGATGGTCGAGGCCTACGACGCCCACGGCGAGCTGCGCGGGCTGCTGTCGTTCGTCCCGTGGGGCCGCCGGGGGCTCTCGCTGGACCTCATGCGCCGCGACCGCGACGCCGAAAACGGCCTCAACGAGTACATGATCGCCGAGGTCGTCGCGGCCGCGCAGCACCTCGGCGCGCAGCGGATCTCGCTCAACTTCGCGATGTTCCGCGCGGTGTTCTCCGAGGGCGAGCGGATCGGCGCGGGCCCGGTGCTGCGGGCCTGGCGCGGGATCCTGAGCGTGTTCTCGCGGTTCTTCCAGCTGGAGTCGCTGTACCGGTCGAACGCCAAGTACGGGCCGGACTGGGAACCGCGGTTCCTCTGCTACTCCTCGGCCCGGCGGCTGCCGCGCGTCGGCATCGTCGCGGGCGCGCTCGAAGGGTTCGTCCCGACCGGACGGTCGCGGTCGCTGCGGCTGGAGACGGTCGGCGACGACTTCGTCGCCCGCGTGAAGGCGATCGAGGAGTCCGCGGCGTCGCCGGCGCCGAAGCCGGTGCGGCGGCCCGAGCAGGTCCGCGTGCGCATCGCGAAGCTCGACAAGCTGCGCGAGGCCGGCATCGAGCCGTACGGCGTCGGGTTCCGCCGCGACGACCACATCGGCGACGTCGTCGCGAAGTTCGGCGACCTCGCTCCGGACAGCGCGACCGGGCACCGCGTCCGGATCGCCGGGCGCGTGCTGAACATGCGCATCCTCGGCGGGCTGTGCTTCGCGCGCGTGAAGGACTTCAGCGGTGAGATCCAGCTGATGCTCGAGGCGGGCGAACTGGACCTCACCGGCTGGCGGACGGGCGTCGACCTCGGCGACCACGTCGGCGTCAGCGGCCAGGTCGTGACGTCGAAGCGGGGCGAGCTCTCGGTGCTCGTCGACGAGTGGACGGTCACCGCGAAGTGCCTGCACCCGCTGCCCGACAAGCGCAAGGGCCTCACGGACCCGGAGACGCGGGTGCGGCAGCGTTACCTCGACCTCGCCGTCAACCCGGACTCGACGAACATGCTGCGCCTGCGGTCCACCGTGGTCCGCGCGGTGCGCGACCGGCTGCACCACGCCGACTTCCTCGAGGTCGAGACGCCGATGCTGCAGACGGTCCACGGCGGCGCCAACGCCCGGCCGTTCGTCACCCACATCAACGCCTACGACATGCGGATGTACCTGAGGATCGCGCCCGAGCTGTACCTCAAGCGGCTGTGCGTCGCCGGCGTCGAGCGGGTCTTCGAGCTCAACCGCAACTTCCGCAACGAAGGCGTCGACGCGACGCACAACCCCGAGTTCACGATGCTCGAGGCGTACCAGGCGTACGCGGACTACGACTCGATGCGGGTGCTGACGCGGGAACTCATCCAGCACGCGGCCGAAGCGGCGTACGGCGCGCAGATCGTGCGGCGGCCGGACGCCGACGGGAAGCTCGTCGACTACGACATCTCCGGAGAATGGCCGGTGGTTCCGGTCCACGAAGCCGTCTCGGCGGTGTTCGGCGAGGAGATCGACTCGGGGACGCCGGTGGCCGACCTGCGCCGCCTGTGCGTGGCCGCGGGGGTGCCGGTGGGGGAGGACCCGAGCCACGGCGATCTCGTGCTCAAGGCGTTCGAGCACCTGGTCGAGGGCGCGACCGTGCTGCCGACCTTCTACACCGACTACCCGACCGACGTCTCGCCGCTGACCCGCCAGCACCGCGTGGACCCGCGGCTGGCCGAGCGCTGGGACCTCATCGCGTTCGGCTCCGAGGTCGGCACCGCCTACACCGAGCTGACCGACCCGATCGAGCAGCGGCGGCGGCTGGAGGCGCAGTCCCTGCGCGCCGCCAGCGGCGACGTCGAGGCGATGGAGCTGGACGAGGACTTCCTCCTCGCCCTGGAGCACGGCATGCCGCCGACCGGCGGGCTCGGCCTGGGCGTCGACCGGCTGCTGATGATGCTCACCGGGGCCTCCATCCGCCAGACGGTCCTGTTCCCCTTCGTCCGACCGCAGGCATAACGACTCGGTGGACCTGGTCACGGTGACGGGCCGTGGCCCGGCCGGTCGCTTACGCTCTGCCTCGTGCGCACGGCTCGGATCGCCTCGGCCCTTCTGATAGGGGTGGCCGTCCTCGCGTATTCGGGCTGGCTGCTGGAGTTCTTCCTGCCGACCGGGGTGTCCCCGGTCCGGGACCCGGTCGAGGCGCTGCTGACCGGGCCACCGGTGTTCCGGGTCCTGCTCGCTGTGTCGGGGGTCGCGTTCGTGCTCGCCGGGCCGCCGCTGCACCGGCTCGGCCCGGTCCAGTGGTCGGCGCGGTTCAGCTCGATCTCGGTGAGCGCGTTCGGCGTGGTCGTGCTGCTGCAGGCCGCCTACCCGGAGTACGGCGTCGTGCTGTCGGCGCTGCTCAGCGTCATCCTCGGGGTCGGGGTGGTCAGCCTGATCCTGTGGTGGCCACCGGGCTGGCGCGCGCTCGCCGTCGCCGGCCTCGCCGTGGTGGTGGCCACCTCGGTGGCCGTCGTGCTCGCCCGGGAGCTGGGCGCCTTCGAGGGTGTCTTCACACGGGTCCAGCTGGTGGTGCGCGCGACGCTGTACGCCGTGGGCGGGACGTACGCCTTCGTCAAGCCGGCGCCGCGGCACGCGCACCGATAGCGGAAATCCCGCCCGTTTTGTCGGTGGTGGGTGGCACGATCGCCGCAGGTGTCCCAGACGGAAGGATCGACATGGCGGGAAACGTGCGCCCGGTGGCCGACGAGCGTGACGGGCTGCTGAGCTTCCTGGAGCAGCAGCGGTACGTGCTCAGGTTGGCGGCACACGGGCTGACGGACGAACAGGCGAGACTCACCCCGACGAAGAGCACGCTGTCGGTGGGCGGGCTGGTCAAGCACGTCGCGAGCACCGAGTACGGCTGGATGGACACGGTGCTCCAGGTGCCGCAGAAGCCGTTCGGCGAGGCGATGGCGGAGTACCAGGACGCGCACCGATTGCGCGAGGACGAGACCCTGGCGGGCGTCCTGGCCCGCTACGACGAGGTGGCCGCCCGCACGGCGGAGGTGATCGCGGGCATCGACGACCTCGGCCAGGCGGTCCCGGTGCCGAAGGGCGTGCCGTGGTTCCCCCAGGACGTCGAGGCCTGGTCGGTCCGCTGGGTCCTGCTGCACCTGATCCAGGAGACGGCCCGCCACGCGGGCCACGCGGACATCATCCGCGAGCACATCGACGGCGGCACGGCGATGCCCCTGATGGCAGCGGCCGAGGGCTGGCCGGAAACCCCGTTCATCAAGCCCTGGACCCCGGCATCCCAACCAGCCTGACGGGCCCGGCTCGCGGCCCCCACCGCGAGTCGACCCTCCAATCACGCGAGTCGACCCTCGAATCACGCGTGATGCCTCTCCAATCACACGCGATGCCCCTTCAATCACGCGTGATGCCCGTCCGCGCACGGCGGGACGGCTCAGAACAACGTCGGCTCGTCGGCGAGCGCGCCCTCGATCACGAGCATCCGGCGTTTCGTGCCGACGCCGCCCCGCGCCGAGAACCCGCCGTCTTTGCCGCCGGCCGCCAGCACCCGGTGGCAGGGCACGATGATCGGGAACGGGTTGTGCCCCATCGCCTGGCCGACGGCCTGCGCGGACCCCGGCTGCCCGAGCCGGTGCGCGATGTCGCCGTAGGTGAGCGTCTTGCCGGGCGGGATCGTCCGCGCGACCTCGTACGCGCGGCGGTGGAACTCCGGCACCCCGGAGAAGTCCAGCTCCACCGAGGCCAGATCGCGACGCGTGCCGCTCAGCAGCGCCACGATCCCGTCCACCGCGGCCCGCACCGGCGGAGGCGGCGTCCCCTCGACGGCGTCCGGGAACCGGCGGACCAGCCACGCGCGGGTCCGCGCCGCACTGCCCTCGGGCAGCGACGTCCCGACCACGACGTCGTCGCGCCACGCGACCCCGCAGGCCCCGATCGCGGTGTCGAACACGGTGAGCCCCACTGTCATCCCGTCACGATACGACCGGGGTACGACAAAATGGGCCCGTGCTCGATCACCTCGTCTACGCTGGGCCCGACCTCGCCGAGGCCGTCGCCCGGGTCACAGCGCTCACCGGGGTCACGCCCGCGCCCGGCGGCCGTCACCTCGGCCTGGGCACCGCCAACCACCTCGCCGACCTCGGCGCGGGCATGTACCTGGAGGTCATCGGCCCGGACCCGGCGCAGCCGGATCCGGAAGGGCCGCGGCCGTTCGGGATCGACGAGCTGACCGAGCCCGCGCTGGTCGCGTGGGCGGTCCGCACCCGGGACATCGATGCGACGATCGCCGCGGCCCGCGCCCGCGGCTTCGACCCGGGCGACGCGATCGAGATGTCCCGCGAAACCGGAGACGGCGAAGTGCTGCGCTGGCGCCTGACCCCGCCGAGCGCCCCGGGCACGCTGCGCCCGTTCCTCATCGACTGGGGCAGCACTCCGCACCCGACGACGCGTGGCCTGCCGTCCCTGCCGCTGCTGATGGTCACCGGCACCCACCCGGACCCGGCGTCGGTCCACGAAGCGACCGACGCGCTCGGCCTCGAGTTCCTGGTCCGCCGCGCGGACAAAGCCGGCCTCACGGCGGCCCTCCGAACTCCGGAAGGCCGCCAGGTCGCCCTCGGCTGAAAAGCCGTGAAGGCCTCCTTCCCGGCCATAAGAGCCGGGAAGGAGGCCTTCACGGACTTCAGGCCTTGCCCTCGCGCCAGAGGTTGGTCATCGGCAGCCGCCGGTCGCGGCCGAAGGCCTTGAACGTGATCTTCGTGCCCGGCGGGTACTGGCGCCGCTTGTACTCGGCCTTGTCGACCATCCGCACCACGCGGTCGATGGTCTCGGGGTCGAACCCGGCCTCGATCAGGTCGGCGTACCCGCGGTCGCCCTCGACGTAGTCGTCGAGGATGTCGTCGAGCAACGCGTAGTCGGGCAGCGAGTCGGTGTCCATCTGCCCCGGCCGCAGCTCGGCCGACGGCGGCTTGGTGATCGAGTTCTCCGGGATCGGCGGCGTCTCACCGCGTTCGGCCGCGAGGTCGTTGCGCCAGCGCGCCAGCTGCCAGACGTGCGTCTTGAAGACGTCCTTGATCGGGGCGAACGCGCCGACGGCGTCGCCGTAGATCGTCGAATACCCGACGGCGAGCTCGGTCTTGTTACCCGTCGCCAGCACCAGGTGACCGTCCAGATTGGACAGTGCCATGAGGAGCATGCCCCGCGTCCGCGCCTGGATGTTCTCTTCGGCCAGCCCCGTCAGGGAAAGCTGGTCGACGTACACGCGCACCATGTCCTCGACCGGCTCGACGCGGTAGTGCGCGCCGATCCGCTTCGCCAGGTCGGCGGCGTCGTCCTTCGAGTGCCCCGACGAGTACTTCGACGGCATCGAGACGCCGTAGACGTTGTCGCCGCCCAGCGCGTCCGCCGCCAGCGCCGCGCAGACGGCCGAGTCGATGCCGCCGGAGAACCCGAAGATCACCGACGAGAACCCGTTCTTGTGCACGTAGTCCCGCAGCCCGACGACGAGCGCGTGCCACACCTCGGCCTCGTCCGACAGCGGCTCGCTGATCACCGGCGTGGCCGTCGGTTCGTAAGCCGGCAGCGGGGCCGCGCTCAGCACCCGGCGCCGGACGTGCAGGCCTTCGAGTTCGCCGTCGGCGGCGTGCCCGCCCGAGGCGAGGTCCATGTCCAGCACGAGCAGGTGCTCGACGAACTGCGGCGCGCGGGCCAGCAGGGTGCCGTCCGCGCCGACGACGAGCGAGTCGCCGTCGAAGACGAGGTCGTCCTGCCCGCCGATCTGGTTGGTGTAAACCAAAGGCGCTCCGGCTTCGGCGGCCCGCCGGGCGATGAGCGGCAGCCGCTGCTCGTCCTTGGACCGCTCGTACGGCGACGCGTTCGGCGCCACGACGAGGTCGACGCCGGCCCGGCCCAGCGCCGAGATCGGGCCGCCGTCCTGCCAGACGTCCTCGCAGATGACCATGCCGATGTCGAGCCCGTGGAACCGGACGACGTCGAGCGTGGTGCCCGGCTTGTACCAGCGGTGCTCGTCGAAGACGCCGTAGTTGGGCAGGTGGTGCTTGAACTGCCGCGCGACGACCTCGCCGCGGTACAGCGCGGCCGCCGCGTCCCGCGGGCCGACCTCGTCGAGGTCGAGGTACCCGATGTAGGTGAGCACTTCGCCGCAGCCGGCCTCGTCGAGCCGGCGCGCGAGCGCCTCGACGCCCTGCCGCGAGGCGGCGGCGAAGGTCTTGCGCAGCGAGAGGTCCTCGATGGGGTAGCCGGTCAGGGACATCTCGGGGAAGACGACGACGTGGGCGCCGGCTTCGGCGGCCCGGCGGGTCCACTCGACGTGCAGGTCGGCGTTGCCGTCGAGGTCGCCGACGGTGGGGTTGACCTGGGCGAGCGCGATGCGCAGTTGCGGCATGCCGCCATTCTGGCTCACGGCCACCCACCCGGCCGAGCGAATGTGGGCGAAACGCCACGCTCAGGTGGATGCGACCGCGTCCCGGTGCTTGAGCTTCGCCATCCGCCCGTCCGGGTGATGCCAGACGACGCCCTCGAACTCCGGGTGCGCCCGCAGCCAGGCCATCAGCCCGTCGAAGTCGCGCGGGACGTCGGCGAACTCCTCCGCGGTCGCGTGTGGCACCAGCCGGTGCACGCCCTCCGGGCCTCTTCGAAGAACTTCGCGAACGCCGACTGCGCGACCGGCTCCCAACGTCGGGATCTTGCGCATGTCCCCATCTTGCTGGGCAGCGCAATCGAAAACCCCCGCCCGGCGAACCGGACGGGGGCCTGTCGAAGGCGGGAACTACTTCCGCTTGATCATGCTCCGGACCTTCTTGATGGTCTGCTCGAAGTCCGAGTCGAACGGGTTGTCGTGCACGAGGTACGTCCACGTCGTGTTCGCCCGCCGCACGCCGGCGTCGCCGAGGTCGATGCCCTCGTCGGTCAGCTCGGCCTCTTCGAGGGTCTTCGCCGCCCGCGAATCGGCCTCGGCGATGATCTTGTGGAACTCCGGGATCGCCGCGCGGTGGAACTCGTCCAGCGGCGTCTCGCGCGCCAGCGCCCGCAGGTGGATGCTCTCCCGGACGTCGGTGAGGTACGCCAGGTGGTCGGACCACAGCTGGTCGATGTGGAACAGCAGCACCTCGCGGCACACCTGCTCCAGCTTGTCCTGATCGTCCAGCTTTTCCTTCAGCTCGCCGAACTTCTCCGGGTGCGCCTTCTCCAGCACCTCCGCCGCGTACGCGGTGCGAAGCACCTTGTCGCGGTGCACCAGCAGGTCACGCCGCTGCCGCTCGATCAGCCGCGTGTAGCGCCAGGTGTTCCGGTGGATCTCGAGGTCGACGCCCTCGGCGACGCGCTGGGCGTGGTTGAGCTGCCGCAGCGCCGCCGGGTCGGTGATCTCGCCGGTCTCCTCGTCGTCGGTGATGCCCTCGGGCACGTCCGGCGCGTTCGACAGCACGAGCTCGTCGTTCAGGCTCGCGAAGAAGATCGCGCTGCCCGGGTCGCCCTGACGGCCGGAGCGGCCGCGCAGCTGCCCGTCGAGCCGGCTCGACGGGTACCGCGCGGTGCCGATGACGTGCAGGCCGCCCAGCTCGACGACCTCGTCGCGGCTCTCGCCGTCGGTGCCGCCCAGCCGGATGTCGGTACCGCGGCCCGCCATCTGCGTGGACACGGTGACCGCGCCCTTCTTGCCCGCTTCGGCGATGATCGCGGCTTCTTCGGCGTCGTTGCGCGCGTTGAGCACGACGCACTCGAGGTCGACCTTCGCGAGCTTCTCGGCCAGCTCTTCGGACTCGGCGACGTCCTGGGTGCCGACGAGGATCGGCCGCCCGGTCTCGTGCACCGTGCGGATCTCCTCCTCGATCGCCCGCAGCTTCTGCGACGGCGACGCGAAGATCCGGTCGGGCAGGTCCTCGCGGATGTTCGGGGTGTTCGGCGGGATGACCGCGACCTCGAGCTCGTAGAACTCCCGCAGCTGCTCGGCGACGGCGACCGCGGTACCGGTCATGCCGGCGACCTCGGGGTAGCGCGCGAGCAGCGCCTGGACGGTGATCGAGTCGAGGATCTCGCCGCGGTCGGTGGCCGTGACCTGCTCCTTCGCTTCGACGGCGGCCTGCAGGCCGTCCGGCCAGCGCTGCAGCTCGGCGACGCGCCCGCGGGCGGCGTTGATGAGCTGCACCTTGCCGTCGCGGACCAGGTAGTCGACGTCGCGGGTGAGCAGCGCGTGGGCGTGCAGGGCGACGTTGACGGCGGCGAGCCGGTCGGACGCCTGCTCGTTGAACAGGTCGTCGACCTCGATGCCGAGCGACTTCGCGACGACGGACGAGCCGGCGTCGGTCAGCCAGGCGTTGCGGCCTTCGCTGTCGGTCTCGTAGTGCAGGTTGAGCCGCAGCCGCCGGACGATCTTCGCGACCTCTTCGTCGGCGTCGCTGCGGTCGATCGAGCCGGCCATCACCAGCGGGACGCGGGCCTCGTCGACCAGCACCGAGTCCGCCTCGTCGACGATCGCGACCTCCGGGGCCGGCTGCACGAGGTCGTCCACGTGGGTGACGAGCCGGTCGCGCAGGACGTCGAAGCCGATCTCGGCCACGGCACCGTACGTGACGTCCTTGGCGTAGGCCTCCTTGCGCTCCTCGCGCGAGTGCGCCGGCTCGACCCAGCCGACCGACACGCCGAGCAGCGCGTAGACCAGGCCCATCCACTCCGCGTCGCGCCGGGCCAGGTAGTCGTTGACGGTCACGACGTGAACGCGCTTTCCGCGGATCGCGTAACCGGCCGCGGCCAGCGCGCCGGCGAGGGTCTTGCCCTCACCGGTCTCCATCTGCACGACGTGTTTGGTGAGCAGGCCCATCGTGCCCAGCACCTGCACGTCGAACGCGCGCTCGCCGAGGGCCCGCCGGGCGGCCTCGCGGCCCAGCGCGCACACCTCGACCAGCTGGTCGTCGCCGAACGCCGTGTCCTTCAGCGTCTCGCGAAGCTTGCCCGCCCGCTCGGTCAGCTCCTCGTCGGAGAGCTTCTCGAGCTCGGGTTCGAGCTTCTCGACCGCGGGCAGCAGTGCTTCGTAGCGGGTCAGCTCGACGCTGCCCGGCCGCTGGATGATCCGGCGGAGCTTCTTGCTCACCCGGCTGATCAGTGCTGCCACCCCTGGTCTCCCGTTCTCTCTCGCTCGACCGGCCTCCACCACCCAACGCGACGGTGGTGCGTTCGAGTTCCGCGGCCGGATGGGACGATCCAACCGTGTTCCCTCATCCCAGCGCCAGGTCCCCTCGTCGCCGGATCCTCGCGATCGCGACATCCGTGCTGTTCGCGGCCTCGCTGACCGCCTGCACGTCCACCGGCACGACCGCGCCCGCGCCGACGACCGAGTCGCACCCGCCGTCCGGGCCGGTGCCCGCCGGGCTGGAGCGGTTCTACGGCCAGAGCCTGACCTGGGCCGACTGCGCACCTTACGCGACGTCGGAAGACTCGAGGTCGGCCTTCCAGGCGAAAGGCGTCCAGTGCGCCCGGCTGACCGTGCCGCTGGACTACGCGAAACCGGCGGGCGACACCATCACGCTGGGCCTGCTCCGGCACAAGGCCACCGACGCGGGCGCCCGGATCGGGTCGCTGGTCGTCAACCCGGGCGGCCCGGGCGCCTCGGGCATGGTCGCGGCGGCCGGGCTGATCAAACCGGCCACCAGCACAGGCCTCGCCAAGCGCTTCGACCTGGTCGGATTCGATCCGCGGGGCATCGGTGCGAGCCAGCCGGCGATCCACTGCCTGACCGACTCCGAGCGGGACGCCGACCGCGCGGACGACAGCGAGACCGACGGCTCGCCGCAGGGCGTGCTCAAGCAGGAAGCCCAGGAAAAGGACTTCGCCGCGAAGTGCGCCCAGCGCACCGACGACGGCACGGCGATGCTGGCCAACGTCGGCACGCGGGACGTCGTGAAGGACCTGGACGTCCTCCGCTCGGTGCTCGGCGACGAAAAGCTCACCTATTTGGGCTACTCCTACGGCACCCGGATCGGGTCGGCCTACGCCGAGGCGTTCACCAAGAACGTGCGCGCGATGATCCTCGACGGCGCGGTCGACCCGGAGCAGGACGCGGTCGAGTCGCTCGTCGCGCAGGGCCAGGGCTTCGGGACGGCGTTCACCCAGTTCGCGAAGTGGTGCACGGCCCAGCAGGACTGCGCGCTCGGCCAGGACGCGGGCGCCGCGGTCAAGCAGTTCCAGAACCTCGTCCGGCCGCTGATCGACTTCCCGGTGCCGGTCGGCGACGGCCGCAAGCTCTCCTACGAGGACGCGACCACCGGCGTCATCCAGGCGCTCTACCAGCAAACACTCTGGGACACCCTGAACACGGGCCTCAACGAGCTGAAGCAGCAGCGCGGCGCGACGCTGGAGAAGCTCGCCGACATCTACAACGAGCGCGACTCCGACGGCAAGTACGGCACCACGCAGGACGCCTTCACGGCGATCCGCTGCGTCGACGACCCGCGCGTCACCGACCCGAACGTCATCCTCAAGGCGCAGGAGGAGTACGTGAAGGTGGCGCCGTTCCTCGACGACGGCCGCCCGGCTTCGGCGGCTCGGGACGCGTGCGCGTTCTGGCCGGTGCCGAACACGTCCCAGCCGCACGTGCCGAACGTCGAAGGGCTGCCGAAGACGCTGGTCATCTCGACGACCAACGACCCGGCGACGCCGTACCAGGCCGGCGTCAACCTGGCGAAGGGCCTGAAGGGTGCGTTGCTGACCTTCGAGGGCACCCAGCACACGGTGTTCCTGCAGGGCGTGAAGTGCGTGGACCAGGCGGGCACGGACTACCTCGTGGACGGCACGGTGCCGCCGGAGGGGACGCGGTGCTCGGGGCAGTAGCTGCGGTGGCTACTGCTGCTGGTCGGTGAGCGAAAGCTCGATCATCACCGGGCTGAGGTGGTCGTCCGGCGGCGGGATCTGCGCCCACAGCCGGACGAACCGCCGGGGCAGGCTGTCGGAGACCCACACCTTGACGTTGAGGTCGGCGTCGACCTGCGCGAGCACGCTGTGCGCGACGGCGGCGGGCACTCGGCCGCCGACCCGCAGCGCGGACGCGCCGTCGACGTTCTCGCGGCCTTCGGTCTTGGCGTCGGTCACCGCGTCGAGCAGCCGCTTCAGCCCGCCGTGCGCGCCGAGGAACCTGCTGACCGTGTACGCGTCGGGCAGCGGGCCGGCCCCGAGGTCGGTCGAGACGTGCTGACCGTTGACCCTGAAGTGGAACTTCACGTGCCCGCCGCCGGCGTTGTCGTCCTGGACGTCGGCCGTGCCGGTCGCGGACTCGCCGTCGTCGAGGGTGGCGTTGCCCTCGATCTGGCGGAGCGGGAAGCCCGGCAGGACGCCGTTGACGCCCGCCGCGAAGTGCACGCCTCGGACGGACGCGAACGACTTCGCCGCGTCGCTCACCAGCTCGGCCCCCGGCGGGAACGGCCCGCGCGTGTCGGGCAGCCCGGTGCACCCGGCCGTCAGGACCGTCGACAGAAGCACGAGCAGCAGGGTGAAGCGCGACATCCCCTGAGCGTACTGAGCACCGCTTGTTGGCCCGATCCTTGCGGATGATGTCCTTCCGGCCACTTCCGTGGCCTCGCGCGCGCGATGAGACTGCGTTGGTGACTGTCGAGACCCGTCCTGCCCCAAAGCTGCACCGCGCCTGGCTGATCGCCGGTGCCGCCTTCGTCGCCCTGCTCGCCTCCGCGGGCTTCCGCGCCGCCCCCGGCGTCCTGATCGAGCCGCTGCACGAAGAGTTCGGCTGGTCCACGGCCACGATCAGCTCGGCCGTCTCGGTGAACCTCGTGCTCTTCGGCCTCTTCGCGCCCTTCGCGGCCGCGCTGATGGAGCGTTTCGGCATCCGCCGGGTCTCGGCGACGGCGTTGACCGTGATCGCCCTCGGCGCGGGGGGCACGGTGTTCATGACCGCGAGCTGGCAGCTCGTGCTGTGCTGGGGCGTGCTGGTCGGCCTGGGCACCGGCTCGATGGCCATGGGCTTCGCCGCGATGGTCGCGACGCGGTGGTTCGTCCGCAGCCGCGGCGTCGTCACCGGCGTCCTGACCGCGGCGGGCGCCACCGGCCAGCTGATCTTCCTGCCGCTCATCGCGAACCTCGCGGTGACCTCGGGCTGGCGGACGGCGTCACTGGTGATCGCGATCGCCGCGCTCGCCGTCGTCCCGGTGGTCCTGCTGGTCATCCGCGACCACCCCGCCGACGTCGGCACCACGGCCTACGGCGCACCGGCGGACGCCGAGATCGTCCGCCCGGCCTCGACGACCGGCTCGGTCCGCCGCGCCCTGTCCGTGCTGGGCCAGGCCGCCCGCACGCGGACGTTCTGGCTGCTCGCCGTCGGCTTCGCGATCTGCGGCGCGACGACGAACGGCCTGGTCGGCACCCACTTCGTCCCGGCCGCGCACGACCACGGCATGCCGCAGACGACCGCGGCGAGCCTGCTGGCGCTGGTCGGCGTCTTCGACGTCGTCGGCACGATCTTCTCCGGCTGGCTCACCGACCGCGTCGACCCGCGGATCCTGCTGGGCGTCTACTACGCGCTGCGCGGGCTTTCGCTGGCGTTGCTGCCGCAGCTGTTCGCCGGCTCGGTGCAGCCGAGCATGTGGGCGTTCATCCTGTTCTACGGCCTCGACTGGGTGGCCACGGTCCCGCCGACCGTCGCGCTGTGCGTCCGCGCGTTCGGCGACGCCGGCCCGATCGTGTTCGGCTGGGTCTTCGCCAGCCACCAGCTCGGCGCCGCGTTCGCCGCGTCGGCCGCCGGCCTGGTCCGCGACCACCTCGGGAACTACACCCTGGCCTGGTATTCCGCGGCCGTCCTCGCCGTCATCGCGTCGGTCGCTTCGCTGGCCATCAGCCGGGCGAAGAAACCCGTTGCGGTACTCGCGACGTGACTTCCACGGCTTCGGCGCGTCGTGAAACATGGCGTTAACACGCTGTGGTTAGGGTGCGGCCATGGATCGCCAGCAGGAATTCGTGCTCCGCACGCTCGAGGAGCGCGACATCCGTTTCGTCCGTCTCTGGTTCACCGATGTGCTGGGGTTCCTCAAGTCCGTCGCGGTCGCGCCGGCGGAGCTCGAAGGCGCCTTCAACGACGGCATCGGCTTCGACGGCTCGGCCATCGAGGGCTTCGCCCGGGTCTACGAATCGGACATGATCGCCAAGCCCGACCCGTCGACGTTCCAGGTCCTGCCGTGGGAAACCCCCGACGGCGGCCCGTACTCGGCGCGCATGTTCTGCGACATCGCGATGCCGGACGGCTCCCCGTCCTGGGCCGACCCGCGGCACGTCCTGCGCCGCCAGCTGTCGAAGGCGGCCGAGGCGGGCTTCACCTGCTACGTCCACCCCGAGATCGAGTTCTTCCTGCTCTCGAACATGCCCGAGGACGGCAGCGAGCCGGAACCCGCGGACAACGGCGGCTACTTCGACCAGGCCAGCCACGCCACCGCGACGCACTTCCGCCGGCACGCCATCGAGACCCTCGAGGCCATGGGCATTTCGGTCGAGTTCAGCCACCACGAGGGCGCGCCCGGCCAGCAGGAGATCGACCTGCGGTACGCCGACGCGCTGACGATGGCCGACAACGTGATGACGTTCCGCTACGTCGTCAAGGAGGTCGCGCTGACCCAGGGCGTGCGCGCGACGTTCATGCCGAAGCCGTTCACCGACCAGCCGGGTTCGGGGATGCACACGCACGTCAGCCTGTTCGAAGGCGACCGCAACGCGTTCTACGACGCCGAAGACCCGCACGAGCTGTCGGAGACCGGCAAGGCGTTCGTCGCGGGGGTGCTCCACCACGCGAAGGAGATCTCCGCGGTCACCAACCAGTGGGTGAACTCCTACAAGCGCCTGATCAGCGGCAGCGAGGCGCCGACGACGGTCTCGTGGGGCCGCGCGAACCGCTCCGCGCTCGTCCGCGTCCCGATGTATTCACCCGGAAAGGCGTCATCCCGCCGGGTGGAGATCCGTACGCTGGACTCGGCGTGCAACCCGTACCTGGCGTACTCGGTCATCCTGGCCGCCGGGCTCAAGGGGATCGAGAAGGGCTACGAGCTGCCGCCGCCCGCCGAGGACAACATCTGGCAGCTGAGCGACGCCGAGCGGCGCGCCGCCGGGTACTCGCAGCTGCCGCAGAACCTGGGGGAGGCGCTGGCCGAGATGGAGAAGTCCGAGCTCCTGCCGGAAGCCCTCGGCGAGCACGTCTACGACTTCTTCCTCCGGAACAAGCGCGTGGAGTGGGACAACTACCGCAGCGCGGTCACCCCGTACGAACTCCGAACGCTCCTGCCGGTGCTCTGATGGGGCGGCGGCCGGTGTTCCTCGCGATCCTGGCCGCCGCACTCGTGCTCGTCCCTGCCGCGCCCGTCGCTTCGGCGGCCGGCCGCTTCGACCTCGACTCCGCCGACATCCCGGCGCTGCAGGCGCGGATGGCGTCCGGCCGGCTCACCGCGGTGGACCTGACCAGCACTTACCTCGACCGGATTCACCGGATCGACGGTAAGGTCAACGCGGTCCTGGCGCTGAACCCGGCCGCTCTCTCGCAGGCTTCGGCCAGTGACGCGCGACGCCGCGCACACCGCCTGCGTGGTCCCCTCGACGGCATCCCGGTGCTGGTCAAGGACAACGTGGACACCCGCGACCAGTGGACGACGGCCGGGTCGCGGGCCCTGCGCGGCTACCCCGCGAAGGACGCCACCCTGATCACCCGCTTGCGTGACGCCGGCGCGGTGATCCTCGGCAAGGCGAACCTCTCCGAATGGGCGAACTTCCGCGCCGCGAAGCCGACGTCCGGCTGGTCGGGCGTCGGCGGGCAGACGAACAACCCGTACGTGCTGGACCGCAACCCGTGCGGGTCGTCCGCCGGATCCGCGGCCGGCGTGGCGGCGTCGCTGGCCCAGGTGGCGATCGGTTCGGAGACGGACGGCTCGATCGTGTGCCCCGCCGGGATGACGGCGACGGTCGGTCACAAACCGAGCCTCGGCCTGGTCAGCCGCACCGGCGTGGTGCCGATCTCCGCCGAGCAGGACACGGCGGGCCCGATCGCCCGCAACGTCGTCGACGTCGCTCTGACGCTGTCGGTTCTCCAGGGGCGGGACCCGTCGGATCCCGCCACGCTGACCTACCCGCGTAACCAGCCGGGGGACTACGCGAAGTTCCTCCGACCGGGTGTCCTGCGCGGCGCGCGGATCGGCCTCTGGCGGCTGCCGGTGCTCGGCCAGGCGACCGACGCGATCATGACGTCGGCGCGAAACTCGCTGGTCAAAGCGGGTGCGACGGTCGTCGAAGTGAGTTTGCCGTACCAGGACCGGCTGCTGGAGCCGGAGTTCCCGGCGCTGCTCACGGAGTTCCACCGCGACATCGACGCGTACCTCGCGACGCGGCCGACCGGGCCGCGGAACCTGGCCGGGCTGATCGCGTACAACCGCGCGGACCCGCTGGAGCAGACGTGCTTCGCCGGACAGGAGCTGTTCGAGCAGGCACTGGCCGCGCCCCCGCCGTCCGATCCGGGGTACCTCGCCGGCCGGGCAGAGCTGTCGGACCTGGCGCGCCGGTCACTCGACGAAACCCTCGTCGCGTACGACCTCGACGCGATCGCGTCGCCGACCAACCCGCCGGCGTGGAAGACGGACTGCGCGGTCGGCGACAACGACGTGATCCCGTCGTCGACCCCGGCCGCGGTGGCCGGCTACCCGGACGTGACCGTGCCTGCCGGGTTCGCCGGACCGCTCCCGGTGGGGATCTCGTTCATGGGAGCGCGGTGGTCCGACGCCCGGGTGCTGGCGTTGGCGGCGGACTTCGAACGGGTCGCGCCGGCCCGGGTCCCGCCCCGGTACCTGCCGACTATGCCGTCGTAGCCGTCCGTAAGCACTCTGACCTGCGGCGATGTCGTTAAGTGACCCCCCTGTTTTGGGGTGGTTCCGGGGCATGTAATCTTCTCTTCGTCGCCAGGAACACCGGGTCACACCGGGGCCGCAAGCCCCGGAGACCAGGCCGGGACGAGCGGGTTGACACCGCGGATCGGACCGGGTAATGTTCAGCGTCGGCCCACGAGCGGCCGCCGACCCCCTACGACTAAACCCGTAGGATTCGGCATGCTCGACCAAAAGCTTGTGAATATCGCTTGGAACAACTGCCGAGGATTTAGCCGCGGATAACGCGGTTGGATTCAGAGTGTGTTGCTTGAGAACTCAACAGTGTGCTAGTGAACTAAGCCAGTAGAGCTTATTTTATGGTAACCCCCTCGTCGGGGTTTCCTTTGAGAGCAAGTATTTTGCCTCGATTGAATTCGAAGACATTGTTGGAGAGTTTGATCCTGGCTCA
>NZ_JBFACT010000109.1:0-18927 GCF_040640995.1 Amycolatopsis sp. NPDC021455 | reverse complement strand
TCGTCTCGTCGCCGGGGCGCGCGCTCCCGCCGCGGCCCTGGCTGTCCGGGCCGCGGGGGGGGGGCCCCCCCCCCCGCCCCCCCACCGCGCTGACCTGCGCAGGTATCGTGAGGGCGTGACGGACAAGCCCAGCATTCCGAACGTGCTCGCCGCCCGCTACGCCTCGGCGGAGCTGGTCTCGCTCTGGTCCCCGGAGCACAAGGTCGTCCTCGAGCGGCAGCTCTGGCTCGCCGTCCTCAAGGCACAGAAGGACCTCGGCGTCGAGGTGCCCGACGGGGTGATCGAGGCCTACGAGCGGGTGCTCGAAAACGTCGACCTCGAGTCGATCGCCGCCCGCGAGCGCATCACCCGACACGACGTCAAGGCCCGCATCGAGGAGTTCAGCGACCTCGCCGGGCAGGAGCACATCCACAAGGGCATGACCTCGCGCGACCTCACCGAGAACGTCGAGCAGCTGCAGCTGCTCCGCTCGCTGGAGCTCGTGCGGACCCGCGTCGCGGCCGTCCTGGCGCGGCTGGCCGCCCTCGCCGTCGAACACGCCGACACCGTCATGGCCGGGCGCTCGCACAACGTCGCCGCCCAGGCCACCACCCTCGGCAAGCGGTTCGCCACGGCGGCCGACGAGCTGCTCGTCGCCTTCGAGCGGCTCGACAACCTCATCGACCGCTACCCGCTGCGCGGCATCAAGGGCCCGGTCGGCACCGCGCAGGACATGCTCGACCTGCTCGGCGAGGAGTCCACTTTGGACGAACTCGAGGAGCGCGTCATGCGGCACCTCGGGTTCAAGAACCGGTTCGTCAGCGTCGGCCAGGTGTACCCGCGTTCGCTCGACTTCGACGTGCTGTCCACTGTGGTCCAGCTCGCCGCCGCGCCGTCCAGCCTGGCCAAGACGATCCGGCTGATGGCCGGCCACGAGCTCGTCACCGAGGGCTTCAAGCCGGGGCAGGTCGGCTCGTCCGCCATGCCGCACAAGATGAACACCCGCTCGTGCGAGCGCGTCAACGGCCTCGCCGTCGTGCTGCGCGGCTACCTGTCGATGATCGGCGAGCTGGCCGGCGACCAGTGGAACGAAGGCGACGTCTCCGACTCGGTCGTCCGCCGCGTCGCGCTGCCGGACGCGTTCTTCGCGCTCGACGGCCTGCTCGAGACGTTCCTCACGGTGCTCACCGAGTTCGGCGCCTTCCCGGCGGTGATCGAGCGTGAGCTTGATCGCTACCTGCCGTTCCTCACCACGACGAAGGTGCTCATGGCGGCCGTCCGCGCGGGTGTCGGACGTGAGACGGCCCACGAAGCCATCAAGGAGCACGCCGTCGCCGTCGCGCTGGAGATGCGGGAAGGCCGCGCCGAGAACGACCTCCTCGACCGCTTCGCCGCGGACGAGCGCATCCCGCTCGACCGCGGTGAGCTGGACAAACTCCTCGCGGACCGGATTTCCTTCACCGGAACGGCCGGGCGTCAGGTCGCGCAGGTCGCCGAGCGCGTCTCGCGGGTGCTCGAGCGGTTCCCCGAGGCGGCGGGCTACGCGCCGCAGCCGATCCTGTGAGCTGACGCACCCGTCCACGGATTGGAACGAATCCACACGAACGGGCGAAATCCCTAATCTCGATCGCCGAACCCCGTGCTCTTCGCGTGCGACCCGCGCGCGCTCAACCATGGAAGAAGCGATGAGATCCACGCTGTCGAAAATCGCCGCGATCATCACCTCGGCCGCGCTGACGCTGACCCTGGCCGCCTGCGGCTCGGACAGTGGTCCGACCACCCTGCGCGTCGGCACCCTGAGCGACGCCCCGCCGTCGATCTACCTGGAGAACGGCCGCTTCACCGGCTACGACAACGAGCTGCTGCGCGACATCGCCAAGCGTGAGGGCTTCGAGGTCGAGTTCGTCGGCACGGAGTTCGCCGGGCTCCTGGCCGGCGTGGCGAACGGCAAGTTCGACATCGGCAGCTCGACCATCTCGAGCACCGAGAAACGCAAGAAGACGGTCGCCTTCTCCAACGGCTACAACACTGGCTTCACCACGGTCGTGACGGCGAAAGGCGCGAACTTCAAGGACGCCGCTTCGCTGAGCGGGAAGCGCCTCGGCGTGGTCCAGGGCTCGGTGCAGGACGAGTTCGCGGGCAAGGTCGCCGGTGCCCAGGTCGTCCGCTTCCCCGACTACAACGCGGGCTTCGCGCAGCTGAAGAACGGCACCCTCGACGGCTGGGTCGTGCCGCAGGACATCGGCCAGAAGTACCTCGACCAGAACCCGGCGGTCCCGCTGGAGCTCGGTTACACTGCCGAAGACAAGGACACACCGTCGGCTTTCGCGGTCGCCAAGACCAACCCGGAGCTGCTGAAGAAGCTCAACGACGGGCTGGCCAAGGCGATCGCCGACGGCACCGTGGCGCGGATCTACGGGCAGTTCTACAAGAACACCCCGCTGTCGAAGGAACTCCGGCAGGGCGGGCCGGGCCTGCCCGTGAAGAACCTGGATGCCTGACGTGAAGAAGCTGACAGTCACCGGCCTCATCGCCCTCCTCGTCGCGACCCTCACCGCGTGCGGTGGCGGGGACAGCGGCGGGAAAACCCTCCGCGTAGGCACGCTGAGCGACTCCAAACCGAACGCCTACCAGGAGAACGGCACCTTCACCGGCTTCGACAACGAGCTGCTGAAGGCCATCGCGGCTAAGGAGAACCTGAAGCTCGAGTTCGTCGCGACCGACTTCTCGGCGCTGCTCGGCCAGGTCGCGAACGGCACCTTCGACATCGGCAGCTCGGCGATCTCCCAAACCGAGGCCCGCAAGAAGACAGTCGACTTCTCGGCGCCCTACAACTACCAGGCCCTCGGCATCGAGGCGAAGGAAACGGCCGGCATCACGGACGAGAACTCCCTGGCCGGCAAGCGGATCGGCGTCGTCCAGGGCACGGTGTCGGACAGCTGGCTCGGCTCGAACGCGCCGACCGCGCAGGCCGTCCGCTTCCCCAACGACGCCGCCGCGCTCAGCGCGTTGAAGACCGGCGCGGTCGACGGCGCGGTGTTCGACCAGGCCACCGCCGAGGACTACGCGAAGAACAACCCGGACGCGAAGCTCAAGGTGACCAAGGCGATCACCACGACGATCCCGCACGGGTTCGCGTTCAAGAAGGGCAACACCGAGCTGATCGGCAAGATCAACGACGGCCTGAAGAAGGTCATCGCGGACGGCACCTGGGTCAAGGTGCACGACCAGTTCGAGCCGAACGCGCCCGTGCCCGCCGAGTTCAAGCCGGGGCAGTAGTCCACAATGGACGAGTTTTTCAACACCTTCCTAAACTGGGAGTACATCTGGCAGGTCTTCCCGGATCTGCTGAAGACCGGCCTGCTCAACACGCTGATCCTGGCGGTCACCTCCGCGCTGATCGGCACCGTGCTCGGCATGGTGCTGGCGGTGATGGGCCTGTCCACCAAGATCTGGCTGCGCTGGCCGGCGCGGGTGTACACCGACATCTTCCGCGGCCTGCCGGCGATCCTGACGATCCTCGTGATCGGCCAGGGTCTCGGCACGCTCGCGCGGGACGTCGTCGGCACCAACCCGTACCCGCTGGGGATCCTGGCGCTGAGCCTGATCGCGGCCGCTTACATCGGCGAGATCTTCCGGTCCGGCATCCAAAGTGTCGACAAAGGACAGTTGGAGGCCAGCCGCGCGCTCGGGATGAGCTACAGCAAGGCCATGCTGCTGGTGATCATCCCGCAGGGCGTCCGGCGGGTGCTGCCGGCGCTGGTGAACCAGTTCATCGCGCTGATCAAGGACTCCAGCCTGGTGTACTTCCTGGGCCTGCTGTCCGAGCAGCGCGAGCTGTTCCGCATCGGGCAGGACCTCGCGGCCAACACGGGCAACCTCTCGCCGCTGGTGGCGGCCGGGTTCGTCTACCTGGTGATCACGGTGCCGCTGACGCACCTGGTGAACTACATCGACAAGAAGCTCAGGACCGGCCGCAAGGTGCGCGCCGACGATCCGGGCGAGGACGAGCTGGACCTGGTGGCCGGCGGGAAGGTCGGCGCGTGACGACAGCGGTGCGATCGTCCAGTGTGGAACTGCGGGACATCCACGTCAGCTTCGGCACGCTGGAAGTCCTCCGCGGCGTGGACCTCCAGGTGGCGAGCGGCAAGACGACGTGCGTGATCGGCCCGTCCGGCTCGGGCAAGTCGACGCTGCTCCGATGCGTGAACCGCCTGCAGGAGCCGGATTCCGGCGACCTCCTCCTCGACGGCGAGTCGGTCATCCGCGCCGACCCGGACGCCCTGCGCCAGCGGGTGGGCATGGTGTTCCAGCACTTCAACCTCTTCGGGCACCGGAGCGTGCTGGACAACATCGTGCTGCCGCTGCGCAGCGTGAAGAAGCTGGGCAAGGAGGAAGCGGCGGAGATCGCCCGCGCCCGCCTGGCCGAGGTGGGCCTGGCGGACAAGGCGCCGTACCGCCCGAGCGCGTTGTCCGGCGGTCAGCAGCAGCGCGTGGCGATCGCCCGGGCGCTGGCGATGGACCCCGAGGTGATGCTGTTCGACGAAGCCACCAGCGCGCTGGACCCCGAACTGGTCAAGGGGGTGCTGAACCTGATGGCGGGCCTGGCGGAACGCGGGCTGACGCTGATCGTGGTGACGCACGAGATGGGCTTCGCCCGCAGCGTGGCCGACGAGGTGGCCTTCATGGACGCGGGAAAGATCGTCGAGCAGGGCCCGCCGGCCCGGATCTTCGACGACCCCCAGAGCCCCCGCCTGCAGCGGTTCCTGTCGCAGGTGCTCTGAGGCCGGTTGTCCGGCGCCACCACCGATTCCCTCATCTTGGTGGATGTGCCCACCGGTCCGGGATCCTATGTTCACAGGATGAACGTGAACAAGGTGGAGGAAGTGGCGTCCAGGCAGGTGGGTGCCGACGGTCGAAGCGGCCTCGCGGCGCTGGAAATGCCCGGCTCCACGATGCCCACGCTGTGTCTCGCCCAGGCTGCGGAGTGGGCGGTCAGGGTCATCGGCGAAGCCCGCTACGCGACCCGCCACGCTGCTGAAGTGGGCAGGCACCACGACACGGGAACGTTTACGCGGAACACCAGGATCGGTTCGGTGGCGGAGACCACGCCATCGTCGTTCTCCCGCCTGCTGGAGCAGCTCGAAGGCGTGAGCTGACCAAGCGGCGCGAAAGGAGGCGCTTGCCCGGCGGCCGCACGGGTAGCCTGCGGGCATGGCGAGGATCGCGCGGCTGACGTATTACCCGGTCAAGGGGTGTGCCGGTACTTCGGTGCCGGCCGCCGAAGTCACCCCGGCGGGGCTGGCGCACGACCGCGTCTTCCAGGTCGTCGCGCCCGACGGCGACTTCCGCAGCCAACGCCGCCACCCGCTCCTCGCCGCGGTCCGGCCACGGGTCCTCGGCGACCGTCTGGCGCTCACCGCACCCGGTTTCGAAGACCTGGAAGTCCACATCAGGCGGGATGGCCCCCGGCACCCGGCATCGACGTTCTCCTGGCAGGGCGAGGGCATCCACCAAGGGGCCGAAGCCGCCGAGTGGTTCTCGGACCTGCTGAAGGCGCCGTCCGCGCTCGTCGGCGTCGCCCCTGACCACGAGCGCGTCACCAGCGGTGAAACGCCGGGCACGGCTGCGTTCGCCGACGGCCACGCGCTCCTCGTCACCTCCGAGTCCTCTTTGGACAGCCTGAACGAACGGATCGCCGCCGGCCAGGGCGAGCCCGTGCCGATGGACCGGTTCCGGCCCAACATCGTCATCTCCGGCTGGCCGGAACCCCACCGGGAAGACGACGTCCGCGAGATGGCCGTGGGCACCGCGAAGCTCGGTTACGCCAAGCAATGCGTCCGCTGCACCGTCCCGATGGTCGACCAGGAGACCGGGGCCAAGGCCGGCCCGGAACCGGTCCGCACCCTCGCGACCTACCGCCGTCACCCGGACGGGGGCGTCACTTTCGGGATGAAAGCCGCGGTACTCCGAGCGGGTCAGGTCGCGGTCGGCGACGCGGTGATCGTGCATTCCTGGGCCGGCCCGAGCCCGAGCACGGCCGCCGCCGAGCCGCCGTTGACCGCGACCGCGAGACGGCCCGCCGAGTCCGCGTAGAGCACCGTCGCCCCGGCCGGCACGTCGGCGAACGTCCGGCCGATCACCGTCGTCACGGCCACCCGCTCGCTGTGCACCGACACCGCGCCGGCCAGGCCCGACAGCTCCAGGTCCGCCGGGGTCGCGGCGAGCTGGACGTTGCCGAAGTGGTCGACCGTCAGCACCTCCGACACCAGCTTCCCGGGAAACGCCGCCACGAACGGCTCCGGCATCGCGACCAGGTCGTCGACCGGGTCCCCGAAGTCCGAAGGCGCGACGCCCAGCGCGAGGTGGGCGGCCGCGGGCGCGAAGACGTCCCGGCCGTGGAACGTCGCCGACGTCGTCGGCAGCCGCAGCGAAGGCTCCGCCAGCTCGTACGCCTCCCGGACGCCGCCCAGCGCCTGCGCGGCCGGCAGCAGGAGGCCGTTGTCCGGCCCGACCAGCAACCCGCCTTCGGCGACGACGACCACGCCGAGCCGGGTCGTGCCGACACCCGGGTCGACCACGGCGACGTGCACCGACTCCGGCAGGAAGGGGACCGTCTGGGCCAGCGCCATCGCGCCGTGCCGGATGTCCTGGGGTGGGACTTCGTGGGTCACGTCGATCACCCGCACGGCGGGTGCGAGCCGCGCGATCACGCCGTGGCAGGCCGCCACGAAGCCGTCGCGCAGGCCGTAGTCGGTGGTCACCGAGATCCAGTCGTACGCCATGCCAGCATCATCCATGGTGGCGGAGGGTGCCCGTTAGGGTTCGGTGCGTGACACCCCTCCCCACGCGCCAGAGGCTCGCTTCCGGCAAGGTCCGTGACCTGTACAAAGTGGGCGACGACCACCTGCTGATCGTCGCCTCCGACCGCATCTCGGCCTTCGAGCGCGTCTTCCCCAACCCCGTCCCGGACAAGGGCCGGGTGCTCACCGCGATGAGCGCGTTCTGGTTCGGCGAGCTCGCCGACGTCCTGCCGAACCACCTGGTGGCCTGCGACGGGCCGCGCGTGCCCGACTCCGTCCGCGGCCGGGCGCTGCTGGTCGAGCGGCTCGACATGCTGCCGGTGGAGGCGATCGTCCGCGGTTACCTCACCGGCCGCGGCTACGCCGACTACCGCCGGTCCGGCGAGGTGTGCGGGCTGGCGCTGCCGCCCGGGCTGGCC
Source organism: Amycolatopsis sp. NPDC021455 (assembly GCF_040640995.1). NCBI lineage: Bacteria > Bacillati > Actinomycetota > Actinomycetes > Pseudonocardiales > Pseudonocardiaceae > Amycolatopsis > Amycolatopsis sp. NPDC021455. The sequence continues at coordinate 11,726 of NZ_JBFACT010000109.1, read as the reverse complement.
GAGTCGGCCCGGCTGCCCGAGCCGATCTTCACGCCATCCACCAAGGCCCGCCCTGGCGAGAAGGACGAGAACATCGACTTCGACACGTGCGTGTCGGTGCTCGGCCGCGCGCTCGCCGAAGAAGTGCGCGAGGCGTCGCTGGAGCTGTACCGCCGGGGTGCCGCGCGGGCCGCGGAGCAGGGCCTCCTGCTGGCCGACACGAAGTTCGAGTTCGGCACCGACTCGCGCGGCCGGCTCGTGCTCGCGGACGAGCTGCTGACGCCGGATTCGGCCCGCTACTGGCTCGCCGACGGCCACGAGCCCGGCGCCGGGCAGCCGTCGTTCGACAAGCAGCACGTGCGGGACTGGCTGGTCGACCGGACCTCGGGCTGGGACTGCGTGTCGGCACTGCCGCCGTTGCCGCCCGAAGTGGTGACGGCCACGCGCGACCGGTACATCGAGGCGTACCACCGCATCACCGGGCTTTCGCTGGCAGACTGGCCCCGTGATCCTGCTGATCTGCGGCAGCCTGCGAGCCGGCTCGGGCAATGCGGCGGTGCTGGGGACCGTCGCGACCCTCACCGCGAGCAAGACGTACACCGGCCTTGCCGATCTGCCGCATTTCAACCCCGATGACGACCGCGACCCGCTGCACCCCGAGGTCGCGTCGCTGCGGGCGGCGATCAAGGAGGCCGACGCGGTCATGATCTGCACGCCCGAGTACGCGGGCGGGCTGCCGGGCTCGTTCAAGAACCTCCTCGACTGGACGGTCGGCGGCGGCGAGATCTACGGCAAGCCGGTGGCGTGGATCAACGCGTCGTCGATCGCGGCCCCGACCGGCGGCCGGGACGCGCACGACTCGCTGCGCAAGGTCCTGACGTACGCGGGCGCGAAGATCGTCGAGGAGGCGTGCGCGCGGATCCCGGTCTCCCGCGCGGACGTCGCCGACGGTCAGGTCGCCGATCCCGACCTTCGCGGTCGCATCGCCGTCGCCGTGAAGCGCCTGCGTGACGGCGTCTGACCCTTCCGGCAACGGTCGCCTGCCCGTTCTGCGCAGTTCACGACGACGTCAGGCGCGTGCGTCCCAATGGTGGCGTGGATGCTCGCTTGCTGGTTTCGCTGTCGGGAATCACCCCGCGCACGCTGCACCGGTGCGCCGACCTCGCGGCCGAGCTCGACCGCCGCAAGGTGCCACTCTCGGTCCTGTACGCCGCCCGCACCGGCGAAGGTCCGGTGACGGAGTGGGTGCGCACCCGCGCCCGCGGCGGTGACTCCGTGCTGCTGCACGGGTACGACCACACCGTCACGCCCACGCACCGCACGGTCTACCTGGGCAAGAAGGCGGAGTTCGCGACGCTGCCGGCGCACGAGGCCCGGCTGCGACTGATCGCGGCGAAGGCGGCGCTGGACAACGCGGGACTGACCGTCGACGGCTTCGCGCCGCCGCGGTGGATCGCGTCCCAGGGCACGCTGCAGGCGCTGGCCGAGCACGGTTTCCGGCTGTGCGCGGACCTCGGCGCGGTGCGGGACCTCGTCACCGGCGAGGTGCGCCGCGCCCGCGTGAGTGAGTTCACCAGCCAGTCGCACCGCACGGAGACGGTGCGCTGCTTCACGCTGGTGCTGGCGGCCGCGCGCGCGGCTCGCCGGGGCGGGCTGGTCCGGCTGGGGGTGGACGCCGCGGACCTCACCCGCCCCGGCCTCCGGCAGGCACTGCTCGACGCCGTCGACGTCGCGCTGGAGAACCGCGCCTACGGCGCCACGTACGGCTCGCTGCGCACCGTCGCGGCCTGACGCTTCGCGGGCTTTCGGCGTTCGAGCAGCCAGTCCGTGACCAGGAGCAGGAGTAGCGGGCTGAGCCAGACACCGATGCTGGCCGCGCTGTACCGCATGAGTTCCTCGCTACCGCCGAAGGTGGTGCCCACCTGCGGCGTCAGCACGATCGTGGCGACGACGTTCACGACCCGGCTCAGGACGATCGACATCGTTAGCGCGAAGCTGCGTGCCATCCACCTGCGGTGTTCGCCGTACCGGCGCCGCCGGGCCAGCAAGAGACCGGTGATCGTGACCGTCAGCCACAGCGCCGAGCCCACGAGGTTCGCCACCCGCACCGAGGGGCCCGCCGCGGTGTGCCAGCCGATGTACAGCCCGAGCAGGCCGGCGGGCAGCGCGCCGCCGAAGACGTAGATCCGGCCGGTGATCCGGTGCCCGCGCCGGTGGCGGGCGCGGAACGCGGGCCAGATCTGGAAGCACGCGGTCACCATGGCGACCGTGCCGAACAGGACGTGCGCGACGAGCGCGGGGTAGTAGACGGCGTTGTGCTCCGGCGGTCTCAGCCGGGACTGGGCCGGGTCGAAGGTCAGGTACGGCGGCACGGAGAAGGCCAGGAAGGCCACGACCACCAGCAGCAACGGCACCATCCACGGACGGCGCCACCAGAAAACTGTGTACGTCATACATCTGAGTGTATGCCATACAGAGTTTTAGGATGGGCGGATGAGCAACGTGGAGCGCAGTCTCGAGCTGCTGTGGGCGGGACGTTCGAGGGGCCGCCGCGGCCCCCGGGCGCAGCTCAGCGTGGCGCGCATCGCGGACGCCGCCGTCCGGATCGCCGACGCGGACGGCCTGGAGGCGCTGTCGATGCAGCGGATCGCCACCGAGCTCGGCTACTCGACGATGGCCATCTACAACCACATCCCCGGCAAGGACCTGCTGCTGGAGGTGGCGGCGGACGTCGGCGCCGGCAAACCCCCGGAGCTCGACGGCGACTTCCGGCAGGCGGTCCGGCAGTGGGCGGCCGCGCTGTGGGCGGGCTTCCGGGCCCGGCCGTGGATCCTGCGCGTCCCGCTCGACCACGCGCCGGTCGGCCCCAACCAGCTCGCGTGGCTCGATCGCCTGCTGCGGCCGTTGCTGGCGGCCGGACTGGCGGGGGCCGAGGCCCGGGCGGCGGCGCTGCACCTGACCGCGGTCGTGCGTGGCACGGCGCAGATCAGCCTCGACATGGCCGGCCCGCGCAGCGACGGCGAGCTGGCCCGGGCCCTCGCCGGCGTCCTCGACCCGGCGGAGTACCCGGCGCTGACGGCGGTCCACGCGGCCGAGGCCGCCGGCAGCCCCGCCTCCGAGCGGGAGGGGCTACCGGCCGAACTCGGCTTCGGCGTGGACCGCTTCCTCGACGGCGTCGAGGCGTGGGTGGCTAGAACTTCGCCGGCTCGGCCCGTTCCAGCACCTTGACCTCGGTCCCTTCGGGCGCGAGGTTGCCGAACAGGCCGTAGTGCATGGCCGGGTTGGCGAGCACGGCTTCGTGGATCGGCACGGCGACCCGCGGCGCGACGGCCCGCAGGTAGTCCACGGCTTCCCCGGCCTTGAGCCACGGCGCACCGGTGGGCAGGCCGAGCACGTCGATCTTCTGCTCGGGCACGAAGAACGAGTCGCCGGGGTGGAAGAACGCGCCGTCGTCGAAGACGTAACCGATGTTCGGGATGACCGGGATGTCGGCGTGGATGACGGCGTGCTCCCCGCCGACCGCCTTGATCGAGGTGTCCCCGACGGCGAAGGCGTCCCCGACGTTGGCGACGTCGAACGGCAGGCCCAGTTTTTCGATTTCGGGCGCGGAACCGGGATCGGCGATCAGCTTGGCGCCCGGGTTGGCTTCGAGGACCTTCGGCAGCCGCTCGACGTCCAGGTGGTCGAAGTGCTGGTGCGTGACCAGCACGGCCGACAGCTCGCGTTCACCCTCGAAGCCGGTGGAGAACACGCCGGGGTCGATCAGGATCCGCTCGGAGCCGGTCTCCAGCAGCACGCAGGCGTGTCCGAAATGGACGATACGCATCGATGGTTCTCCTTAACGGGTAGGCGGTTCCAGCCTAGTCCCGCTCAGAGCTTCCCGGTGAGCAAAGCGTCGCCGAGGTCGGTGCGCCGGTACAGCACCCGGTGCCCCCGCCGCTCCGAAGCCAGCAACCCCGCCCCGCGCAACGCCGTCAGGTGCGCCGAAACCGTCGCCGGGGCCAACCCGTGCCGCCGGGCGAGGTCGGTCGTCGCCGCGGGGGCGTCGAGTGCGGTCAGCAGCAGGGCCCGCGTCCGGCCGAGGATTTCGGCCAGCGGTTCCGGTGCCGCCGCGGAAGACGTCCACAGCGAAGCCACGCCCCGGGCCGGGTAGAGCAGGGAGATCTGCCACGGCGGCACCGTCACCACGCCGACGTTCGGCCACGCGAACACCGCCGGGATCAGCAGCAGCCCGCGCGAATCGATGGAAAGCCGTTCCCTGGCCCGGATGTCGACCAGCACCGACGTCCCCGAAAGCCGGACTCGCGGGTGCAGCCCGGCCAGCATCGAGGCGATACCACCCGAACCCAGCTGCCGCGTCCGGTGAGCGATGTCCGCCGCGAGCAGTTCGCGCAGGCGCGGCCATTCCGGTGCCAGCAGGGCGTGCCACACCTGCTCGAGCTGGCCGGCGAGGAGATCACGCGCGGTCGCCGGGTCGGCGGGCAGCCCGGAGAGGTCCGCGTCCACCATGCCCAGTTCCAACGCCACCTGCGCGGGCGGCGTCGCGCGGACGACCCGCAGCTGCGCTTCGGCGGTCGTTTCCGGGCCGTCGGGCGGCGGGCTCAGGAACTCGGTGATGTAGTGCCGCGCGCTCAGCACCGCGGCCAGCTCGGGAACGTCGGGAAGGGCCACGCCGGAGGCCCACGGCAGGTTCGCCGGGTGCCCGCGGACGCCGAGCAGCGTCCGGACGGCGCCCAGCACCTCTTCCAGCGGCGAGATCGCGAAGCGGACGCGTTGCGCCCCGGCCGCGGTGAGGACCAGCTCGATCATCGACATTCGCTCCTCTCCGAATCAGTGTGCCGCACGAAGACGCCGGGCCAGCGTGTGCGCATGTCGTTGTTCACCCATCGCGCCTACTGGCGCTGGTCGGCGGGCGTCCAGTTCGCCCGGCTCCCGGCGTTCATGGCGCCGCTCGCGTTCACGCTGCTGACCACCGCGACGACCGGCTCGTACCGGCTGGGCGGCGTCCTGATGTCCGTCTACGTCGCCGCGGAGATGGTCTGCGCGGTCCCGGTCGGACGGCTGCTCGACCGCGTCGGCCCGGCGCGCGGGCTGCCGGTGTTGCTGCTCCTGACCGCGGCGGGGTTCGTCGTCTTGACCGTGGCCGCCGCGAGCGACGCGCCGGGCGCCGCATTGCTCGCGTGCGTCGTGCTGCCCGGGATCACGGGCGGCGCGTTGTCGGGCGGGTTCCGGACACTGCTCGCGGACACGGTCGACGACGGGCTGCTTCCCCGGGCGATCTCCGTCGACGGGATGATCCTCGAAGGCGTGCTCGTCGGCGGTCCGGCGCTGGTCGCGCTGCTCGGTTTGGCCGGCCCGTTCGTGCCGCCGGCCGCGATGGCCGCCGCTTGCGTGGTCGCCGCCCTGCTCGTCCCGCGCCGCGCGAGTTCCCGCGATCGGGTGGAATCCGAGGAGGACCTCCCGCCCGCGCGGCCGGTCGTCTACCTGCCGTGGCTTTGCTGCGCCTTCACCGTCGGGCTGCTGACGTCGACGATCGAGGTCGCGCCGCTGCCGCTGGTCCAGCGGCTCGGCGCGCCCGCGGCGGCCGCACCGCTGGTGATCGCCGTGCTGACCGGCGCGAGCCTGGCGGGCGGCGCGCTCTACGCGTGGCGCGGGAAGATCGGCGACCCGCGGCTGTTCCTCGGCGGATTCATCGCCGGTGGGATCGTGCTCGCCGCGGATCTCGGCTGGGCGGGCTTGCTCGCGTCGCTGGCCGTGATCGGCGCGTGCGGCGGGCCGCTGGTCGCCGCGACCTCGGTCAACCTCCAGCGCCTGCTGCCGAGAAACCGCAGGTCCGCGGGGTTCTCCTTGAGCTTCACCGTGCAGTCGTGCGGCTTCGGGCTCGGTTCGCTGGCCGTCGGCGTGCTGCCGTTGTGGCTTCCGCCGTTGTTCGGTGTCTTTGCCGCGGCGGTCGCCGGTGCAATGCTGGTGGCGAAGCCCGCACGAGCTATTGGCACGATGTCAGTAACGTCGTAACCTGGGCTGACCCGCGACCTCCAGGGAGACGCCGATGACTGCCGTCCAGCCGAAGCCGACGTCGGTCGGCGAGACCTTCGACTCGCTCAGCCCGGCGACCGACGAGGTGGTCGGAACCTACCCGATCCACACCGCGGAAGACGTCAAGGCGGCCGTCGAGCGGGCGCGCGTCGCGGCGGAGTGGTGGGCGGACCTCGGCTTCGCCGGGCGGGCGGAGCGGCTCAAGAGCTGGAAGGGCGTGCTGACGCGGCGGCTGCCGCAGCTGTGCCAGGTGGTGCGCGACGAGACGGGCAAGCCGATCGCCGACGCGCAGCTCGAGAGCGTCCTGGCGATCGAGCACATCGCTTGGGCGGGCAAGCACGCGAAGAAGGTGCTCGGCAAGCAGAAGCGGTCCGCCGGCCTGCTGATGTCGAACCAGGCGGCGACGGTCGAGTACCAGCCGCTGGGCGTGGTGGGTGTGATCGGCCCGTGGAACTACCCGGTGTTCACCCCGCTCGGCTCGATCGCGTACGCGCTCGCGGCGGGCAACGCCGTGGTGTTCAAGCCCAGCGAGTACACGCCGGGTGTGGGCAAGTGGCTAGTCGACGCGTTCGCCGAGATCGTGCCGGAGCAGCCGGTGCTGCAGCTGATCACGGGCTTCGGCGAGACGGGTGCGGCGCTGGTCGGCGCGGGCGTCGACAAGATCGCCTTCACCGGCTCGACCGCCACCGGCAAGCGGATCATGGCCGCGGCGGCCGAGACGCTCACCCCGGTGGTCATCGAGGCGGGCGGCAAGGACCCCGTGCTCGTCGACGCGGACGCGGACCTCGACGCGGCGGCGGACGCCACGGTGTGGGGCGCGTTCTCCAACTCCGGCCAGACCTGCATCGGCGTCGAGCGGGTGTACGTGCACGAGAAGGTCCACGACGAGTTCGTCGCGAAGGTCGTCGAGAAGTCGAAGGACGTCCGCGCGGGCTCGGACGAGGCCGCGCAGTACGGCCCGGTGACGATGCCGTCCCAGCTGGGCGTGATCAAGCGCCACATCCACGACGCCCTGGCCCGCGGCGGCAAGGCGGTCCTCGGCGGCGAGGACGCGGTCGGCGACCGCTACGCCCAGCCGACGGTGCTGGTGGACGTCCCGGAGGACTCCGAGGCGGTGAAGGAGGAGACGTTCGGCCCGACGGTGACGATCGCGAAGGTCCGCGACATGGACGAAGCGGTCGAGCGCGCGAACAACACGAAGTACGGCCTGGGCTCGACGGTGTTTTCGAAGTCCCGCGGCGTCGAGCTGGCGGAGAAGCTGCGCACGGGAATGACGGCGATCAACGCACCGCTTTCGTTCGCGGGCATCGCGTCCCTGCCGTTCGGCGGCGTCGGCGACTCGGGCTTCGGCCGCATCCACGGCCCGGAGGGCCTGCGCGAGTTCGCCCGCACGAAGGCGATCGCCCGCCAGCGCTTCACGGCCCCGATGACGCTGACGTCGTTCAGCCGCAAGCCGTCGACGGACGCGCTGGTGGCCAAGCTCGTGACCATCCTCCACGGCAAGCGCTGATCCGGCGCTTGCCCGGCACTGAGGGCCGCCTCGGGTCGACGTGAACAATATTTGCTCCGCGCTTTTCGAGAATTGCCTCGTGAATCGCTGAAGAGTGATATTCGCCGTCCGCCGGTGACGGCTCCGGCCACCGCTCGCCCCGGCCTTGCGGCGACCGCGCCGATCGTCGTCATCGCGGTCTTCGGGGTGACGTTCGGCATCACCTATCCGCTGCTGGCGCTGCTGCTCGAACAGCGTGGCCTGCCGAGCGGCGTCATCGGGGTGAACAGTGCGATGACCCCGCTGGGCATGGTCCTGTCGGCGCCGCTGATCCCGCGCCTGTTGCGGGTCTGCTCACCCTGGCGGGCGATGGTGACCGCCTTGGTCGCCATCGCCGTCCTGATCGCCGTCCTCGCGGTCTGCGACGACCTCGCGCTGTGGTTCGTGGTGCGGTTCGCCGTCGGCTCCTGCGCGGTCACGATGTTCGTCCTCGGCGAGACGTGGATCAGCGAGGCCGCCGCGGGGCCTCGGCGGGGACGGCTGCTCACCGCCTACACCTCGGTGATGGCGCTGGGGTTCGCACTCGGGCCGGCCGTCATGGCGGTGTCCGGCCCCGGTTCTCCGGTCCCGCTCGCAGTCGCCGTCGCCGGCCCGTTGCTCGCGGTGGTGCCACTGTGGGTCGCGCGGGCCCAGGTGCCGCGGATGGTCTCGAGCGGCCCGATTCCGGTGCGGAGCCTGGTGACCCGGCTGTCGGTGCTGCTGGTGCCGGTGCTGTCGGTGTCGGTGTTCGACGGCGTCACGCCGCAGTTCCTGCCCGGCTACATGCTCAGCGAAGGGCTTTCCCCGCGGCTGGCCGCGCTGTCGCTGACGGTCGTGCTCGCCGGGCAGGTCCTGTTCCAGTACCCGCTCGGCCGGCTGGCGGACCGGATGAACCCCCGAAGCGCGCTGGTCCTTTCGCTGTCCGCCGGTGCGGCCGGAGCTCTGGCGCTGCCGTGGGCGGTGGGGGTGCCCTGGCTGTTCTGGCCGCTGGTCGCGGTGTGGGGCGGCCTGGCCTTCGCCGGGTATCCGCTGGTGCTCACCATCCTGGGCGAGGGGCTGGAAGGTTCCAGCCTGCTGCTGGGCAACACGGCGTTCGCGATCGTCTGGGGGCTCGGCGGGATCGCCGGGCCCCCGTGCTCCGGAGTCGCGATCGACTGGCTGGGTCCCGCGGGCATGCCGCTGTCACTGGCCACGCTCTGGCTGCCGGCGCTGGCGGTCATCGCCGTGGCCCGGCTCCGCGACCCCGGAACTGTCGGTCCTCACCGGTAAACTGGATACCGGGGGCCGCGGCCCGCCCTCACCGCCCCCGGATCAGGTCGGCGGCCTTCTCCGCGACCATGATCGTCGGCGCGTTGGTGTTCCCGCGCGGCACGACCGGCATCACCGACGCGTCCACCACCCGCAGCCCCTCCACGCCGTGCACCCGCAGCTGCGGGTCGACCACCGAGCCGATCGCGCACGTCCCCACCGGGTGGTACAGCGTCTGCGTGTGCTCGCGGACGTGCTCGGCCAGCTCGGCGTCGGTCAGGTCGTGGCGCGCCGGCAGGAACGGCTGGTCGAGGAACCGCTTCAACGGGCCGACGCGACCGATCTCGATCAGCGCCCGCAACCCGGCCATCATCGTGTCCATGTCACGGGAGTCGGCGTAGTACGCCGGGTCGATTTCCGGTTTCCACAACGGGTTCGCCGACTTCAGCCGCAGCCGGCCGCGGCTGGCGACGTCCACCACGGTCGCCGCGGACGTGAACCCGGAGACGGTCGGCTCGCGCAGGCCGTTGTCGTAGAACAACGTCGGCGCGACGTGGATCTGCATGTCCGGCCCGGCCAGGCCGTCCGTGGTCGGGTAGAACGCGCCCGCTTCGCCGATGTTGGACGTCAGCGGCCCGCGCTTGGTCAGCTGGTAGCGGATCAGGCCACGCGGCGTGGCCGCGTCGACCAGGTCGGTCGTCCCGCGCGTGGACCAGATGATCCCGCACGCCGGGTGGTCGTGCAGGTTCTCGCCGACGCCGGGCAGGGCGGCGACGACGTCGATGCCGTGCTCGCGCAGGTGCTCGGCGGGGCCGACGCCGGAGACCATCAGCAGCTGCGGCGAGTTGACCGCGCCGCCGCTCAAGACGACCTCGGTGGACGCGCGCGCGGTGCGCTCGACGCCGTTGTCCAAATAGGACACACCGACGGCACGGGTGCCCTCGAAGAGGACGCGGGTGGCGGGCGCGCAGGTCTTCACGGTCAGGTTCGGCCGGTCGAGCGCCGGGCGCAGGTAGGCGTCGGCGGTGGACCACCGGCGGCCCTTCTTGCAGGTCACCTGGTAGACGCCGGCGCCTTCCTGGCTCTCGCCGTTGAAGTCGTCGGTGCGCTTGAGTCCCCACGCGACGGCCGAGTCGACCCAGGCGTGCGACAGCTCGTGGGTGAAGCGGCGGTCTTCGACGTGCAGCGGCCCGTCGGTGCCGTGCAGCGGCCCGCCGAGCCGCTGGTTGCCCTCGGCGCGCTTGAAGTACGGGAGGACGTCGTCCCAGCCCCAGCCTTCGGCGCCGTGCTGATCGCGCCAGCCGTCGTAGTCGGCGCGGTTGCCGCGGATGTAGATCATCGCGTTGATCGACGAGCAGCCGCCGAGCATCTTGCCGCGCGGCCAGTAGGCCGTCTTGCCGGTGTGCTTCTGCTCGACGGTCTCGTAGTTCCAGTCCCACTTGGTCTTGAACAGCGACGAGAAGGCGGCGGGGATGTGGATCTCGTCCGCGGTGTCCGCCGCGCCCGCTTCGAGCAGCAGGACCCGGGCCGCCGGGTCCTCGGTCAGCCGGTTCGCCAGCACGCAACCCGCGCTGCCCGCGCCGACGATGACGTAGTCGTAGGAGTCCTGGACGGCCACGGTGCCTCCTGTTGGCGAGGTGTCAACGACCCATCATGGCGCAGGGCCGCGTCGTCGGCCAGTCTAGGTTTCCCGGTGGGCCCCGCCAGGGGGACGAGAGGGTGAACTATGCTCGCGGGGTATCCACGACCTGCGTGAATAAGGAGCAGCCTGCCGTGGCCCGAGTCGTCGTCGACGTCATGCCGAAGCCCGAAATCCTCGACCCGCAGGGACAGGCCGCGCTCGGCGCCGCCGGCCGCCTGGGGTTCACCGGGATCACCGAGATCCGTCAGGGCAAGCACTTCGAGATCGAGGTCGACGACACGGTCGACGACGCGACGCTGGAGAAGATCGCCGAAGGCTTCCTCGCGAACCCGGTCATCGAGCAGTGGACGATCAAGCGGGTGGACGCGTGAGCGCCCGCATCGGCGTCATCACCTTCCCGGGCACGCTCGACGACGTCGACGCGGCCCGCGCGGTCCGCTACGCCGGCGGCGAGGCCGTCTCGCTCTGGCACGCCGACGAGAACCTGCACGAGGTCGACGCGGTCATCATCCCGGGTGGCTTTTCCTACGGCGACTACCTGCGCGCGGGCGTGATCGCCCGGTTCGCGCCGATCATGACCTCGGTGATCGAGGCGGCGCACGCGGGCATGCCGGTGCTCGGCATCTGCAACGGGTTCCAGATCCTGTGCGAGGCCGGCCTGCTGCCGGGCGCGATGATCCGCAACCAGGGCCTGCACTTCATCTGCCGCGACCAGTGGCTACGGGTGGAGAACACCTCGACGGCGTGGACGACCCGGTACGACGCGGGTGCGGAAATCCTCATCCCGATGAAGAACATCGACGGCTGCTACATGGCCGAGCAGTCCACTTTGGACGCACTGGAGGCCGAGGGGCGCGTCGTGTTCCGGTACGTCGGCGGCAACCCGAACGGGTCGCGCAACGACATCGCCGGCATCCGGAGCGAGAACGGCCGGGTGGTCGGCCTGATGCCGCACCCGGAACACGCGATCGACGCTTTGACCGGTCCGTCGGATGACGGGCTGGGCATGTTCTTCAGCGCGGTGGACGCGCTGGTGAAGGCCTGAGGGCGGGCCTCGGCCCCCCGGTGTCCAGTTTAGTGGTGGGCACCGACAGTTCCGGGGTTGCGGACGCGAGTTGTCCACAACCCGGACTGTGACTTCGGCTCGCTTCGACACGCGGGACGAGCGCCCCAATGTGGCGTTGGTTGCGTCCAACGCACCCAATGTGGCGTTCGGTGCGTTGGCTCACCGACGACATCAGCGCGAACGACAAGAACTGCACCCAGGCGCTGTGCCAGTCGCTGCGCTCGGAC
>NZ_JBFACT010000108.1:0-20417 GCF_040640995.1 Amycolatopsis sp. NPDC021455 | reverse complement strand
CTACTCTTTATCCGGGCTGGTGTTTTTTTTCCTTCCTTTTTCACTTCGTAGGTGGGGTGGGGGGGGTGGCCCCCCCCCACCGCCACATTGGGGCGCTTGGGCCGAGGGCGGAGCGGCGCCAAGGCACGCCGTCTGCGGCGTCAGCGCAGCCGGACCTGCAAGGCGACCCGGTGGCGGGCCCGCGGCAACGGCACCCACGCCGGCTCGGAAACCGGCTCCACCGCCGGAAACCGGTCGAACAAGCTCCGCAGCGCGACTTCCGCCTCCACCTTCGCCAACGCGACCCCGAGGCAGAAGTGCGGCCCCCAGCCGAATCCGACGCTTCCCTCCCGGCCGCCGTGCTCGGCTTGCCACCGGACGTCCGCGGCATGCGGGTGGGCGAACTGCGCCGGGTCGCGGTTGGCCGCGCCGAGGACCGCCTGCACCGCGTCGCCCGCGCTGATCCGTACGCCACCGACGACCATGTCGGTTGCCGCGTAACGCAAGCGGGCCAGCTGGACCGGGCCGTCCGTGCGGACCAGCTCCCGCACCGCGGCCGGCCACAGCTCGGGCTCCGCCCGCAGCAGCGAGAGCTGGGCCGGGTCGCGCATCAACGCGAGCGCCGCGTTGGACAGCATGTGCGCCATCGTCTCGTGCCCAGCCAGCACCAGGAACACCACGAGAGCCACGGCGTCGACGTCGGTCAGGTCCTCCTGGGCGACGACCTCGCTCAGCAGGTCCTCCCGCGGGTCCGCCCGGCGCCGGTCCACCAAAGCGTGGCAGTAGGCGAACATCTCGCCCAGCGTCGGCGTGATCCGGGCCGGGGCGCCGTCGACCAGGACCTTGCCCCAGCGGTACCAGTCCGCCCAGTCCGCTTCGGGCACTCCGACCAGTTCGCACACCACCGCCATCGCCAACGGGTACGCGTACTCCTCGAGCAGGTCCGCCGTCTCGCCCAGCCCGTCCAGCAGCTCGTCGACGATCTGCTGCACCCGCGGGCGCAGCGTGGCGACGCGGGTCGCGCCGAAGGCGTGGCTGATGCTGCGCCGCAGCCGCGTGTGCTCGGCGCCGTCGAGGCTCAGCAGGCTCGCCCTCAGGTACGGCAGGTGCTCTGGCGGTGTGCCCAGCGCGAGGAACGCCGCCTCCTGCGTCTGCGCGCCCTGCCCCGGCAGGCCGGTCGGATCGTTGCGCACGGCCGGATCCGACAGCACGGCGCGGACCTCGGCGCTGCCGGTGACCAGCCAGCCCTCCTCGCCGTTCGCCAGGCGGGCCCGGCAGACCGGCGACGCGGCGAGGATGCGGTCGTAGCCGCGCATCGGGTCGTCGAGGACGGCCGGATCGCGGACGTCCACAGGTTCGGTCGACAATGGTGCTCCTGTCAGCCCTTGAGCGGGCCGCCGTTGATCGCGACGCGGTGGCCGAAGCGGGTGTGGGGGTAGTAGTCGTACGTCGCGTGGTGCTGGACGCAGCGGTTGTCCCAGAACACCAGCGTGTTCGGCTCCCACCGCACGCGGCAGGCGAGCATCGGGCGGTTCGGCACGACCGAGAACAGCAGGTCGAGCACCGCCTGGCTCTCGTCGGCCGACAGCTGCGGGATGCGCGAGGTGTAGGCCGGGTTGACGTACAGCAGCGGCCGGTCGGTTTCCGGGTGCCGCACCACCACCGGGTGCTCGCTGACCGGCGGCTCGTAGCCCGCCGGGATCTTGTGGCCGCGGAAGGCGTGGGCGCCGTCGTGGATCGCGGTCAGGCCGGCCAGCAGCTCCTTCAGCTTCGGCGACAGCATGTCGTACGCGAGGTGCATGTTCGCGAAGAGCGTGTCGCCGCCGCTGCCCGGCTCCGGCATCCGCGTGATGTGGAGCATCGAACCCAGCGACGGCTCTTCGTCGGCGGTGCCGTCGGCGTGCCAGCCGTTGCCGAACACGTTCGCCGACTCCGGCGCGGTGGCGACCTCGAGGATGTACGGGTCGCCGTGCTCGGGCGGCGGGTTCACCGGGCGCAGCTCGCCGAAGCTCGCGGCCAGGCGCTTGTGGTCCGCCACCGTGATGTCCTGGTCGCGGAACACCAGCACGTGGTGGTCCAGGAACGCCGTCTTGAGCTCGGTGAGCTGCTCGTCGGTCAGCTCCCGGGTCAGGTCGAGCCCGGTGACCTCGGCGCCGATGACCGGGGTCAGGCCCCGGACGTCCAGGGTCCGGTAGTCCCGCGCCGGCCGCGTCGTGATCCGCTTGACGGCGTCGAGTTCGTACTGCTCCATGGTTTCCTTTCCTCCTGCGGGTCTCACAGTCCGATGGCCGCGGCCACGGCGGTGACGTGCGGGGCGCGCACGATGCCGTAGTGGGTGGCGGGCAGTTCGTGCCAGTGGCTCGGCTCGGGCAGCAGGGCTCGCCAGCCGTCGCGGCCGGCCACGGGCAGGCCGGGTTCGGGTTCGGTGGCGAGCCAGACGTGGCTGGGCGTCGCGGCCAGGCGGGGCAGTTCGTGCCCGGCCATGCTCGCGAGGTTGGCCCGGCACGCGCGGGCGAGCTTCTGCGCGTGCTCGCCCGCGGTGCCGCCGGAGGCGCCCAGCTCGCGTTCGAAGACCGTCTCCAGTTGCGTGTCGCTGTAGTCGGCGGCGCTCGCGCCGGGCGGCGGCGGGTCGATGAGGTGCAGCGCCCGCGCCGGCTGCCCGGCCGCCTCGGCTTCGGCGGCCATGCCGGCCGCGACCCAGGCGCCGAACGACCACCCGGCCAGCTGCCAGGTGCGACCGGGGAACCGCGTTCGCATCGCCGTGTAGTAGCGGTGTGCGCGGTCCTTTATGGACCAGCCTGGCGGTTGCGGTCTGCTCAGCGCGGGGTCGGCGATCACGCAGACGCCGAGTTCGGGCGGCAGGGCTTCGACCAGCGGACGGTAGGCGTGGACATCCCCGCCGACGGGATGCACGAGGCAGACGACGTCCGGCGTCGTCCCTTCGCGCCAGACCTGCACGACGACTTCGCCGGTGTCCGCGGCTTCGGCGAGCTTTGCCAGCAACGCGGCCATCGTCACCTCCGGGCCGAGCCAGGCGAGGTCGAGGTCGACGCCGTAGAGGCGTTTCACCGAGTCGACGACGTCCAGCAGGGTCAGGGAGTCGGCGCCGAGGTCGTAGAGCGGGACGTCCGGGTCGAGTTCGGCGACGCCCAGGAGGGCGCGGACTTCCTCGGTCAGGTCCGCCTCGGCCGGTTCGGCCGTCGGCGTGGCGTCCCGTTCGTGGAAGCCGCGGGCGGTTTCCAGGCCGGTCGTCGCGATGAGGATTTGCGGGAGACCCGTGCCCAGCGCGCGGGCGAAGGTGCGTCGGCCTTCGTCGTCGCTGAGGCCGACGGCGAGGTGGGCTTGGTGCCGGGCGTCGGTTTCCAGGGCGTTGACGGCCATGCCGCTGTCGCGCCAGACGTCCCAGCCCAGGGCGATCCGGGCGGTCGGGCCGTCGCGGTGGGCGAGGGCGTCGAGGAACCCGTTGGCGGCGGCGTAGTCCAGCTGGCCGGTGCCGCCGAACTGCGCCGACAGTGACGAGCAGTAGACGGCGAACTTCGGCCGGTCGCGTTCGATGAGCTGTTCCACGAGGAGGGCGCCGGCGAGCTTGACGTCTTGCGTGCCTTCGGCTCGGGTGGCGATGAGGCCGCCGGTCGGTGTCCCGGCCGCGTGGACGATCCCGGTGAGCGGAGCGGGGATCGCGTCGGCGGTCGTCTTCGTGAGGTCGGCGGCCAGCAGGTCGACGCGGCCGGCCCACGGCTTGAGCGCTGCGGGCAGGTGGGGGTGGCGCGCGAGCAGGATGACGCGGCCGGTCGTGCGGGTCAGCAGTTCTTCGGCGACGGCGGTCCCGATGCCGCCGGTGCCCCCGAGAACGAGGTGGGTCCCTTCCGCTGGCGAGAATTCGCCGGGACTGACGGGCGCGCTGCCTTGCGTCCACCAGAACCCGTTCCGGAGGGCGACGCGCTCGGGCGGAGTCGGTCCGGTGAGGAGGTCGGCTGCCGGGTCCAGCTCGGGGCCTTCGAGGTCGACCCAATGGCCGGGGACGCCGGACTCCTGCGGGCCGACGGCGGTGATCCCGGCGAGCAGCCCGGCTTCGGGACGCGTGACGGCGGTGTTCGCGGGCGCGGCCCCGGCGGAGACCCACCAGGTCCGGAGTGGACGGCCGTGGGCAGCGCGGAGGAGGGCCGCGGGGGTGTCGAGGCAGGCCCATCGCGCCTGGTTCAGTGACTTTTCGCCGACGGGGCCGGTGATGCCGAGCGGGAGGGTGTGGAGCCAGTCGATTTCGTTGTCCGGCAACGCTTCCAGAACCTGGCGGAGGTGCGCGGTGTCGGCCGGGTCGGCTTCGAAGGTGTCGGGGCCTCGCCGGGCGAAGTGTTCTGCTGCGTGGACGCGCACGACGCGCGGGTAGGCGGCGTCGAGGGCGGGTGCGGTGAGCGGGCCTTCGCCGGAGATGACGAGGGTGCGGCCGGTGGTGGCGGCGGTCGTGGCCCGGCGGAGACGGACCCAGGTGGGCTGGTGCAGCCACTCGCCTTCGGGCAGCCGGGTGGCGACGGGCCGCCGCGGGAAGTCGAAGTCCTGGGCGTCGAAGGCGGGCGGCGGAAAGTCCCACGGCGCAGGCGCGGGGGACTGGCCCCACTCGACGGAAGCGCCGGGCAGCCAGGCAGCAGCCAGCTCAGCCGCGGACAGAAGGGCACTTTCACGTGAAAGTGCCCACTCGGAAGCGGAGCTTTCACGTGAAAGCTCCGGGGTGGTGGTCACCTCCTGGGGCACGGCCGTGCGCAGCCACTCGACCGCCGCAGCCGCGTCCTCGCAGGCCGCCGCCAGGCGCCAGGGGCCCTCCGGGCGGCCCGACTGCAGGTGCCGGAGAACGTCCACATAGGACGATGGGTGTGCAGTCAGGTAGCCTGCCACCCGGGCCGCGTCGAGGCGCAAAGCCGCCGCGCTGCGGGCCGACAGCACCAGGCACCGCGCGGGCTCCGGACGCGACGGCGGTACCGGCCGGACCGACTCCAGCACCACGTGCGCGTTCGTCCCGCCGATGCCGAAGCTGCTCACCCCCGCCACCCGCGGGCCCGCGGGCCACGGCTCGGCGGACGTCGGCACCCGGAACGGCCCCAGGTCCAAAGCCGGATTCGGCTCGCGGAAATCCGCCGTCGGCGGCAGCACCCCGTGGTGCACCGCCAAGGCCGCGCGGATCAAGCCCACCACCCCGGCCGCCGCGCCCAGGTGGCCGATCTGGCTCTTCACCGAAGAAAGCGCGCACGCCGAGACATCCGGCATCGCCTCGCGCAGGGCCGCCACTTCGATCGGGTCGCCGAGGCGGGTTCCCGTCCCGTGCGTCTCCACGTACCCGACGTCCGCGCCCGAGCGGCCGGCCCGCCGGAGCGCGGCCCGGATCGCCGAGCGCTGCCCGGCCGGGGAGGGTGCGCTGTAGCCCTGCTTCACCGCGCCGTCGTTGGTCAGCGCCGAACCCGTGATCACCGCGTACACCGTGTCGCCGTCGCGGCGGGCCGCCGACAACGGCTTCAGCACCACCACCCCGACGCCGCTGCCGCCCACCGTGCCGTCCGCGTCGTCGCTGAACGGGCGGCAGTGGCCGTCCGGCGAAAAGATGTGCTGCGGGCGGTACCGGTAGCCCTCCGCGAGGGTGACGTCGACGAGCACCCCGCCCGCCAGCATCACCTCCGCCTCACCGCCGCGCAGCAGTCCCGCCGCCTGGTGGACCGCCACCAGCGAACTCGAACACGCCGTCTGGGTCGTCAGCGCCGGACCCGTCAGGTCGAGGTGGTACGCCACCTTCGTCGCCAGGAAGTCCTTCTCGTGGTGCAGGGCCAGCTGGAAGCCGTCCGGCAGTGCCGCCGGGTCGGCTTCGCGCAGCATCTGCTGGAAGTAGGTGTTCTCGCCGCAGCCGGCGATCAGCCCGACACCCGCACCCGAAGTGATCCCGGCGTGCGCCAGCGCCTCCACGCACGTCATCAGCAGCTGCCGTTGCTGCGGGTCCATCAGCGCCGCGTCGCGGTGGCTGACGCCGAAATAAGCGGGGTCGAACGCCAGGGGATCGGCCAGGAGGCTGCGCGCGCCGACCAGGCCGTCCGCGGCCGGGAACTCCTCGATGCCCCGGCGACCCGAAACGACCAGCTCCCAGAACGCCGCCAGGTCCCGTGCGCCGGGCAGCCGCACCGCCATGCCGACGACGGCCACCGGCTCGTCGGCGGCACCCTGAGCAGACACGCCGGCCGCAGCCGGGCCGCTTTCGAGGTGCCGCGTCAGGTCCCGGAGCGTGACGTGCTCGAAGAGGTCCGCCACGGTGAACCGGTAGCCGGCTTCCGCGCAGCGCAGGTGGAACTTCATCAGCGACAGCGAGCCGGCGCCGGCCGCGAAGAACGTCTCGTCCGGACCGATCGGCGCGCCGGTCACCTCCTCGAACAGCGCCGCCAGCTCGCTCGACGGCCGGGCCACCGTCCGATGCAGGTCCGTCCCCGGCGCGCGGGCCGCGGCGTCCCGGTCCAGCTTCCCGCTCGGCGTGCGTGGCAGGACGTCGACGACGCGGAAGCGGTCCACCCGCGCGTGCGGTGGCAGCAGCGGCCGCAGGAAATCGGCCAGTTCCGCGGCGGAAGGCGTCCGGCGGCATTCCAGGAACGCGGTCAGCCGGCCGTGTTCGGCCGCGACGACCGCGTTGACGACGTCCGGGTGCCGCAGGAGCGCGGCCTCGACCTGGCCGAGTTCGAGGCGATGCCCGCTCAGCTTGACCTGCTGGTCGGCGCGGCCGTCGAAGTGCAGCAGCCCGGCACGGTCGAAGTGCGCGAGGTCGCCGCTGCGGTAGTACAGCTCCGGCAGCTCGGCGAACTTCTCCGGCGCCGCGTCGCCGAGGTAGCACCGGTTCGCCGGAAGACCGCCGATGAGCAGCTCGCCGACCTGCCCCGGCGGCACCGGCGCACCCGCGGCGTCGGCGACCCGCAGGACCGCGTTCGCCACCGGACGGCCGATGGCGGGCCGGTCGGGCCACTCCGCCGGATCGCCGTCGAGGGTCAGTGCGCTGACGACGTGGGTTTCGGTCGGCCCGTAGTGGTTGTGCAGGCGCGCGCCGGGCAGCCCGGTGAACCACCGCCGGATCGCCGGCGTGCACACCAGCTGCTCGCCGGCGGTGATCACGTCCCGCAGCCGCGACGGGTACCGCCCGAGCCGGACGCCGTGTTCGGCGAGCAGCTGCAGCGCCACGTACGGCAGGAAGATCCGTTCGATGCCCGCGGTTTCCAGCCGGTCCAGCAGTGCCGGGACGTCGTGGCGCCACTCCGGGCGGATCAGGTGCAGCGTCCCGCCGCCGCAGAGGGTCGTGAAGATCTCCTGGAACGACACGTCGAACGACAGCATCGAGAACTGCTGCGTCGCCGCGGGCGGCGCGTCCTGCCACTGCAGCAGGTTCGCCAGGGTGCGGTCCGGGACGCGCACGCCCTTGGGCACGCCGGTCGAGCCGGAGGTGAACAGCGTGTAGAGCGGGCGTCCGGCGTGCCGGGCCGGGACGTCCGGCACCGGGCCGCCGTCGAGCGTGACGAACCGCCGTTCGACGTCCGTGTCGAACGTTTCACCGGGGGCGAGCAGGACGCAGCGCGGCCGGACCCGGCCGACCATTTCCCGCAGTAACTCCGGCGGGTAGGCGGGATCCAGCGGCACGGCGGTGATGTTCAGCCGCGCGAGGGCGAGGAGCGCGACGACGTGCTCGGCGGACGGCCGGAAGTACAGCGCGATGTCCGTGGCGTCCTCGGGCAGGGTGGCCGCGAGCCGGGCCGCGTGCGCGTCCAGCTCGGCGTAGGTCAGGGTCGTGTCGCCGCTGAGCGCCGGGGCATCGGGCGTCCGAGCGACCTGACGCGCGAAGCCGTCCGCCACGGTTTCCCACGTCAGCTCCGCCGCGGCACCCCGGCCGTGGTCGCGGCGGTCCGGAGTCCGGGCATCGGCGTGCAACGCGCGGTCGAAGACTTCGCCGAGGGCCGTCGCCTCGGCTTCGGTGAAGTGGCCTTCCCCGTACTCCCAGAGGCAGTCGAAGCCGTCGGGCCGTTCCACGACCGACAGCGTGAGTGCGCACTTGGCCTCGGCCGCCTCGATCCATTGTGGACTGATCGAGCAGCCGGGGAGTCGCAGCGCCGCGAAGTCGGTGTTCTCCAGGACGAACAGGTAGTCGAAAGCCGCATACGCCGGGTCGAGGTCGGCGAACGCGACGTCCTGGTGGTCCAGCGCGGCACCCGCGGCCTCGCCGAGCCGCCGGAGCTGGGTGCCCAGGTCCTCGTCCGGGTCGACCGACACCGGCAGCCGGACCGTGTTGGCGAACATCCCGACGCTGTCCTCGAACTCCCGCACCGGCCGGTTCGCCACCGGGGCGGCGATCCGGGGCCGGGTCCGCCCGGTCACCGCGTAGAGGCTCCAGGCGAACACGCCGAGCAGGAGCTGGAACCGCGTCAGGCCCAGCTCACCGGCCCACTCGTCGACGCGCTCGCGTCCGATGCGGGTCGTGTGCAGCCGCCCGGCCAGGGACGCGTCACCGAGGGGCTCGGCGTCGTCGGCCCGGTCGGTCAGCTGGGCGCGGTAGCCGGGGGAGGCGAACCAGCGGGACTGCCACGCGGCGAAGTCGAACGGTGTGTGCGCGTCCGGCCGCGGTGTGACTCCGGACAGCTCGCGGAAGAGGATGTTCAGCGACCAGCCGTCGACCGCGATGTGGTGCAGGCACAGCAAGAACGTGCCGTCGGGCCGCCAGGCCGCGCGCAGCAGGCGACCCGAGGCGAGGTCGAAGGGCGCGGTGAAGAAGTCGCCGGAAGGTCCGGTCCACGGGTCGTACGGTTCCTTCGCCACCTGCCGCAGGCCGTCGGGAGTGGCTTCGAACGCGGTCCGCAGCGCCGGATGCCGCTCCACGAGCCCCCGCACGCCCCGGCGCAAAGCGTCGACGTCGGGTGAGCCGGTGACGCTGAAGGCGAGTGGCACGTGGTACGCCGTGGAAGCCGGATTCCGTTGCTGCAGCAGCCAAAGCCGTTGCTGCTCGCTGGTCGCCGGGGCCGACGGCGCGGTCGTCGGCGGCCCCGGCTCCGGGTACGCCGCTCGCCCCGCCGCGGAAACGGCCGCGGCGAGGTCGGCGAAGGTCCCGCGTTGCACCACGGAAGGCGCCAGGTCCGCGCCCCACCGCTCGCGGATCGCGAACCGCAGCCGCAACGCCTTGAGCGAGTCGCCGCCGGACCGCAGCCACGTGTCGCCGGGGTGAAGATCCGGCACGTCGAGAGTCTCCGACACGACGTCCAGGACTTCGCGCTCCCACGCGGTCGCCTCGCCGCCGGTGTCCGGCCGCCACGGCGAGAACCCACCGGCCAGCAGCGCGGCTTCGTCGACCTTCCCGTTCGCGTTCCGGGGCAGCTCGCCGACGCGGAACACGTGGTGCGGCCGCATGTAAGCCGGCACGGTTTCGGCCAGGTGCGCTTCGAACGCCTCGAAGGACAGGTCGCCCGCCACGACGAAGGCGAGCAGCTCGGCCGTGGCCGCCCGGCGGACGGCGACGTGGACCTGCCGGACTTCCGGGTGCGCGAGGAGCCGCTGCTCCAGCTCTCCCGGCTCGATCCGGAACCCGCGGACCTTGACCTGCCGGTCGGTGCGGCCGACGTAGGCGTACCGGCCGCCCGGCAGCACGCGGACCAGGTCACCGGTGCGGTAGAACCGGGCACGGCCCTCGTCCAGCCACGGCAGCCGGACGAACCGCTGCCCCGTCTCCGCGGGCAGGCCGCGGTAGCCGAGCGCGACACCCGCCCCGGAGATGTACAGCTCGGCGACCTCGCCTTCGGCGGCCACGCGCTCGTCCGGCGTCACCGCGACCGCGCCGGTGCCCGGCAGCGGGCGGCCGATCGGCACGACGTCGCCGTCGAAGCCTCGCGGGATGGCGTAGCTGAGGGCGAACGTCGTCGTCTCGGTCGGGCCGTAGCCGTTCTGCAGCCGCGTCGGCGAGCCGGGGTTGGCCTGGTACCACCGGCGGATCAGCGGGGCGTTGAGCTGCTCGCCGCCGATGACGACCCGGCGCACGGTGGCGAAGCTGCCCGGCACGGTCTCGGCGACCGCGTTGAACAGCGTCGCGGTGACGAACATCGTGTCGACGCGCTCGCGGACCAGCGCGTCGGCGAAGGCCCGCGGGTCGCGGACGGTGTCGTCGTCGAGGATCACGCACGTGCCGCCGGTCAGCAGCGGCACCCACACCTCGAAGCTGATCGCGTCGAAGGCGGGGTTGGCCAGGCAGGCGAACCGGGTGCCGATGTCGAGCCAGCCGGGTTCGGCCAGGCGCAGGACACCGGCGTCGCGGACCTCGACGCCCTTGGGGCGCCCGGTCGTGCCGGAGGTGGAGAAGAGGAACGACGCCGGCGCGGGTTCGGCGGGCACGCCCACCTCGGCGGGGCTCGCCAGGAGCTCGGCCGGGGTGACGCCGGGCAGTTCGTCGCTGACGACGGCCGCCGCGCCGGCGTCGGCGAGGATGACCTCGCGGCGCGCGGGCGGGCTCTGCCGGTCCAGTGGCACGACCTGGCCGCCCAGGCGCAGCACGCCCAGCATGACCTGGATCAGCTCGGCCGAGCGGGGGAGAGCGACGGCGACCGCGTCACCCGGCCGGATCCCGCGGCGGGACAGGGCTTCCGCGACGGCGGCGGCGCCCGCGTTCAGCTCGGCGTAGGTGAGGCGACGGTCGCCGTCGGACACGGCGAGGGCGTCCGGGTGCCGCAGGGCCCGGTCGTGGACGCGGCGGGCGATCGAGGTCATCGGGCCGCCAGCTCGGCCGAGATCAGCTTCGCGACCAGCGGCAGCGCATCGCTTTCCAGCATGTCCCAGTGTCCGCAGTCCGCTGGGACCACCTCGAACTCGCCGCGGGCGCGGCGGCGCCAGAACTCCTCGGTGCCGGGGATCGGGTCCTCGCCGACGGCCTGCACGAACACCACCCGCGCCGGGGTTTCGCCGGGGTCGTGCTGGCGCGCGGTCAACCGGTTGTGGTTGTACGTGCGGTGGTAGCGCTCGATCTGCGCGTCCTCGATCCCGGGGTACATCCCGTTGAAGCGGACCAGTTTCTCGCGGAACTCGGCCGCGGACACCGGCTCGATCGCCGCCTTCGCGGCCGGGTCGTCGGTGGCGGTCGTGTCGAGCAGGACGACGCTGACGCGCGGATGGTGCGCCGCGAGCCGGCGTCCCATCTCGTAGGCGACCAGACCGCCGTAGGAGAGTCCACAAAGGACCAGCACTTCGGCGGGCCGCGGGTCGACGAGCCGCAGGTACTCCTCGGCCATCGCCTCGACGCTCGGCAACGGCTCTTCGCCGGCGTTGAGCCCGGGGGACTGGATCCCGACGACACCGGCGTCTTCGGGCAGGAGAGCGCTGAGCGGCAGGTAGCAGAACGCCGTGCCACCGGCCGGGTGCACGCAGACGACGCGGGCCCGCCCGGCGCCGCGCCGGAACTCGATCAGGCTGCCACCGCCCAGCGGGCTGTCCGCCCGCAGCAGCGCGGCCTGCGCCTCGATGGTCGGGTGCAGGATGACGTCCCGGATCGGCAGCTCGCGGCCGAACTCCGCGCCGATCGCGTGGGCCAGCTTGATCGCCGAGATCGACGTGCCGCCGACGTCGAAGAAGTCGTCCGAGACGCCGATCGCGGGGTGCAGCAGCAGGTCCCGCCAGATCCGCAGCAGGGCCAGTTCGACGTGGTCGCGCGGGGCGGCGGTGTTGACCGCCACGGGCGCGCTGGCGCGGGCGCGGGCCAGCACGGCGTCGCGGTCGAGCTTGCCGCTGCGGCTCAAGGGCAGCCGGTCGAACTCGGCGAACACCGACGGGATCATGTAGTCCGGCAGCCGGTCGGCCAGCGCGGCCCGCCATTCGTGCGGGGTCCGGCCGCCGCCCGCGACGCCGGCGACGAGCCGCGGCTCGCCTTCGCGGTCCACCAGCACGGCGGCCTCCCGGACGCCGGGGACGGCCAGCAGCGCGGCCGTCACCTCGCCGGGTTCGATGCGGAAGCCGCGCAGCTTGATCTGGTCGTCGCGGCGGCCGGCGTACTCGGCCGCACCGCCGGGCAGCCACCGCGCGAGGTCGCCGGTGCGGTACATGCGGTCGCCGGGCACGAACGGGTCCGCGACGAACCGTTCGGCGGTCAAGCCCGGCCGGTGCAGATACCCGCGGGCCAGGCAGTCGCCGGCCAGGAAGACCTCGCCCACGACACCCGGCGGGACCGGGCGCAGCCGCTCGTCCAGGAGGTACAGCCGCGAGCCGGGCAGCGGCCGTCCGATCGGGGCCGGACGGTCGCGGGGTTCCGGGTCGAAGTGCGCGGTGGCGTAGAGCGTGGCTTCGGTCGGCCCGTAGCCGAAGCAGATCCGCAGGCCCGGCAAGGCCGCGGCGAACCGGGCGAGTGCGGCCTCCGGCAGCGGTTCGACGCCGGTCAGCAGCTGCCGCAGCGCGAGCCCGTGCAGGCGCGTGGGGTCCTCGTCGATCCACCGGACGTAGGCGGGCGGCAAGAAGGCCTGGACCACTCGGTGTTCCCGCAGCCACGCCATCAGGGCCGCGGGGTCGGGCCGGACGTCCTCGGGCACGACGTGCAGCACGGCGCCGGTGGTCAGGGGCAGCAGGAGTTCGTGCACCGAGGCGTCGAAACCGATGCTCGACCACGCCGACGTCGCTTCGCCGGGCGTCGCGCCGAAGCGGTCCAGCCACTGGTCGAAGAGGGCGAGAACGCTGTGGTGGGTCACGGCGACGCCCTTCGGCCGCCCGGTCGACCCCGACGTGTAGATCACGTAAGCCGTATCGCGAGGGTCGGTCGCGACCGGTCTCCGGGTTTCGTCGCCTTCGGCCTCGAGTTCGGTGACGTCGTCGCCCAGGACCAGGACCGGGCGCGCGTCCTCGACCATCGCCGCCCTCCGGGTGGCCGGCTGGGCCGGGTCGAGCGGGAGGTAGGCGGCCCCGGTCTTCAGCACGCCCAGCACCGCGACCACCAGCTCGGCCGACCGTCCACTGTGGATGGCCACGACCCCGCCCGGCCGGGCGCCGCGACGGCGCAGGGCGTTCGCCAGCCTCGTGCTGCGGCGGTCCAGTTCGCCGTAGGTGAGGGTCCGGTCGTCGCAGACGAGAGCCGGGGCGTCCGGGGTCGTGTCGGCGTGGGTGGTGAACCGCTCGACGAGCCCGCCGGGGCGCCGGTTCGGGCGGGGACCGGTGCTCCAGGCGGTGAGGATCTCGCGGCGTTCGTCGTCGTCGAGGAGTTCGTAGCTCGCGATGTCGGCGCCGGGTCGCGTGGCCAGCTGGTCCAGCAGCCGGACGAGGTACCGCGCGTACCGCTCGGCGGTGGCGTGGTCGAAGAGGGCGACGGCGTAGTCGAGGTGCCCCAGGACGTCGCCGTTTTCGTCGGCGAGCCCGAGGGCGAGGTCGAACTTCGCGGGGGCGTGCTCGACGTCGACGGGCTCGACGGTCACCCCCGGCAGCTCCAGGAGGTCGTGCATGGTCGGCACCCAGGCGAACATCGTCTGGAACAGCGGGGTGTGCGCCGGGCTGCGCGGCGGGTTCACCAGCTCGACGACCCGTTCGAACGGCAGCTCGACGTGGTCGATCGCGCCGCGCAAGGTGGCCCGGACCTGCTTGAGCAGAGCGGCACCGGTGGGGGAACCGCCCAGCTCGGCGCGCACGGCGAGGGTGTTGACGAAGAACCCGATCGTGTCGGGGTGCTCGCCGCCGTCGCCGCGGTTGGCGGTCGGGACGCCGACAACGATGTCAGATTGCGCGGAAAGCCGGGAAAGCAGGATGAACCAGCAGGTCAGGATGGTGGAGTAGAGCGTGACGCCGTGCTCGCGCGCCACCGCCTTGAGCCGCGCGGTGAGGTCCGGCCCGAGGGCGACCGGCACCCGGGCGCCCCGGTAGTCCTGCCGGGCCGGGCGCGGCCGGTCGGCGGGCAGCTCCAGCACCGGCGGCACGCCGTCGAGCCGGTCCCGCCAGTACGTCTCGTGCGGCACCGGACCGTCCCCGGCCAGCCAGTCCTGCTGCGCCCGGGAGTGCTCGCGGTAGGGCCGCGCGGGCGGCAGATCCGGTTCTGTCCCAGCCAGCTGAGCGGCGTAGAGGAGGCCCAGCTCCCGCAGCAGCAGGGTCCGGGACCAGCCGTCGAAGACGACGTGGTGCACGGTGATCAGCAGGACGTGCTCCTCGCCCGCCCGGAACTGTCGGTGGTCCCCGGTAGCGTGGAAACCGGGGGGCGCCGCCCCGGCCAGCAACCGCGCCCGGCCCAGCGGCGCCCGCGTCAGGTCGAACGGCTCCACCGCATCGGCCCGCCGCAGCTCGGCCGCCTCCTCCGGCCCGGCGACCTCGGTGACCACGCACGGAAACCCGTGACCGGCGGGTTCGACGACCTGCACCGGCCGGCCGTCCTCGACGACGATCCGGGTCCGCAGGGCTTCGTGGCGGTCGGCAAGGGCGTCGAAGGCGCGTTGCAACGCCTCGCGGTCCAGCGGTCCCCGCAGCGAGAACGCCATGGTCTCGTTGTAGGCCGGTCCGGCCCCGTCCAGCTGGGAGACGGTCCACAGGCGTTGCTGACCGGACGACAGCGGGGCGGACACTCGCATCGAGGACGGCCTTTCCGGGCGGGGCGGGCGAACCGGTACTGCTTTGTGCCGTCGCAGCCGAGGTCGGGGAAACGCTCTCTGTCTGTCGGGACAGTTAACACCACACCATCGGGTGAAGACGAGGGCTGACCGAAGTCTGCCCGGAAGTCCTTCCGCCGCTTCCCGGTGTCCGCCAACGCAACGCGAGTCTGGTGACGAGCGGGCGAGTGCGGTACAACCGGAGGCGTGGCGGAGCGCGTCCGGCGTCCTGACCCGCACGTTTCCGTGGAGCGTGACGTGCTGGTGCGGTACCTCGACGCGTGGACGGCGACCGTCCTGCGGTCGCCGCGCGGCGGGACGTACGTGGAGTGCGGCGGCTTCGCGGCCGACGCGTTCCGGGTCTTCGGCGAGTTCGCCGACCGGCTGGCCGGCCATCACCTGGAGGCGGTGCTCGTAGGGCGGCCCGCCCCCACCGAGGTACCGGCCGGGCTGGCCGTCCGGACGGTCGCCGACCTCGGCGAAGTCGCCGTGCCCGGGCCGATGCTGGCCCACCTGACCGGCGCCTGGCCGCCGTCCCTGGTGCGGGGCAAGGCGCACGAGGTCCTGCTCGCGGCCGAGCCGGGCACGGACCACCGCGACCGGCTGCGGGCGGCGGGCCTCGCGTGCGCGGTGGCCGTGGACCTGGTGGCCGAGGACGGCAGCGCGCGGACGCTGGTCTTCGCGACGGCGGACGAGCGGCACCTCGCGACGTTCAAGAACGAGCTGTGGGCGGTGGACGAGTTCGCGGGCATCCGCTACCGCGACCCGCGCGACGCCGAGGGCACGCTGGTCGACATCTCCCTCACCCCGCAGCTGCTGCCGTTGCGGCGGGCGCTGCTGGCGGAACTGGACCGGCGGAGCTCCGGCACCGTCGCCGAGCTGCAGCGGTTCACGCTGCTCGAGACGATCTACCGCGCCGAGGACGCGGTCGGCGCGCTGACGGCGGCGGTGGCGGCCGGCCAGGTGACGCGGGAACCCGAGAAGGGCAGGCTGACCTCCCGCACGGTGCTCTCGACCGCCCGGTGACGACCCAGTCCCAAGCGCCCCAATGTGGCGTTGGGTGCGTTGGGCGCACCGAACGCCACATTGGGTGCGTTGGGCGCACCGAACGCCACATTGGGTGCGTTGGGCGCACCGAACGCCACATTGGGTGCGTTGGACGCAACCAACGCCACATTCGGTGCGTTGAGCGCAACCAACGCCACATTGGGGCGCATGAGAGCCGGGGTCAGCGGGCCAGCAGCTCCAGCACCAAGGCCAGCGGTGGCCAGCCGGCACGGCCCCGGCGGGTGCACGCGAAGGCCCGGTGCCGCACGGCCGGATCGGTCAGCGGCAGCAGGGTGACCCCCGCCGGGGTGGCGCGTCCCATCGGGAGCAGGCCGACGCCGCGGCCGGCGGCGGTGATCAGGTCCTCGACCAGGTCGAGGCTGTCCGCGCGGTGCGTGAACCGGGGCGTGAACCCGGCCATGGACGCGAGCGTGCGGATCACGTCCTCGTCCGCGGTGTTGCGGGAATTGCCGATCCAGTCGTGGTCCCGGAAGGCCTCGAAGACGGCGAGGGTTCCTTCGCCGCGCACCCGGTCCGCGTCGGCCGCGGGGACGGCGAGGCCCCACGGCGTCGTCCACAGTGGACTGACGGCGACCGCCGGATCCGTGGTGGCGGGCGCGAGGTCGTAGTCGTAGACGAGGGCCAGGTCGAGATCGTCGGCGAGCAGGGCGGCCAGCGCTTCGGCGGGCTCGTACTCGCTGACGGCGACCCGCACGCGGGGGTGGCTCCCGGCGAGGTCGGCCATGGCGGGCAGCACGGAACGCCGGACAGCCGTGGCGAACCCGCCGACGCGGACGGTCCCCGCCGGTGCGGCGTGCGGGTCGAGGTCGGCGCGGGCGGCTTCGACGGCGGCCAGGATCGTCACGGCGTGGTCGGCCAGGCGCTGCCCCGCCGGGGTCAGGCGCACGCGGCGGCCGTCGGGTTCCAGCAAGGGCGCGCCGGCTTCCCGGGCCAGCGCGGCGATCTGCTGGGAGACCGTCGACGTCGTGGTGTCGAGCACATCCGCCACCGCCCGCATCGAGCCGTGCCGCGACAGCTCGAGGAGATATCGCAGCCTACGCGTGTCCACGCGCTGATTGTTCAGGATTTCCGAACGATATGTCCACGATCGACACGTGGACACGAACGTTGTCGGCGGTATTCCCTGGAGCCGTGCCACCCTCACCCCGCTCCGGCGCGGCCCTCGCGGTCGCGGCCATGCTGTGCGTCCAGCTCGGTCTCGCCGTCTCCGTCGGCCTGTTCGACCGCGTCGGTCCCGAGGGAGCCGCGTGGCTGCGGCTCTCGTGGGCCGGCGTGCTCCTCGCCGTCGTGGTGCGGCCGCGGCCGTCGTCGTTCCGGCGGAAGACGCTGCTCGCCTGCGTGGCGCTGGGCGGGGTCACGGCCGGGATGACCATGCTGTTCATGCAGGCGGTGGCGCGCCTGCCGCTGGGCACGGCGAGCGCGCTCGAGTTCCTCGGGCCGCTGACCGTGGCGGTCGTCCGCGGCCGCGGCGGCCGGAAGCTGTGGCCCGTCCTCGCGGCCGCCGGCGTGGTGCTGCTGACGCAGCCGTGGCACGGCGGCGCGGACCCGGCGGGCGTGGGGTTCGCGCTCGCGGCGGCGGTCTGCTGGGCCTGCTACATCCTGCTGACGCAGTGGGTCGGCGACGAGGTTTCCGGCGTCCGCGGGCTGGCCGTGTCGATGCCGGTGGCCGGGATCGTCGCGACCCTGCTGTCCGGGCCCGCCGTGTTCGGGCACCTGACGTGGCAGCTGCTGCTCGCCGGGCTCGGGCTCGCCGTCCTGCTTCCCGTGGTGCCGTTCAGTCTCGAGATGCTCGCGTTGCGGCGCCTCACCACGGCCGCGTTCGGGACGCTCATGAGCCTCGAGCCGGCGCTCGCGCTCGCGATCGGACTCGTTGTGCTGCACCAGGTTCCGGACGCGGCCGCGGTGGCCGGGGTGGCGTTCGTCGTGGTGGCGGGCGCCGGTGCCGAACGGACCGGCGCCCGGGAGCCGGTGATCGGCACCGGGCCGTCCGATGTGGCAGTGTCGTGCCCGGACGACGAACCCGGCCTGCGGAGACGCTGATGGTACACAAAGGACAGAACAGCCTGTTCGACGCGCTGACGACGAAAGGGACCGCGTTCACCCGCGAGGAACGTGCTGAGCTGCGCCTGCTCGGCCTGCTGCCGTATGCGGTGAAGACCCTGGAAGACCAGGTGGCCCACACCTACCAGGAGTTCTCCCGGCGTCGTGACGACCTGGACAAGCACATCTACCTGCGGGCGCTGCAGGACCGCAACGAGACGTTGTTCTACCGGCTCCTCGCCGGGCACGTCGAGGAGATGCTGCCGATCGTCTACACGCCCACGGTGGGGGAGGCGTGCGAGCGGTTCAGCGACATCTACCGCCGCCCACGCGGCCTGTTCGTCGCCTACCCCGACCGGGGACGGCTGCGCGAGGTGCTCCGGAACCGCCCGAACCGGGACGTCGACGTCATCGTCGTGACCGACGGGCAGCGCATCCTCGGCCTGGGCGACCAGGGGATCGGCGGGATGGGCATCCCGATCGGCAAGCTGTCGCTGTACACGCTCATCGGCGGCATCGACCCCGCCCGGACGCTCCCGGTCGTCCTGGACGTCGGCACGGACAACGTCGAGCGGCTGGAGGACCCGAACTACCTGGGCTGGCGCCACCGCCGGATCGGCGACGACGAGTACTACGCCTTCGTGGACGAGTTCGTGACGGCGGTACGCGAAGAGCTGCCGGACGTTCTCCTGCGGTGGGAAGACTTCGCGACACCGCACGCCTTGCCGATCCTCGAGCGCTACCGCGGGGAGATGCTCACGTTCAACGACGACATCCAGGGCACCGCGGCGGTCACGCTCGGCGCGTTGCAGGGCGCGGCGCAGGTCGCCGGGCGTCCGCTGGCCGAGCAGCAGGTCGTCATGCTCGGTGCCGGTTCGGCCGGGATCGGCGTGCTGGAGATGATCCGCCAGGAGATGGTCGCGCAGGGCCTGTCCGACGCCGAAGCCGCGGAGCGGATCTGGGTGGTGGACATCGACGGGCTGCTCACCGACGACCGGACGGGGCTGTCGGACGGGCAGCGCCGGTTCGCGCAGCCGGCGAAGCGCGTCGCGGACTGGGACGGCACCGGGCTGGCCGACGTCGTGCACCACGTCGAGGTGGGCGTGCTGCTCGGCCTGTCCACGGCGGCCGGCGCGTTCACCGAGGAAATCGTGCGGGAGATGGCGAACAAGACCGAGCGGCCGATCATCTTCCCGCTGTCGAACCCGACCAGCCGGGCCGAAGCGCATCCGCGGGAGCTGGACGAGTGGACCGACGGACGGGCGCTGGTCGCGACCGGCTCACCGTTCGCGCCGGTCGAGCGCGGCGGCAAGGCGCGCCGGATCGCCCAGTGCAACAACGTGTACATCTTCCCGGCCATGGGGCTGGCGGTGACGGCCGCCCGGGCGACCCGGGTCACCGACGAGATGATGCGGGTGGCGGCCAGGACACTGGGCGAGGCGTCGCCGGCGCTCGCCGACCCGGTCGAGCCGCTGCTGCCGGCGTGGGAAGACGTCCCGGAGATCGCGACGCACATCGCCACGGCGGTCGCGGTCCAAGCGGTGAAGGACGGCGTCGCCCCGGAGCTGAGCGAAGACGAGGTGGCGGAGGCGGTGCGGCGGACGCGCTGGACCCCCGAATACCGCTGAGTGGCGATCACGCTGTCGGGCGCCTGGATCTGGCCGAGTACGTTGGCCGTATGTACACGGTCGCGGTGCTCGCGCTCGACGATGTGATCGCCTTCGATCTGGCCACGCCGATCGAGACGCTCGGGCGGGCCAGGCTGCCGGATGGCCGCGGCGGCTACCGGATCGTCGTCGCCGGCCCGGACCCGGTCGTCGGCGCCGGACCGGTCCGGCTCGCCGTCGAAGCGCGGCTCGACGACGTCGAGCACGCCGACCTCGTCGTCGTTCCCGGCCGGAACGACCCGAACCGGCCGGTCCCGGACGGCGTGGCCGAGTTCCTGCGCGCGGCGGTGGCCCGCGGAACGCGGGTCGCCTCGATCTGCGTCGGCGCCTTCACCCTCGCCGAGGCCGGGCTGCTCGACGGGCAGCGGGCGACCACGCACTGGCTCGCCACCGACGAACTGGCCCGCCGGTACCCGGCCGTCCGGGTCGACCCGGACGCGCTCTACGTCGACAACGGGCAGATCCTGACGTCCGCGGGGGCGTCGGCGGGGCTGGACATGTGCCTGCACATCGTCGAACGCGACTACGGTGTCGCGGTCGCCGCCGACGCCGCGCGGCTCGCCGTCGCGCCCCTGCAACGCACCGGCGGGCAGGGCCGGTACATCCTCCGCAACCGCCCGACCTACCAGACCGCGACGCTGGAAAAGGCGCTCGCGTGGATCGAGGAGAACGCCCACCGCCCGCTGATGCTCGCCGACATCGCCGACGCGGCGGGCATGAGCGCCCGCACGCTGACCCGGCACTTCCACGCCGAGACCGGGCAGAGCCCGATCCAGTGGCTGACCGGCGTCCGCATCCGGCACGCCCAGGAACTGCTGGAGCTCACCGACCACACGATCGACCGCATCGCGGGCCAGGTCGGGTTCCCGTCACCCAGCAACTTCCGCGTCCAGTTCGCCCAGACCGTGCAGGTCAGCCCGAGCGAGTACCGCAAGACGTTCCGGCGGGTGCCCGCTCCTTCGTGACGGCGGCTGCGGCGTCGAGTCCCTCCGCCAGGTCGCGGTCGTGCTGGGCCGGTGTCGTCACGCGAACACTTTAAGTGCCGCGACCGTCACCACCGGCCAACTCGGCCGGTGAG
>NZ_JBFACT010000107.1:0-20883 GCF_040640995.1 Amycolatopsis sp. NPDC021455 | reverse complement strand
CGGCGCGTGATGGTCCGTGAAGGCCTCCTTACCGGCCATAAGAGCCGGTAAGGAGGCCTTCACGGCTTTTGCGCTAGGAGCGGCGGGCCGGGCTCGTTCCGGCGTCCGCGACCTGCTCGGCGGTCGCGCGGGCCGCCGCGTCGAGCAGGACCGAGAACCGGGGGTCGGTGCGGATCTCGCGGTGCCAGGCGACCTGGGTGAAGACCTGGAACGGCGCGGTCCACGGCACCTCGGCCAGCCGGCCCTCGGCCAGTTCGGTGGCGACGCTGAGCCGGGGCAGCAGCGAGACGCCCAGTCCCGCGGTCAACGCGCGTTTCACCGCGTCGACCGAGCCGAAGGACAGTGCCCGGACCGCGGTGTCGCCGGCGGCGCCCAGCGTCCGCTCGAACATGCGCTGGTAACCGCTTCCCCGGTGCGCGCACAGCAGGGGCTGTCTCGCCAGCTGCGGGGTCGTCACCGGTTCTCGGCCCAGTGGCCCGTCCCGGTCGGCGACCACCACGAGCGGCTCCGGGCACAGCAGGGTCGAATCGGCCTTCGGCGAGGACTCGCAGACGTCGATGAAGAACGCGCAGTCGATGTCCGAGTCGCCGAGCCGGTTCCACGGGTTGTCCTCCAGCGGCCGGATCTCCAGCGCCAGGTCGGGGTGCCGCCGGTACAGGTACTCGACGATCGGCACCAGCCGGTAGGAGGTGAGGCCGCTGTCCGCGGCGACGGTCAGCGCGTCGCCGGGGGTGGTCCCCGCCTCCGCCACGGTCTCCTCCGCCATCCGGCTCAGCTTCACGATCTTGTGCGCGTAGCGCCGGAACCGCTGGCCCGCGGTGGTGAGCCGGATGAGCGCACCGGTGCGGTTGAACAGGTCGCAGGCGAGGTCGCGCTCCAGTTTCTTGATCCGGGCGGTGACCGTCGGCTGGGCGAGGTTCAGGTCGCTGGCGGCCTTGGTGAAGCTCGACTGTTCCGCCACGGTGAGGAACGTGTCGAGGGATGCGGTGTCCACGGCTGCGGATCACCACCGGCCCCGGTGGGCGGTGCGCGGGCCGGGCCGCGCGTCCTGCCCGCTATCCCCTTCGCGGGGCGGAGCGTGTTTTCGCGGGTCGGCGGCCGGCACGGCCATTCTCCCACTGCCGTAGAACGACACGAACCCTCCCGGTTGCCGGCTCCGGACGGCCGGCACGACACCTTTCACGGCGATGTTCCCCCGATCGGCACCCCAGCGGTTTCCCGGCCGCAGGCGACCTCTCGCTTTCGTTCGTGCTCCTGACTTCGACACTTTCGTGTGGCAACAAAGACATCTTGTGCCACTCACGGTGAATACCACCCGGCAATGGCCGACAAACTGCCTCTATCGGGCAGCGGACAAGTGGACATTACTCACCGAACGTGGCCTGCCCAAGCAGGTTCGTCACCCCAAGAGAGCAGTGCCGCATTCGCCATCCGAATCACCACATCCGTCCGGAAGAACACTCATTTCTCGAACTCCGGCATTTCGTTCTGCGATTTCCGATAGTGCCTCCGCGCGAGACGGAGGAATCAGCCGAACGCCAGCCGCAGCAGGGCGGTCACGACCGCGGCACCGACCATCGCGGTCAGGATGGACCGCTTGGCCGCCAGCAGGGCGACCCCGGCGCCGACCCCCGCGAGCGCGGTGAGCGTCCGCACCGAGGACACGTCACCCGAGGACGGCCACAGCAGCGTGACCACCAGCCCGGCGATCAGGGCCGGCGTCGCGCAGGTCAGGGCGTTGCGCAGCCAGGCGGGCAGTTCCCGCCCCCCGGCGGCGAGCGGCACCACGACCCGCAACGTGAGCGCGGTGGCGCCGAGGGCCAGCACGATCGTCCAGTGGTAGCTCATCGCCGCACCCCCAGGATCGCCCCGGCCACGGCGCCCGCGGCCCCGGCCACCAGCACCGGGATCCCCGGCGGCGCCCAGAAGACCAGCGCGGCCGCGGTGACGACGCCGAGGACCGCCAGACCCCACGCGCGCGCGGTCTTCAGGTGCCCGCGCAGCAGGCCGAGGAAGAAGACGGGGTAGGCGGCGTCCAGCCCCAGCCGTCCCGGGTCGCCGATGGCGTCGCCGAGGACGGCGCCCAGCCCGGTCCCCATGGTCCAGCCGCACAGGCACAGCAACCCGGCCACGCGCAGGGTCCGCAGGTCGTAACGCCCTTCTCCGCGCTGGGCGATCGCCCACGAGCCGTCGGTGATCAGCAGCGCGGTCCCCGCCCGCGACCAGGCGGACCCGGTCAGTGCGGGGGCGATCGTGGTACCCATCAGCAGGTAGCGCGCGTTGAGGGCGGCCGCCGCGCCGACCGCGGCCCAGACCGAGCCGTGCTGCGCGATGACGGCGACCGCGCCGTACTGCGCGCTGCCGGAGAACACCAGCAGCGACATGGCGACGGGAGCCAGCACCCCCATGCCGACGGAGGCCGCGAGCGCGCCGAACGCCATGCCGTCCGCCAGGTCGGCCGCGGCCACCGGCAGCACCGGCCGCAGGACCCGGCCCGGCGACCGGGGTTCGGTGATCGTTTCGGTCACTAAGCTCAGCTCCTCTCCATCGGCACGTTCGACGTTACTAGCAAAGCCGTCTGCTGGTAACCGCTGAAACCGCCGGTACCCACCGATTCCTCCTCTAAACCTCGAATCACCCGGGTATTCCTGCTTGAACGTAACCTGAATCAGCGAATGGTGGTAACGTCGGGCCATGGTTCCACGCCCCGCCGCACCGCCCCCGCTCACCCTGGTCCAGAGCCTGGTCAACACCCGCGAGCTGCTCGAAGACCGGGACGACCTGAGCACCCCGGCCGGTCTGGTGGCATGGGCGGAAGCGGAGGGACTGCCCTACCCGGCCCGGCCGACGGAGGCGGACCTGACCCGGGTACGCAGGCTCCGCGAAGCGCTGCGGCAGCTGCTGAGCGGCGGCGCGGGAGTGCCGGGCGCGGTGAGCGTGCTGAACGGCGAACTGGCCCGGACGGGCACCCGCCCCCTTCTGCAGGCGGAACCACCCGGGGCCGAGTTCGCCGGCGACTGCGCGACATCCCTGGACGCGGCGATCACGCGAGTGCTGGCGGCTGTGGTCACCGCCCGCTTGGACGGTTCCCTGTCCCGCCTGAAGACGTGCGGCGCGGAGGACTGCCAGTGGGCTTTCTACGACCGCTCCCCCAACGCGGTGAGCCGCTGGTGCGAGACTTCTGTCTGCGGCGCGCGGCACAAGATGCGCGCCTACCGCGCCCGGCAGGCAGCGGGCGCCGCCGCCCGCTGAGCCCGCACCCCGGGCGGCGTCACAGATCCAGCGCGCTCATCACCAAAGCGGCCACGGCGGCCCGATGCTCGGCGCTGTCCTCCCACCGCAGGCGGCGCCCGGCCTCGACCACCACCCCGAAACCGGCGTGCACCAGCACTCGAACCTGACGCGCGTCGAGTTCCGGGTGAGCCTGCCGCAGGTGCTGCTCCCACACCGCGATGTGCTCCCGCTGCGCCGCGACCAAAGGACGGCGCAGCGCGGCCGGCAAGCCGACGATTTCCGCGTTCGCCACGCTGTTGAGAGCGTTGTGCTCGAAGCTGTACGCCACGTAAGTCGCCGTCAGGGCGACCAACGCGTCGTGCGGGCCGGTCGTGCCGCGGAGGTTCTGCTCGACCGCCTGGGCCAGCAATCCCGCCGCCTGCAGGCATGCCGCCGCCAGGATGTCGGCCTTGCCCGGGAAGTACCGGTAGAGCGCCGACGGCACCAGTCCCACCGCCTCGGCGATCATGCCGTTGGTGACCGCGGCGAAGCCGTCGCGCTCGAACAGCGGGACGGCCGCCTCGATGATCTCCGAACGCCGGGTGCGGGGCACCGGCCGGGCGGGCAGTTCCACGAGCCGCCCGCCCGCCACCGCTTCGGTCGCCGCCACGCGCAGGGCGCAGGCCCGCAGCAGGTCTTCGAGCCGGCGCCGGCCGATCGAGTTGTGGTGCATCGTGATGGACCCGATCGCGCCCAGGGCCGCCACCGCCCGCAGGTGCTCGCCGGGTGACGGGTGCTCGCGCCGCACCGCGTCCGCCACCCGGCCGACCACCCGCGAGAACTTCGCCCTGAGCACCCGGCGGTCCTCGGCGTTGAGGTAGCGGGCCTCCCAGCGGTACACGCCACCGGCCGCCCGGTGGGCGACCGTCACCCGGGTGACGGCGGCGAAGACGTCCGCCAGGGCCGCGTCCGCGGGCACGTCGTCCAGCGCCGCGACGAGCCGGTCCGCCATCACGTTCGCGCACTCGGCGAACAGCGCGTACTTGTTCGGGAAGTGCCGGTACAGCGCGGCCGCCGTGATGCCGACGCCGGCCGCGATCTCTTCCATCGACGCCGCGTGGTAGCCACGCTCGCTGAAGACCGTGGCGCCCGCCTCCACGATCAGCTGCTTGCGGTTGCGCGGCCGGACGGCCGCGGCCGGCTCGGCCGTCACCGCGGCAGCCGGGGCGGAGGGCACGGGAACGGGGCCATGAGTGCCAGTCAACCACGAAGCGAAGCCGCGGACCGATTCAGATCGGGCACGCCTTGCCGTCGGCCGGACGCGGCACTATGTTAATGGCGAATCTCCTCCGAGCATCTCCGGCTCACGCCGTACTCACCTATCAAGGAAGCTAGGTAAGTAAATGAGCAATCTCAGCAGGAGGAACGCGCTGTCCCTCGGTGTCGCACTGGGTCTGGCGAGCGTGGCGAGCGCCGTCCCGGCCTGGGCGTCGGCCTCGGGGGCCGACCCGTGGTGGGTCTGGGACGACGAAGTGGACGGCCTGATGGCGGGACTCGTCGACAGCGGCGGAGTCCCCGCGGTCAACACCGCGCTGCGGCCGTGGGTGAACAACAGCGACCCGCTGCCCGCCGGCCTGCCGGCCGGCCTCGCCGGCTACCTCCAGGGGGTCAACCGGCTGCCGTCCTGGGCCGACCGCGCCAAGCTGCGCCGCGCCGCCGACTTCAACCGCCGCAAGGACACCTACCTGTTCATGCTCTACGGCCTCGGCAGCGGCATCATGAGCACGGTGATCCCGCGGGAAGCCCGGTCGGTCTACTGGTCCGCGGGCGGGGCGAACATGCAGGACCGCGCCGCGAAGACGTTCACCTTCGGCTACGACCTGAGCGACCTGAACGCGTTCGAGCCCTCGGGCCAGTTCGTCGTCACGGCCAACAAGACGCGCCTGGTGCACGCCGCGGTGCGCCACCTGCTGCCGCGGTCGGCGCACTGGCGGGCGGTCGCCGACGAGCAGGTGCCGATCAGCAACGGCGACATCCTGGTGACCTTCCACAGCCTGGGCACCTTCGTGCACCGGAAGCTGCTGGAATGGCGCGTCCCGATGTCCGCCGCGGACGAGGAGGCGTTCCTGCACCAGTGGCAGGTCGCCATCCACCTGCTCGGCGTGCGGGACGAGTTCATCCCGAAGACGTGGGCCGAGGCGGACGCGCAGTCGGCGCGCGTGCTCACGCCGCTCCTCGCCCCGACGGCCGAGGGCAAGGAACTGGCCGCGGACCTGCTCGGGCTGACCGCGCAGATCGACCTGGGCGTCACTCGCGGCTTCCTCGACGAGTTCGTGCGTTACGTGCTCAGCGACGCCGTCGGCGACTGGCTCGGCCTGCCGCGCGACTACGCCGCGGCCGTCCTCGTCCGCACCGGCTGGCCCGCCTACATCGCGTTCCGCGAGGGCCTGCTGCCCATCGCGCCGGCCGGGTTCTACGTCTTCGACCAGTTCCTGCGCTCGCTCGCGATGCTGTTCCTGAACAAGGGCACCTCGCCGACGAGCACGCCCATCACGATCCCCACCGGCAACCGTCCCGGGGCCTGAGCCCGGCGCCGCGCGTCACCCGTCGGCGAGGCGCTGGATGGTCGCGGCCAGCCAGGCCTCGAGTTCGGCCGGGTCGCCGAGTTCGGAACGCAGCACCCGGCGGCGGGTCGAAACGCCGAGCACGAACGCGTCGATCGCCGCGGCGCGAGCGCGGGCGTCGGCGTCGTCCAGTCCGCTGTCGCGCAGGTACTGCCTCAGCGGCTCGAGCGAGTTCGTGTCGAGGAAGGCGGCCAAGGCTTCCGCCGCCTCCGGGCGTTCGCCGGACGCGCGTTGCAGCACCAGCAGCGGGTCCTCCCCCGGTGCGCCGGACCAGCGCCGGACGATGCTCGCCGCGAGCCGCGCGCCGAGCCCGGAACGGTCGCCGCCGAACGAATCCGCGACCGGGATCTCCACTCGGGTCGCCGCCAGGAAAAGGCCGTCCTTGCCACCGAAGTAGCGCGTGATCAGGTTCGGCGACACACCGGCCGCGTCGGCCACGCCCTTGACCGTGACCGCCGCGTACGCATGCTGGGCGAACTGGCGTTTCGCCTGCTCCAGGATCCGTTGCCGCGTGGCGGAGGCGTTGCGCGAAGTCATGTGTACGAGCATACACAAATGTGTATGCTCGTACACATGACCGAAGAGATCCGCGCGAGACTGCAGCGCACCCGCCGTGTCACCACCCCGTGGCGGGACGACGAGACGCGCGGCATCAGCGCCGCCAGGGTCGACGAACTGCTCGAATACTGGGCCGGCGGATACGACTGGGGCCCGCACGAGCGCCGCATCAGCGAGCTGCCTTGGACGACCATCCGGGCGGGCGGCACCGAGCTGCGGATGATCCACCAGCGGGCGGCGGATCCCGGCGCGCCGGTCGTCGTGCTGCTGCACGGCTGGCCGGACTCGGTGCTGCGGTTCGAGCGCGTCCTGCCGCTGCTCACCGATGTGCACGTGGTGGTGCCCGCGCTGCCGGGCTTCCCGTTCGCGGCCCCGCTCACCGCACCGGGCATGTCGGCCTCCCGGATCGCCGGGATCATCGCGGACGCTCTCGGCGAACTCGGCTACTCGCGCTACACGCTCTCCGGCGGCGACGTCGGTGGGACCGTCGCCGAGCTCCTCGCGGCCGAGCACCCGGACCGCGTGACCGCCTTGCACCTCACGAACGTCGCACCGCAGCACGCTTTCGCGGCGGACCCGGCGAAGCTCGCCCCCGACGCGGCGGCCTACCTCGGCCGGGCGGCTCAGTGGTTCCGGACCGAGGGCGGGTACATCGCCGAGCAGTCGACGCGGCCGAACACCCTCGCCGTGGCCCTCGGCGACTCCCCCGCCGGCCTCGCCGCCTGGATCGTCGAAAAACTGGAAGCGTGGTCCGGCGAAGGCGCCTTCACCCCCGACGATCTGCTCACCTGGGTCACCGCCTACTGGGTCACCGGCACGATCGGCACTTCGTTCGCCACCTACACCGAACCGGTCACCCTCCCGGGGCGGATCGAGACGCCGGCCGTGCTGTCGGTGTTCCCGGGCGACACCAAACCGGAGCCGCGAAGCTACGCCGAAGCGTTCCTGAACATCCAGGACTACGTCGAGCACGCCACCGGCGGTCACTTCGCGGCTTGGGAACGGCCTGAGGCCTACGCCGACGACGTACGCCGCGCGGTCAAGCTGGGCAGCTGAGCCGGAACCGTTACCGCGTAAGGAATCCGCCGTCGATGAAGAGGTCGTGGCCGTTCATCCCGCCGTTGCGGAGCAGGAAGTCGGTCGCGTCCGCGACCTCTTCCATGGTGACGAGCCGCCCGGTCGGCGTGCGGTCGGTGACCTGCCCGAGGTCGGCGTCGCGCCAGCGGGGGCTGTCGCCCACCAGCCCCGGATGCAGCGCGTTGACCCGGTGCGGCGCGATTTCGACGGCCAGCGTCTTCACCAGGCCGGTGACCGCTCCGTTGACCGTCGTGACGACGGTCGAACCCGGGTAGGGCCGTTCCTTGGCCAACCCGCCGAAGAGGACGACCGACGCTTCCGGGGTGAACCGCTCCCGCAGCACCCTGACCGCTTCCGCGTAGCCGACCAGCTTGATGGTCACCGCGGTGGTGGCCTCGGCGATGTCGAAGTCCCGCAAGGTGTTCGGCCGCTGGTGGCCGGCCGTGATCACCAGGTGGTCGAGGGACGGCACACCGGATACGGAACCGGCGATCGTCTCCGGCCGCGCGAGGTCCAGGCCGAGGCCGGTCGCCGCGGGGCCGATCTCCTTCGCGACCGCCTCGGCCCGGCCGGCGTCGCGGCCGGCGACCACCACGGCGCCGCCCCGGTCCGCGTGCCGCTGGGCCAGGAAACGGCCGAGCCCCTCGGTACCGCCGATGATCATCATAGTGCTCATGAGAGTCCCCTCGGTCCTTGTTGACCACTTGGTCATTAGCCAGCATAGCCCGGTGCTGACCGCTTGGTAAATTAGCCCGCATGACCAGGCGCCCGCATCGACGCGACCCGGAAGGCCACCGCCAGGCCATCCTGGACGCGGCCCGCACGTGCTTCGGCGAACGCGGGTTCGCCCGGGCGACGGTGCGCCAGATCGCGGCTCGCGCCGGCGTCACCCACGGCCTGGTGCTGCGGCAGTTCGGCTCGAAGGAACAGCTGTTCCTCGCCGCGGTGCCCGGGCACCGCGAGCTGGACCGGGTGATCGCCGGAGACCCGGAGACGCTGCCGGACCGCGTCGCGCGCGCCTACGTGGAGCGGATGGAGGCCGGCGCCGCCACCGACCCGCTCGTGGTCCTGCTGCGCAGCATCGCCTCGGACCAGCAGGCGGCGGCGAAGCTCTACAGCGCGATGGAGGCCGGCAGCATCCGCGCGTACCGCCAGGTCGTCGACGGCCCGGACATCGCCACGCGCGTCGCGATGGTCGGCGCGCAGCTGATCGGCGTCACGGTCAACCGGTACATCGCCCGCACCGGGCCGCTCGCCGACCTGCCCGCGCCCGCGCTCACCGGGCACCTGACCCGCGTGCTGCGGCAGATCCTCTTCGGTGCCCCGGGCTGATCCCTCAGGCCAGCTCGGGGATCAGCTCCCCGATCAGCCTGATGCTCTGCATGACCTTGTCGTGCGGGATGCCGCCGATCTGCTGGAGGCACATCATCCGGTCGATGCCCAGGTCCGCGTACGCGCGCAGCTTCTTACGGCAGGTGTCCGGGCTGCCGACGATCAGCGAGTCCTGCGCGCTCAGCACGTCGAAGACCTCGTCGTCGGAGACCTGCTCGCCCTCGAGGATCCGGGCGATGAGCAGGTTCGCCTCCGACGGCGTGTTCGCCGCCTCGCCGCGGAGGAAGTCGCCCGTCAGGCCCGGTGCCCGCTTGAGCTCCTCGTTGCGGGCGTTCTGGCGGACGAACTCCGTCGCCGCTTCGAAGAACGTCAAAGCCGCCACGGTGTACCAGGCCGCGGCGGCCGCCGCGCCGTCGCGCATCGCCTCCTCGTCGGTGTCCGCGCAGTGGACGAACGTGAAGAAGGCGACCTGGTCGTTGACGAACGCGCCGACCGGGTCCGTGCACGCCGCGGCGGCCGCCCGGTACAGGCCGACCAGGCGGCCCGCGCGTTCCAGCGACTCCCACATCGTCGTGCCCAGCACCCCCACCCCGCGACGGCCCGCCTCCTCGAACGACGCCGGGCTCGCCGCCGCCTGCCAGAGCGGCGGGTGGGGACGCTGCAGCGGCTTCGGCCCGATGGCGACGTCGTCGACGCGGTAAGTGCCGCTGTCGTAGGAGAACTTCTCCGCCGTCCACATCTTCGGCACCATCTCGAACGCCTGCTGCGTCTGGGCGCGGGCGTCGTCCGGTTCGATGCCGAACAGGCGCCACTCGGGGATGGTCGACCGGGTCAGGCCGAGCTCCACCCGGCCGCCGCTGAGGTGGTCGAGCGTCGCGGCCCGCTCGGCGACGCGGATCGGGTGGTTGAACCGCCCGGGCGCGAGCACCGCGGAGTGGCCGAGCCGGATCCGGCTGGTGCGCTGCGACAAGGCGGCCAGCAGCAGCTCCGGCGCCGAGGACAGGCTGAACTCCCCCGCGCCGTGGTGCTCCACCTGCCACCAGCACCCGTACCCGAGCTCGTCGGCGAGGACGGCCTGCTCGATCGCCTGCCGGAACCGCAGCTGCTCGTGCCCTTCCGGCCACGGGCGGGGGTTCTGGATCTCGTTGAACAGATCGATCTGCATCCACGGCCTCCGCTCGTCGGGCTCACCGATGAGTCAGTCCCCGAGAGCGACCACGCCGTTACCGGCGTCGCACGTTCGGCCGAACCACGCTGGTCGGCGGGCAAAAGCGGCTGATCGAACCGCGGCGTCTGGTCGACACGCAGTTCCCGCGGTGGGCGGGATCGCCGTTGCTCCGGCGCACCCCGGCGGGTTCGGACCACGTCATCCACCGGCTTGGTTTCCCGCGCCGCCCTCGACGTGGACGACGCGACTTGGACTCGCGGTCGCGGGTGGGACGGCGTCGTCCGGCACGACGACGCCACCCTCTGCTCGGCCGGTCAGTTGTCCCGGCAGACCGTCACCGACGAGGTCCACCGGCTCGGCGCACCGGTCGGGTAGATCAGGGCTCCGACCGTGACGCACGCGAAGCTCGGCAGGTCCGCCCAGCTGTCCCCAGGGCCGTTTTCGCCCGGGTTCAGGTGGTACGAC
Organism: Amycolatopsis sp. NPDC021455; assembly: GCF_040640995.1. NCBI lineage: Bacteria > Bacillati > Actinomycetota > Actinomycetes > Pseudonocardiales > Pseudonocardiaceae > Amycolatopsis > Amycolatopsis sp. NPDC021455. Next base: position 10,446 of record NZ_JBFACT010000107.1, on the reverse strand, counting down.
CGGTCGATCGCCGGGGCCCAGCCCGACGCGCCGCGGCTGGTCGTCCACCGCAGCTGGACGTCCATCCACCCGCTTGCCCGGTCGTTGCGGTGGTACCGGCTGCTGAAGCCGGTCCACCAGCCGAGGAACTGGTTGAGGTGCAGGCAAAGCTGGTCTCCCTCGCCGGGCACCGTCAGGCAGTGGTCCTCGTCCGGTGCGATCGGCACCGCCTCCGCGGCGGGGCTCAGGCCCACCAGCGTTCCCAGGACCACCAGCACGGCTGCGATGATTCGTGTTCTCCCCATGGTTTCCCGCTCCTGTCCGGGATCGGTTTGCCTCGTCACGGTGCCCCCGGTTGTTACCCTTCGGCATCACGGGAAACCGCGCGCGGAAGGTCGGAAACCTGGGTTGTGCCAGGTCGGCAGCCAAGGATGATCATGACTATGGCAGGACGCGTCGGGTGGACGGCGGCCGCGCTCGCGTGGGCCGCCACCGTGACCGTGGCCGCCTGGCCGGCCACGCAGTCACCGCTCTGGCTGTACGTTCCCCTGCGGCTGTTCGGGTTCGTCGCGATCGTGCTCGGGTACCTCGCGTGGAACCGGCCGGCGTGGTCCCGTTGCGGGCACCTCGTCGTCCTCCTGGGTGCCACCTACTACCTGGAGGACCTGCAGTTCGTGGTGGCGTACCCGGTCGGCTTCTGCCTCGCGTACCTGTGGACGGCCGTCCTGGCGCACCTCGTCCTCACCTGGCCGGCCGGGCGAGCGGAGTCCGGGTCCCTCCGCGTCCTCGTGGTGGTCTGCTACGTCGCCGCGGTCGGTTCGCAGGTGGCCCGCTACGTCGTCGACGCCCCTGCCCCGCGGCGGTTCCTGGGCAGCCCGTACGACCACACCCCCACCGCCAAGGTGGCCAGCGCCCTGGTCACCGTGCTCGCCGTGGTGGTGGTCCTGGTCGTCGCCCACCGGTGGCTGCACGCCAGCGCGGTGCGCCGGGGGTCGGCCGGCCCCGTGTGGACGGCCGTGGTGATCGTCGGCGTGCTGGCGACGTTGCCCGGGATCGCCGGCATCCTGGAGCTGAGCGTGGTGCTCGAACACGCTCTCCGGCTGCTCGGGCTCGCCGGCGCCGTGCTGCTCGTGCCCGTCATCGTGTTCGCGCGGACCGCGTACCTCACCCGGCTGCGCTGGCGCCTGACCGCGCTCGTGCTGGACCCGGAACGCGAACTCGACCTGCGCACCGATCCCGGTGCGGTGCAACGGGAACTGGCCACGATCCTGCGCGACCGGCGGCTGCGCCTCGCCTACCCGCTGCCCGACGGGTCCTCTGTGGACGTCGACGGCCGTCCGTTCCGGCCGGGCCCGGACCGGGTACTGACCACGATCCGGCGCAAGGGCGAGACCATCGCACTGCTGGAACACGACGAAGCACTCCGCGACGTCGACACGGTCATCGCCACCACCGAGGCGGTCGCCGGCCTGGCGATCGAAAGCGCCCGCCGTTACGCGCTCCTGCTCGCGCAGGTCGACCAGATCCACAGCTCCCGGCTCCGCCTGGCCACCGTCGCGTTCGAAGAACGCCACCGCATCCAACGCGACCTGCACGACGGGGCCCAGCAACAGCTCCTCGCCGTCCTCGTCCTGCTCGACCTCGCGCAGCGATCCCGGGGCGACGCCACGGCGACCGTCCGGCAGGCACACCGCCAGCTGAAGGACGCGATCGCCTCGCTGCGCCACCTGACCCAGGGCATCTACCCGGCGGCCCTGGTCGAACACGGGCTCGCCGCGGCCGTGGAAGGACTCGCGGACGTCGCGCCCATCCCGGTTTCGTTCGCCATCCCCCGCACCCGCTGGCCACGGCACCTGGAAGCCACCGCGTACTTCACCGTCTCCGAGGCGCTGGCGAACATCTACAAGCACGCGGACGCCGGCCACGTCCGGATCGAGGTCCGCCAAGACGAGCGGACCGCGTACCTCGAGATCACCGACGACGGACGCGGCGGGGCCGACCCGGCCGGCAGCGGGCTGAGCGGCCTGAAGGACCGCGTCAGCACCGTCAACGGGACGCTGTGCGTCGAATCCACCGCCGGCCACGGAACCCGCATCACCACCACGTTCCCCCTGGAGGCACCGTGAGAGTCGCCATCGTCGAGGACGAGCCGCTCTTCCTGGACGCCCTCGCCACGTCACTGGCCGGCCAGCACGTCGATGTCGTGGGCAGGGCCCGGGACGCCGACGAAGCGCTCGCCGTCATCGACCGCACGGCACCCGACGTCGCCCTGCTGGACATCCGGTTGCCCCCGGGTTTCACCGACGAAGGGCTCCGGCTGGCCGAGCGGGTCCGTGCGACATACCCCAGCGTCGGCCTGCTCGTGCTGTCCTCGTACGCCGAGGCCGCCTACGCCGAACGGCTCCTCGGCATCGAGCAGGGCACGGGCGCGGTCGGCTACCTGCTCAAGGAGCGCGTCGGCGATGTGGCGGAACTCCTCGACGCACTGCACCGGGTGGCGGCGGGCGACGTCGTGGTCGATCCGTACGTCATCACGCGGCTGATGTCGCGTCGCCGGCGGCACGACCCGCTCGCCGCGCTCACCGCGCACGAACGGCGGGTGCTGAGCCTCGTGGCCGAAGGCCGCTCGAACCTGGGCATCGCCCAGGAAACCGGCTGCCGGATCACCACTGTCGAGAAGCACCTGACCGCCATCACCGGCAAACTCGGCCTCACCCAGGTGGCGGACCGGCGCAGCGTCAACGTCCGCGTGCTCGCCACCCTGGAGTACCTGCGCAACACCGAGTGACCGGTGCGGCGGCCGCACCGCCCGTCAGGGGCGGGGCTCGTGGAGGTACATCTCGCGTTCTTCGGGTGTCAGCTGCCGGGTGAGGTGCTGCTCCGCGAAGGCGAGGACCTCGTCGATCGGGCCGCACACTTCGCACCGCCAGATGCGGACGGTGCCGTCGTCGTGTGCCGTGGCCAGCCTGCCGTCCGCCGAAAACGCGACCGTTTCCACCGAAGCGCGAAAGCCCTGCAGCTGCAGGGGTTCTCCGGTGCCGTCGAGCTGCCACAGACGTACCGTGGCGTCGTTGCCGCTGGTCACGAGCGTGCGGCCGTCGGCACTGAACGCCGTGCTCCACACCACGCCCTGATGGCCGTGCAGCACGAGGGGGCCGCCCTGGCCGGTGACGCGCCAGATCCGGACCGTGCCGTCGTTCCCGCCGCTGGCGAGCCGGCTCCCGTCCGGGCTGAAGGCCAATGTCCACACCAGACCCTGGTGACCGCGCAGCACCGTGGGCGCGCCGCCGTGGGTGAGGTCCCAGATCAGGACGGCGCCGCTGGGGCCGGCACCGGCGACGTACCGTCCGTCCGGGCTCCACGTGACGAAGGTCAACACGCCTTGGCCGCTCTCGAGCCGGGTCGGCTCGGCGGTCCCGGTGGTGGTGTTCCAGATCCGGATCGTGTCCCCGCGGTTCGCGGCGGCGAGGTAACGCCCGTCCGGACTGAACGCCACCTGCCACACCGGTCCGGGGTCGTGCAGCACGACTGGAGTCCCGGCGCCGGTGACCGGGGACATCCGGACGGTGCCGTTGCCGGCGACGGTGGCCACGCGCTGCCCGTCCGGGCTGAACGCGACCTGGAGCAGCGGTCCGTCCTGGCCGCGCAGCACTGTGGGCGGGGTTTTCCCCGCGGTGTCCCAGATCCGCACGGTGCCGTCGTCGCCCGCGCCGGCCAGTTCACGGCCGTCCGGGCTGAACACGGCGCTGCGCGCCGGTCCGCCGAGCCCGCGCAACACCGTCGCGTCACCGACTTCGTCGATGTCCCAGATCCGGGCGGTGCCGTCGTCGCTGGCGCTCGCGAGCTGCCGGCCGTCCGGGCTGAACGCCGCCGCCCAGACTGTTCCGTGATGTCCCCGCAGCACCAGCGGCCGGGCATGCCCGGCCGCGTTCCAGACCCGCAGGGTGCCGTCGTTGCCGGTGCTGGCGATCCAGCGGCCGTCGCGGCTGTAGGTGGCGCTTTCGGCGGTGCCGTCGTGGGTACCGAGGACCACGGAGCCGGCCGAGCCGTCGGTGTCCCACACGCGCACCGTCCCGTCGGTGCCGGCCGTGGCCAGGTGCTGCCCGTCCGGGCTGAACTCCACCGATTCCACCGAGTTCTCGTGGCCCCGCAGCACGATCGGTGCGCGCGTGCCGTCGAGCGCCCAGATCCGGACGGTGTTGTCACCGCCGCTGGTGGCCAGCCGCCGCCCGTCGGGGCTGAACGCCACCCCGAGCACGCGATCCTCGTGTCCGCGCAGGACGGTCAGCTCGCGGCCGCCGACGGTCCAGACCCGGAGGGTGCCGTCCTGCCCGGCGCCGGCGACCTGTTGCCCGTCCGGGCTGAACGCCACGCTCCACACCTTGTCCTCGTTTCCGCGCAGCAGCACCGGAGGCAGGCCGGACGTCCAGTCCCAGACGGAGACCGTGCCGTCGGCACCCGCCGCGGCGATCCGCTTCCCGTCCGGGCTGAACACCGGCGTCCACACCTCGCCGCGATGGCCCGCCAGCACCACCGGGCGGGCCGGGGAAAGACGACCGTGATCGCACGCCCACACCCGGACCACGCCGTCGGCGCCGCTGGTGGCCAGGTGCCTGCCGTCGGGGCTGAACGCGACCCCGGTGACCTTCCCCTCGTGCGCGGCGACGCTCGCGCGGACGTGCGAGGCGACGGCGGCCTGGCGCAGCATCGCCTCGCTGCCGGGGTTCGGGTCCGTCCGGAGTGCCTCCTCGGCCAGCAGCAGCCCCAGTTCGGGATCGAGCTGCAGCTGCGCGCGGGCCGTGGCGACGAGCTGGCGGCTGAGGGCGAGCCGGCTCTCCGACTCGGCCCGGTCGGCCGACACCCAGGCGAGGATCCCGAGCACCGTCACCACCGCCGTCGCCGTCGCGAGCCCACCGATGGTCAGGCGGACACGCCGGCGCCGTGCGTGCTGGGTCCGCGCCGCGGCGTGCCGGCCGGCGGCCAAGAAGGCGCGTTCGGCGTCGTTGAGCCCGTCCAGCGGACGCAGTTGCCACGCCGCCAGCTGCGTTCCCCGGTACAGCAGCTCCTCGTCGCGGCCGTGGCGCTCCCACTCGACGACGGTCTCGGTCAGCCGCCGGTGCGCCGCCAGGCTCTCGCGGTCCTCGGTCAGCCAGTTCCGCAGCCGCGGCCACGAGCGGATCAACGCCTCGTGTGCCACTTCCACCGTGTCCTCGCCGAGAGTCACCAAGCGCGCCGCGGCCAGCCTGGCCAGCACGGCGGCCACGGCCGGTGCGTCCGAGCCGCCGAGCAGTTCGGTGCGCGTGACACGTCGGCGGGTGTCCTCGGTTCCCTCGCCGAGGGCGGTCAGGCGCAGGAAGACGTTCCGGACGATCCGCTGCCCGGCACTGTCGAACTCGGCGAACACCCGGTCGGCCGTGCCGGCGATCGCCCCGTGGACGCCACCCGTCCGCTGGTAGCCCGCCAAGGTGACCACATCGCCGGAACGCCGTTTCCACGTCTCCAGCAACGCGTGCGAGATCATCGGCAACGCACCCGGCTCACCACGCGCGTCCGCGACGATCGTCTCCACCAGCGCCTTTTCCACCGTCAAGCCCGCGCGCACCGCCGGTTCCCGGATCACGGCCCGCAGTTCGTCGTCCCCCATCGGGCCGACCAGCACCTGGTGGTCCCGCAACGCCGCGACCAGCCCCGGATACCGGGCGCACCGGGCGTAGAAGTCGGCCCGCGCACCCAGCACGATCCTCGCCCGCCCGGCACACCTCTCGGCGGCGGCGAGCAGGCAGTCGACGAACCCCGTCCGTTCCCGCTCGTCGGAACACAGGGTGAAGACCTCTTCGAACTGGTCGACCACGATCACCAGGCATGCCTGCTCCGGGCACTTGGCCAGCGCCTGCGCGACCAGCACACCGATGTTGCCGGGGTCGGCCGCGAGCTGCCCGGTGACCGGCACGGCGGAAATCCCGCTCAAGTTCGCCAGCCGGACGGCCAGTTGTTCGATCGGGCGCCGGCCGGGCGTGCACAGGATGAGGGGCCACTGCTCGCTGCCGGCGATTTCGCCCCGGCTGATCGCGGGCAGCAGCCCGGCCTGCAGCAGTGACGACTTCCCGCTGCCGGACGCACCGAAAACCGCGAGAAATGGATTTCCTTCGAGCCTCCGGCACAATTCCTTGATCAAGTCGTCGCGGCCGTGGAACCGGTCGGCGTCCTCCCGCCGGAACGTGGCCAATCCCAGATAAGGAGACCCCGTCACATCGTCGTCGGCCCGGTCGGCCGCCAGCTTTTCGGACAGGGCCTGCCAACGCGCCCGCCAGATTTCGCGGTCACCGTCACACGCCTCGACATAAGCCAGCGTGACAGCCAGCGACGGAAACATCCGGCCGCCCGCGGCTTCGGACAAGGCGGTGATCGAATAGTGGGCCCGCCGGGCCAGCTCCCGGTAACTCGGGCCGCCGGCCGACTCCCGCAACCGGCGCAGCTCGAAGGCGAAGCGTTGTACCGGACCCGTCTCCGGATCAAGGAAGCGCTCGCGTCTCCCCATGCCCCGCCCTCATGATCAAGGTCACTGGACAACCGTCCCGTGGACGGTAGCACCCGGCGCCGGCCGGTTGCCGGCGACGAATTTGTTTGTCCAGCCGACGACCATGGCGCTGGACAACGGCCGCCGCGCTATACCGATCCCGGCGGACATCCACGGGAAGGGGAATGACCTGATGATCAAATCGGCGATGACGGCGGTCCTCGCGGCCGCCGGACTGGCCGCCGCGGCCCCGGGTTCCGCGGCAGCCGCGCCCGCGATGCCGGTCGCGTTGGCGGACTGCCCGGCGGGCAACGCGTGCTTCTACAACGACCTCGGGAAGATGTGCAACTGGAGCGACGCCGATCCCGACTGGTCGTCCGGGGCCATCCGGTGCTCCTGGGCCCGCACCCGGCCCGCGGTGTACGTGTACAACCACGGGACATCTCCGGCCTTCACGGCCGTGGCCTTCTACCGGGGGACGAACTACACCTCCTACGACGGCTGCATGGGACAGGGCTGGGAAGGATCGATCGGTCCGGTGTACCTGTTGTCCCACAAGTGGATCACGACCCCCTGCTGACCGGCGGTCGCGCGGAAGCCGGTCGGCGTCCCCACCCGGCGAAGGGTGGAGACGCCGACCGGCCGGGTCGACCCGGGTCAGCGCTGCAGCGTCAGCACGCCCGGCCGCCAGGGCAGGTGGTTGTAGTCGGTGCCGTCGGAGCTGGGGTTCCTTCCCTGGTACAACAGCTGGAGGTTGCAGGGGTCGATCGTCTTCGTCTGGTCGGGGTCGGTCCGCACCAGGTCGCCGTGGCTGATGTCGTTGGTCCAGGTGGCTCCGCTGTTGGCCTTGCCCGCGAAGGGATTGCTCTCCGTCGCCGCCTGCGGGGTCCACGTGCCGCCCAGGCTGGTGGCCGTGAACGAGCGGAAGTACCGGCCGTTCGCGCCCATCGCCTCGACGAGCATGAGGTACTGGTTCTGGTCCTTGACCTTGTAGACCTCGACCGCCTCGAACAGGTTGGCCGTCGTGTCGCTCATGATCGTCGTGTACGACGAGCCGAAGCTGCCCGGGAAGTTGCCGATCGGCATGCTCGCCCGGTAGATCTTGCCGTTGTCGCCCGCGAAGAACAGGTACATGTTCGTGCCGTCGCCGATCAGGGTCTGGTCGAGGGGCGCGCCACCGGGGATGGTGCCCGTGAACAGCTCCTGCGGGGACGACCAGCCGTTGACGTTGGTGGGGTCACTCGACGTCCGGTAGCTGAACGTCGTCGGGCCCCATTGATACGCGAGCACCCAGACGTTCTTGGGCGCGAAGTACACCAGCGTGGGTGCGACGTTGCCGATGTTCATCCCGGTCTGGCCGGCCGAGGCCATGTCGGACCAGTTCGTGAACGGAGCGAAGCCCATCGAGCCGTACGACCCCGACGAGTCGGTCGTCGACCCGTACACGATGTGCTTGCCGTTGTAGACGACGTTGGTGAAGTCCTTGAGCGCGACCCACCCGTTCTTCGGCTGCGCCAGCGCACCGGTCGAGGACCAGCGGTACGTCGACGGCAGCGCGCACGAACTGGTGCCGCCCAACCGGACGAGCTGCCACTGCTGGTTGGCCGCCTTGGCGTCGCCGTTCTGGACGACGGCCGCTCCGTCCGCGGCCGACCCGCCCGTCACTTCCACGGCTTTGCCGCTGTTGCGGTTGATCAGCCGGACATAGCCGCCGTCGGAGTCGGCGAGGCTGAACTGCTGGTTGGTTCCGTTGAGGTCGGTCCACTGCTGGACCTTCGCGCCGTCGGCGGTCGACCAGTTGCCGATGTCGAGGACCTTGCCGGAGTTCTTCGACTTCAGCCGGTAGTAGCCGTTGCCGGAGTCCACGAACTGCCACTGCTGGTTGGCTCCGTCGTGACGGGACCATTGCTGGACCGCCGCGCCGTCGGCGGTGGAGGCACCGGAGACGTCCATCACCTTGCCGCTGTTGCGGTTGACCAGGACATACGACGCACTCGGGTCGACGGTCGCCGCCGACGCCGCACCGGTGGAGAGCGCGACCGCCGCGCCGGCCACCAGAACCGGCGTGAGCAGCGTGATCAGGGCACGTCCCCGGCGGCCCCGTCGCGTTAGCGCTAACATTCTTGCCGTGGAATGCGTCCGCATCAATTTCTCCGGATTCTTCGAATTCGAGCCGAGCCACGCGCAGTTTCCAGCAAATGTAGTCAGCACTGCGGTCACAGTCAACGGCCCGCCCGTTGTCGAATCGCATTCGACAACGCGTCACCGACTTCGAAAATGGCGAAATCGTCGACGCCGAAACTTTCGGGGCTCAGCGCTGGCCGGCGGAGGCGCGGCTCGCCCGGTCCGCCAAGGCGGCGAAGGCCGCCCGCAACTCGGCCGGGGCGACCACTTCGATCTCGGCGTCGAACCGGGCCAGGCTCGCCGCGAGCGCCGCCCACGACCAGGATCCGCCGAGCCACCTCGTCCTCCCCGGTGCGACCTCCTCGACGACGCTGTCGCCCGCGAACGGCGCCACCTCCGCGATCGGCAGCTCGAGGATCACCTCGCCCCGGCACGGCCAGACGTCGGCGGTCGCCGAGCCCTTGAACCGCGCGGCGAGGAACGTCGCGACGTCGCCGCCGGGCACCTCCCGCGGGGTGAACCGCGGCCCGTTCGGCGTGCGCAGCGTCATCCGGTCGGCGCGGTAGGTCCGCCAGTCCGCCCGGACGGCGTCCCAGCCGACCAGGTACCACCGCCCGCTCCGGGCGACGAGGTGGTGCGGCTGCACCCGGCGCGGCGGCCGGGGCCCGGCATCCGCGGGCCGGGACGGTGCCCCGTAGTCGAACCGGACCTCCTCGGTGGCCCGGATCGCCGAACTCAACGACAACAGCACTTCCGTGCCGACCTGGGTGGCACCCCCGCCCGCGGTGATCTCCAGCAGGTCGACGCGCTGCCGCAGCCGCGACGGCATCACCTGCCGCACCGTGGTCAGCGCCCGCGCGGCGGCTTCCTCGATGCCGGCGCCGGTGCCGACGGCGATCCGCAGCGCCACCGCGAGCGCGACCGCCTGCTCCTCGTCGAACAACAGCGGCGGCATTTGGCTGCCGGCTTCGAGCCGGTAGCCGCCCTCCGGACCCTTGACCGCTTGCACGGGATAGCCGAGCTCACGAAGCCGGTCGACGTCGCGGCGCACCGTCCGTTCGCTGACCCCCAGCCGGTCGGCCAGCAGCGAGCCCGGCCAGTCCCGGCGCACCTGCAGCAGCGACAGGAGCGAGAGCAGACGGCCCGAGGTCGCCGTCGAGGAAGAAGCCGGCATGGACTTCATGCTGCCACGAGAAGCGGACGTTCCCTGACCGCTACCGCTGCCATCGTGGCTCTCGTCGCCGGAACCCCTCCGGCCGCGCCACCACTCGAGAAAGACCGGAACACATGTCGCTCACCGCTGTCGCCCACCTCAACTTCACCGGCCAGGCCCGCGCGGCCCTCGAGTTCTACCGGTCGGTCTTCGGCGGCCGGACGACCGTCATCACCTACGGCGACTTCGGGATGCCGGCCGAACTGCCCGACGCGGGCAAGGTCGTGTTCGGCCAGGTCACCGCGGACAACGGCTTCAGCGTCATGGCCTACGACGTCCCCGGCACCGACGGACCGGCGGCCGCCCCCACCACCCGCCGCGAGAACGGCACCACCATCACCCAGGAGAAGTTCTTCCTCTCCGTCCGCGGCGCCACCGTCGACGAGGTCTCCCCGGTCTGGAAGGGCCTTGCCGAGGGCGCGACCGTCATCGAGGAGTTCGGCCCCGCCCAGTGGGCCCCCGCGTTCGGGATGCTGACCGACCGCTTCGGCGTCACCTGGATCATCGACGTCGCCGCCGACTACCAGGGCTGACCCTTCGCGGGGGGGGGGTGGGCCGGAGACCAACCCACACCACACCACCCACCGCCCCCGACCCCGGCCCAGGTCTAAGG
>NZ_JBFACT010000106.1:0-21032 GCF_040640995.1 Amycolatopsis sp. NPDC021455 | reverse complement strand
CCCAACCGCCCGTTGGGGGGTTTGTGGGCGTCTCCCGCCCCCAACGCCACATTGGGTGCGTTGAATCGGCACTGCGGCGCGGAGCGCCTCCGTTGAGGGCGGCGGTGGGGGCATGGATGGAGCAACCAACGCCACATTGGGGCGCTTCAGCGCGTCGGGTCTTTGCCGTTCGGTTGACGTGGGCCCGGTCCGGGGGACCACCAGCCCGGCACCGTCTTCTCGCCGTGCACGATCGTGGGCGCGATGCCTTCGGTGAACGGCTCGATCTGCAGCAGCTGGCCCCACGACTGGCTCGGCTGGCCGATCAGGTAGCTCGGCACCTCCGGCTCCTCGGCCAGCTCCTCCAGCCACCCGATCGGGCCGCCGTTGGTCGAAGACGCCCACTGGGCCTCGTCCGCCAGCGCGCCCGCGGTGATGCGGTAGTCCGGGACCTGCGAGATCCCGTCGTGGGACGTCACCGGCTGGACGCACGGGTACACGAAGGACGCCGGCCAGTCGACGTACACCGGCTTCGAACCGATCCGGTCCGTCAGCGTCGTGAACGTCGGGACGCGCGGGGCCGACGCCGCGATCCAGCCGTCCTCCGTCAGGTCGTTGTCGACGATGTTGATCCGGACCGCGTTCGTCTCCGGCGGCAGGTCGCGCAGGTTGATGCGGGTGTCGTTCCAGCCGCCCGTGCCCGAGCCCGGCGGCAGCATGAACTGGCTGCGCAGGATCTTCACGCCGTCGGGGGTGTCGACGCCGTAGTCGAGGCTGACCGACGTCGGACGGCGCGGCGCGCCCGCCGTCGCCACCACGATCTGGCCGTCCGCCGGCTTTTCCGTCAGCGCGTACCAGTCGCTGCGCAGCCGGCCCGCCCGTGTCTCGGGGTCGAGGTAGCTCGACCACATCGGCACGGTCTCCGGGGTGAACCCGTGCGGCGGCTCGGCGAGAGGGTCCTTGTCGTCGACCGGGCGGGTGTGGAAGCCGGTCTGGACGCGGCCGTTGTCCAGGTCGGGGTTGGGCAGCGGCGAGCTCTCCTGCGGTTTCACCGGGACGGTCCGCTGCTCGGCCTGCGGGTGCAGGATGCTCGTCGCCGCGTCGCGCTCGACCATCACGTGGTCGGAGAGGTTGCAGCTCTTGCCGAACAGGTGCCCGATGTTCGCCGCGCCCAGGCTGTAGCTGCCGGACTGGTTGTGGATCGCCCACGCCATCGTGACGAACTCGCCCGCCGCCACCAGGCCGCAGACCACCACCAGCGACAGCGACCCGAGCCGCAGCGCGCGGCGCTTGCCCTCCTGGACCTGCGGCGGCAGCCCCGGCCGGTGCGCGCGGACGTTCTCGACGAACGCGTACACCCCCGCGATCCCGGCCGCCACGAGCAGGATCGTCGACAGCGGGATGCCGCCGATCGACGGCGCCACGTTCGTCCACTGGACGCCGAGGCGCGAGACGAACCAGTAGGTGTTCGGCCCGGTCGCGGCCAGCGCGGCGACGACCAGCAGCCCGGCGAGGAACGCGGCGCGGTTGCGGCTGGACCGCAGCACGGTCGAGCCGGTCGCGAGCGCGGTCAGGGCCGCCATCGACGCGCCGACCGCGGCGAACGCGCCGAAGTGGTGCGTCCACTTCGTCGGCGTCAGGGCCAGCAGCAGGAAGAACAGCGCCGTCGTGCCGATCAGGCGGCGCGCGGGGCCGAGCGCCGCACCGGGGATGCGGCCGCGGCGCAGCAGCATCACCAGGCACGTGCCGGTGCACAGCAGCACCAGCAGCACCGGGAAGCGGCGCGGCGCCGAGCCGTCCGGCAGGCTTTCGAACAGCAGCTGGTAGCGCGCGAGCTCCTGGAACCACGACAGGTTCGGGCCGACCTGCGTGCGGATCCGGGTCGCCTCCTGGACCGTCGCGAACGTCTGGTCGGCGAACACGACGACCAGCACCAGCAGGCCCGCGGCGGCGACCGGCGCGAGCACCGGCAGCCAGCCGCTCTCGGTCGCGCGCTGGCGCACCAGCTTGAACAGCGGGCGCGCGGCGACCAGGAACGGCGCCACCGCGATCAGCCCGGTCGGCGTCGCGGCCAGGGTGAAGCCGGCCGCGATCAGGCCGAGGCACAGCGGCAGCAGCCGCCGCGTCACCAGCGCGCGCTCCACCGCGCAGATCGCCAGCAGCGAGCCGAGCGCGGCCACCGGTTCCGGGCGGACGCCGTTGTTGTAGGGCATCCACCAGATCAGGAACACCGTCGCGGCGGCCCAGCTGGCCGGGCGGCTCGTGCGGATCTGCGTGCCGAGCCGCGGCATCACCTCGCGGCTGATCAGCAGCCAGCTGAGCACGCCGAGCAGGAACGACGGCAGCCGGATCCACGGCGGCACGGTGCTGACGTGCGTCATCAGCTCGTAGACGTGGTAGAACCAGCCGAACGGCGCCTCGGCGACGCCGAACCAGCGGTGGTAGTTCGTCAGGTAGCCGGTTGCCTCGGTGACCCGGGCCATCGTGAGGATGTAGCCGTCGTCCGAGGTCACCGGCCCGATGAAGACCCAGGCGCCGAGCGCGGCGATCACCGTGGTGTCCCGCAGCGTCAGCCGCCACCAGCCGACCGGCGCCCAGCGCGGGGCGCGGCGCGCGAAGCCGGAGTCGCGCCGCCAGGTCGCGATCAGGCAGCCGATCAGGCACAGCACGGCGAGCACGCCGACGCCGATCTTCAGCGCGGTCGGCGACGTCTGGTAGCGCGTGTCCGGCACGACCGAGACGTGCAGCCCGGCGATCGGGTCCTTGCTCGAGTTGATCGAGGAGTAGATGCCGACGACGCGGGGGCGGACGTCGCCGCCGGTGTGGAAGATCGGCGTCCCGGCGACGGCGAGGGTCATCTGCGTCGCGTCGACGTCCAGCTCGACGTCGCACTTCTCGGCGGGCAGCGGCTGCTGGGCGATCTGCTGGCCCTGGCTGGAGGCGAGCAGCACGCCGTTGTCGACGCGCAGCTGCATGCCGACGCCGTTGCCGGCCTTCGGGTCGGTGCGGCCGTCGGGCACGGTGGCGAACAGCAGGCCCGGGCCGTTCGTGCGCGCGTCGACCGAGCGGATGGCCGCGCACGGCAGTTCGGCGCGCAGGTCCTGGGCCCAGTAACCGGTCAAGGGCGCGTTGACGGAGCGGGTGTCGCTGCCGGTCGGCCAGACGACCTCCGCCGTGTCCTGCACCACCGGCAGGAAGGGGAAAGCCAGCGCGCACAAGGCCGAGAGCAACCCCAGCGCTACGGCAATCAGACGCATCGGCGCAACGCTAACGGGTCAGAGGTCGGCGGCTGACGCAGCCCCCGGGTCACGCGGGGTGAACCGTCCGTGGTGTATCGCCGCGGTCAGGGGACGGCGGCTGCGCCAACCGTGGCGCTCCAGGTCCGGCACGGTCTCCAGCTTGCTGACCGGCCCGGCGCACAGCCACGCGACCGGCCGGATGCCGTCGGGGATGCCGAGCAGCTCGCTCAGGAACGGCTCGCGGTAGAAGCTCACCCAGCCGACGCCGAGGCCTTCCGCGGTCGCCGCCAGCCAGAGGTTCTGGATCGCCAGGCAGACCGAGTACAGGCCGGCGTCGGCGATCGCGTGCCGGCCGAGCACGTCGGGCGCGCCGCGCGCCGGGTCGTAGGTGACGACGATGCCGAGGCTCGCCTCGAGGATGCCCTCGATCTTGATGTTCGCGAAGGTGCTCGCGCGGTCTTCGCCGAGCTGGCCCGCGAAGACCTCCCGCTCCTCGTGGACGTGCTTCGCGAACTTCTCGCGCGTCTCGACGTCGTCGACCAGCACGAAGTCCCACGGCTGCGTGAGCCCGACGCTCGGCGCGGCGTGCGCGGCCTCGAGGATCCTCGTCAGGGTGGCTTCGGGGATGGGCTCGCCGGTGAACTCGCCGCGGACGTCCCGCCGCTTGCGCAGGACTTCGTAGAACTCTTCGATCATCGGCGCAGGACCCATTCGACGGCTTCGGGGACGGTTTCGGCGGTCTCGGTGCCGGGGCGCTCCGGCCGCCTGATCACCAGGACGGGGACGTTCAGTTCGCGTGCCGCCGTGAGCTTCGCGCTGGTCTGTGAGCCGCCGGAGTCTTTGGTGACCAGGACGTCGACCCGGCTGAGCAGCTCGCGTTCGGCGGCCACTTCGTACGGCCCGCGGGCGAGGATCAGCTCGTGGTGACGCGGCAACGGAGGCGCGGGCGGGTCGACACAGCGGATGAGGAACCACAGGTCGTCGAGGTGCGCGAAAGCCGGCAAGCCCTGGCGGCCGCTGGTGAGGAACACGCGTTTGCCGAGGCCGGGGAGTTTTCGTGCGGCCTCGGCGAGGTCGTCGGCCCAGTGCCAGAGGTCTCCCGGTCCCGGCTGCCAGCCCGGCCGGGCGAGCCGGAGGAGTGGCGTTTTCGTCAGTTCGGCCGCCTCGGCCGCGTTGGTCCCGATGCGCTCGGCGAAGGGGTGTGTCGCGTCCACGACGGCTTCGATGCGGTTCTCGCGCAGGTAGTGCGCCAGACCTTCGGGGCCGCCGAAGCCGCCTACGCGTACTTCGCCGACCGGGAGTCTCGGCCGGGCGACGCGCCCTGCCAGCGAAGAGACAACGCGGACTTCGCGCTTTGTCAGCGCTTCGGCGAGCTGACGCGCTTCACCGGTCCCGCCGAGGATCAGGATCACGAGCGACGCCCGTAGCCGACGGCTTCGCGCCAGCGGTCCAGCGTGCGCATGTTGGCGAGGGTCTCCGCCCAGGTCAGCTCGGGTGCCTGGCGGTCGCCGACGTGCGCGGCGACGTGGTCGGCTTCGCGCGCGAAGACGCCCTGCGTGGCTTCGACCTCGATGACCTCCGGCTCGCCGCCGGCGGGAGTCAGGATGATCCGCGAAATGCCGGGCTTGCGCAGCGGGTGGATCCAGGCGGGTCGCGGGATGTGGATTTGCCCGCGCGAGCCGAAGACGCGGATGCCGTCCTCGCGGGCCAGCCGGATTCCGCAGGAGATCGTCGCGAGGATGTCGCCGGGCAGCCGCAGCAGGCCGGTCGCCCACTCGTCGACGCCGTCCGCGGACAGGTGCGCCATCCCGCTGACCTCGGCCGGTTCGACGACGTCCTGCCCGGTCGCGGCCTGGGCGACCAGCCGGGCGAGCGAAGTGCAGTAGCACCCGACGTCGAGGATCCCGCCGCCGCCGAGCGCCGGGTCGCTCAGCCGGGCGGTCTCCTCCGGGTTGCTGTCGAAGGAGAAGGTCGTGTCGACCGCCCGGACCTCGCCGATCGCGCCGGACGCGATCAGCTCCACCAGCCGCCGCGTCTGCGGGTGCAGCCGGTACATGAACGCCTCCATGAGGAAGACGTCGTGCTTGCGCGCGGCGGTGATCACCTCTTCGGCGTCGGCCGCGCTGATCGTCAGCGGCTTCTCGCAGAGCACGTGCTTGCCCGCTTCGGCGGCGGCGACGGCCCATTCCTTGTGCATGGCGTGCGGGGTCGAGACGTACACGGCGTCGACGTCGGGGTCGGCGAGGAGGTCCTCGTAGCTTCCGTACGCCTTGGGGATGTCGAAGCGCGTGGCGAACTCCCGGGCGCGGCCGGCATCCCGCGCGCCGACCGCGGTCAGCCTGCCGTGCTTGCTTTCCTCGACGCCCGCGGCGAAGTGGGCGGCGATGGTCCCGGCGGCCAGCAGGCCCCAGCGAAGTTCGGTCACAACGACTCCGGTTGGTTCGCCCGGTCGCGGGCACTGGAATAGAGGAAGCTGTCGGGGAAGTTCGTGGCGGCGAGCACCCGCCCGACGAAGATGGTGGCCGCGCGGGTCATCCCGGCTTCTTCGACGAGCGCGGGCAGTTCGCCGAGCACCCCGCGCACGACGGTCTCACCAGGCTGGGTCGCCAGTGCGACGACGGCGACCGGGCAGTCTCCGCCGTAGTGGGGTACGAGGTCTTCGGTCACCCGCTCGACGTGGTTGATCGCCAGGTGCAGCGCGAGCGTGGCCCCGGTGGCGGCGAAGGCGGCGAGGGTCTCCCGCGGGGGCATCTTGGTGGAGCGAGCCTGCACGCGGGTGACGACGAGGCTCTGCCCGACTTCGGGCACGGTGAGCTCCCGTTTCAGCACGGCGGCCGAAGCGGCGAAGGCGGGTACGCCGGGTACGACCTCGTACGGCACATCGGCGGCATCGAGCCGCCGCATCTGCTCGGCGACGGCGCTGTAGAGCGACGGGTCCCCGGAGCAGAGCCGCGCGACATCGTGCCCGGCCCGGTGCGCTGCGACCAGCTTGGCGACGATCTGTTCGAGGCTCAGCCCGGCGGTGTCGACCACCTCGGCCCCGGGTGGGCAGTAGGCGAGGAGGTCGGGCGGGGTCATGCTGCCGGGGTAGAGGCAGACACCGCAGCGGGCGAGGAGATCCCGGCCGCGCACGGTGATGAGGTCCGCGGCTCCGGGCCCGGCGCCGACGAAGTACACGGTCATCGGGGGCGCTCCGGGGTGAGTGGGCGGTCGCCGAGGGCTGCTCGCGCGGGCCGCGCGCCGGTGGCCGGCTGCGCTCCGGGGACGCGTGACCGCCCGCCGCCGGCCGGGTGCGGGTACGCCGGGCCGGTGCGGTGCCCGGTGGTCGGCCGCGCTCCGGGGTGAGGGCTCGGCCGTGGGTGGCTGCCGTCGTACGTCCGCGCGCCGGTGGCCGGCCGTGCGTTCGTAGCGCCGGTGCGGTGCCCGGTGGTCGGGTGCGCTCCGGGGTGAGGGCCCGGCTGCGGGTGGCTGCCGTCGTACGTCCGTGCGCCGGTGGCCGGCCGTGCGTTCGTAGCGCCGGTGCGGTGCCCGGTCATCGGCCGCGCTCCGGGGTGAGGGCCCGGCCGTGGGTGGCCGCCGTCGAACATCCGCACGTCGGTGGCCGGCCGCCCCTCGGGGCGAGTGCCTGGCCGCGGGCAGCCGGGCCTCGCGGACCGCGCGCCGGTGACCGGCTGCGTGGCTCGCGGCGCCGATGCCGCGCCCGTCCGTCGGCCGCACTTCGCGGTCGGTGATCCGCCGTGGACGCGCATGCCGGTCATCGGCTGCTCCACTGGGTCACGACCCGCGCCGGGTCCCAGCCGGTGAAGCCGCCGAGGGGGGCCGCCCGCTCCACGCCGATTCTCGACAGTTCGCCTCCGTGCTGCTCGTACGCGCGCGCCAGGACCTGCTCGGCCTCCAGCGTCACGCCGTGGGCCACCACCCGCGCGCCCGTCGCCAGGCACGCGTCCAGTACGCCCGGCGCCGTCACCCCGCCGCCGATGAAGACGGCGTCCGGCGCGGGCAGCGCGCTCAGCGCCTCCGGTGCTTCCCCGGTCACCACCTCCAGTTCCGGTACTCCCAGGTCCAATGCGTTCCGGCCGATCCGTTCGGCCCGTTCCTCCGAGCGCTCGATCGCGATCGCGCGGTTCAGCCCGTGCAGCCGCGACCACTCGATGCCGACGCTGCCCGCGCCCGCGCCGACGTCCCACAACAGCTCGCCGGGACTCGGCGCGAGGCGGGCCAGCGCCGACACTCGCAGGTCGCGTTTGGTCAGCTGCCCGTCGTGGGCGTACACGTCGTCCGGGATGCCGATCAGCGGCAACGCCGGACCCGCGCACTCCAGCGCGAACACCGTCAGCGGTCCGGGATCGCCGGCCCAGCCGTCGGTGACGCGCTCGTCGGGCCCGCCCAGGTTCTCCAGCGCGATCAGCTCGCTCTCGCCATAACCCCGCACGGTGAGCAGGGAGCGCAGAGCGGTCGCGTCGGCACCCAGGACGAGCACTCGCCGGCGTGGCGCCAGCACCCGGGCGACGCGGGCCGACGACCGGCCGACGATGGTGACCACCTCGGTCTCCTCGGCGGACCAGCCCAGCCGTGCCCGGGCCAGCGTCACCGACGAGATCGCGGGCAGCGCCTCGACCTCATATCCATGGTTCACGAGAGTAGTGCCGACCCCCGACAAAAACGGATCGCCGCTGGCCAGGACGCAGATCCGGGCTCCTTCGTGCTCGGCGATCACCGCGTCGAGCCCCGGCAGCAACGGCGTCGGCCACGCCTGCGCCGTGACCCCGTCGGGCAGGTAGCCGAGCTGCCGGGGCGCGCCCAGCACGACGTCGGCGGCGAGCACCGCGGCTCTCGCCTGTTCCGACAGCCCGGACCAGCCGTCGGCGCCGATCCCGACGACCAGCAGAGGTGATTTTTCGCGCACGATTTCCCACCCTAAGCGAGGCGGGCGCTGTGCGATGATCGGCCGGTCGCCGAGTTCAGGAGTGCTGTTGAAGCCGTACCCGTTCACCGCCGTCGTCGGGCTGCCGGACCTGCGCCTCGCCTTGGTCCTCTCCTCGATTTCGCCCGCCGTCGGCGGGGTGCTGGTGCGCGGTGAGAAGGGCACGGCGAAGTCGACCATGGTCCGCGCGCTCGCGGGCCTGCTGCCCGGCGTCGACGTCGTGGACGGCTGCCGGTTCTCCTGCGATCCCGCGGCCCCCGACCCGCTCTGCCCGGACGGTCCGCACGAAGGCGCGAAGAGCCACCGCCGTCCCGCGAAGCTGGTGGAACTCCCGGTCGGCGCCGCCGAAGACCGGGTCATCGGGAGCCTGCACCTGGAACGCGCGCTGGCCGAAGGCGTGACGGACTTCCAGCCGGGCCTGCTGGCCGCCGCGCACCGCGGGCTGCTCTACGTCGACGAGGTCAACCTGCTGCACGACCACCTCGTCGACACCCTGCTCGACGCCGCCGCGATGGGCCGCGCGACCGTGGAACGCGAGGGCGTCTCGGTGTCGCACGCCGCCCGGTTCGTCCTGATCGGCACCATGAACCCGGAGGAAGGCGAGCTGCGGCCGCAGCTGCTGGACCGCTTCGGGCTGACCGTCGAGGTCGCCTCCAGCCGTGACCCGGAGCAGCGCGTCGAGGTCGTCCGGCGCCGCCTGGCCTACGAAGCCGACCCCGACGCCTTCGCCGCGCAGTACGCGGAGGAAGACGCCCGGCTCGCCGCGGACATCGAAGCGGCGCAACGGCTTCTGCCCGCCGTCAAGCTCCCCGACGACGCGCTGCGCCAGATCGCCGAGGTCTGCGCGTCCTTCGAGGTCGACGGCATGCGCGCGGACATCGTCACCGCGCGCACCGCGGTCGCGCACGCCGCCTGGGCCGGTCGCGACGAGGTCACGACCGACGACGTCCGCGTCGCCGCGCGGCTCGCGTTGCCGCACCGGCGCCGCCGCAATCCCTTCGACGCGCCCGGGATCTCGGAAGAGCAGCTGGAGCAGGCGCTTCAGGACGCCCAGCCGGATCCTGGACCCGAGGACGACGGTCCCGGCTCGGGTTCGGCGCCGCCGGAAACGCCGGAACCGCAGGGCAGCGACAACGCGCCGCAGGGAGAAGCGAAGCAGAACGCAGGCGGGCAGCAGAAAACCGTCGGCGCGGGGGAGACGTTCAAGGCGCGTGTGTTCCGCGTCAAGGGCATGGGCGAGGGTGAGCGCGGACGCCGTTCGCGCGCGATCACCGACAGCGGCCGCACCATCGGTGTCCAGCCCGCGAGTGTCAGGGAAGGGCGGCCGCACCTGGTCGCGACGGTGAAAGCCGCGGCACCGCACCAGAAAGCCCGTGGCCGTGATGGCGCCGGTTTGAAGCTGCGGCCCGAAGACGTCCGCTACGCGCTGCGGGAAGGCCGCGAAGGCAACCTCGTCCTGTTCTGCGTGGACGCGTCCGGCTCGATGGGCGCGAAGGCGCGGATGCGCGAGGTCAAGTCCGCGGTCCTGTCGCTGCTGCTCGACGCCTACCAGCGCCGCGACAAGGTCGGGCTCGTCACCTTCCGCGGCAGCGCGGCCGAACTCGCGCTGCCGCCGACGATCAGCGTCGACGCGGCCGCGTCCCGCCTCGAAGGCCTCCCGACCGGCGGCCGGACACCCCTGGCCGAAGGGCTCCTGGAAGCCGCGCGTGTGCTGCGCGTCGAGGAAGTCCGTGACCCGCGGCGCCGCCCGCTGCTGGTCGTCGTCACCGACGGGCGCGCCACCAGCGGCCCGGACGCCGTCGCGCGTGCCCAGGCCGCGGCCGGGCTGCTCACCGGTGTCACGACCGTCGTGATGGACTGCGAGAGCGGCAAGATGCGGCTCGGCCTGGCCGCCGACCTCGCCGCCCACCTCGGCGCGGACCACGTTCTCCTCACCGACGTCGCCGCCGAATCGCTCGCGGACGCCGTCCGCGCCCGGACCGGAAGGGCCGCCTGATGCCACAGGGAAAGCCCGACGTCGTCCCGGACGACGGCCTGACCACGCGCCAGCGCCGCAACCGGCCGCTGCTCGCCGTGCACACCGGCGAGATGAAGGGCAAGTCGACGGCCGCGTTCGGGATGGCGCTGCGCGCCTGGAACCAGGGCTGGTCGATCGGCGTGTTCCAGTTCGTCAAGTCGGCGAAGTGGCGCGTCGGCGAGGAAGCCGCGTTCCGCGCGCTGGGTAAGCTGCACGAGGACACCGGCCAGGGCGGGCCGGTCGAGTGGCACAAGATGGGCGAAGGCTGGAGCTGGGCCCGCAAGTCCGGCAGCGAAGAGGACCACGCCTCGAACGCGCGTGAAGGCTGGGCGGAGATCAAGCGCCGGCTCGCCGCCGAGACGCACGACTTCTACGTCCTCGACGAGTTCTCCTACTTGTTGAAGTGGGGCTGGCTCGACGTGGACGACGTCGTGTCCACATTGGTCTCGCGGCCCGGGCACCAGCACGTCGTCATCACCGGCCGGTACGCGCCGCCGGAACTCGTCGAGGCCGCCGATCTGGTCGCCGAGATGACCAAGGTCAAGCACCCGATGGACGCCGGCCAGAAGGGCCAGCGGGGGATCGAGTGGTAGCGCGGGTGGTCGTCGCCGCGCCCGGCTCCGGGCACGGCAAGACCACGATCGCCGCCGGGCTGATGGCGGCGCTGCGGGCGGCCGGGCACCGCGTGTCCGGGCACAAGGTCGGGCCCGACTTCATCGATCCGGGCTACCACGCGCTCGCCACCGGACGTCCCGCGCGCAACCTCGACCCGTTCCTGCAAGGCGAAGACCGGCTGGTTCCCTTGCTGCGGCACGGCTCCCACGGTGCCGGCATCGCGGTCATCGAGGGCGTGATGGGCTTGTTCGACGGGGCTTTGGGCACCGAGGGCTACGCGTCGACCGCGCACGTGGCCCGGCTCCTGGACGCGCCGGTGGTGCTGGTCGTCGACGCTTCGGCGGCTTCGCGCAGTGTCGCCGCCACGGTCCTGGGTTTCGCTCATTACGACAACCGGGTGCGGCTCGCGGGCGTCATCCTCAACAAGCTCGGCTCGCAGCGGCACCTCGACGAGATCGCGTCCGCGCTGGAAGCCACCGGCGTCCCGTTGCTGGGTGCGTTGTACCGCAACGAAGAGATCCACGCGCCGAGCCGCCACCTCGGGCTCGTCCCGGCGGCGGAACGGGCCGCGGAGGCGCGGAACGTGCTGCCCGCGCTGGCCGCGTGGGTGCGGGACGGCGTCGATCTCGAGGCGATCGTCCGGATCGCTTCCGGGGCGCCGCCGCTTTCCGCGCCGGCCTGGGAAGCGTCCGGTGTGGATGGTCCACCAGTGACAATCGCCGCCGCTGGTGGTCCGGCGTTCACCTTCCGGTACACCGAGAACATCGAACTGCTGGCCGCCTGCGGTGTCGAGGTCGTCGACGTGGATCCATTGCGGGACACGGCGTTGCCCGACGGTTGTGCCGGGCTGTACTTCGGCGGCGGGTTCCCCGAGGTGCACGCGGCCGAGCTGTCGGCGAACACGGCGTTGCGTTCCGCGGTGGCCTCGGCCATCCGGGAGGGGATGCCGGTGAGCGCGGAATGCGCGGGCCTGCTGTACCTGTGCCAGTCGCTGGACGGCGTGCCCATGGTCGGCGCGGTGCCCGCGGACGCGAAGATGACCGCCCGCGGCAAGCTCGGCTACCGGCGCGCGGTCGCCGTCGAGGACAACCTCCTGGCGACGGCCGGCCGGCGCGTCACCGGACACGAGTTCCACCGCACCGAAGTGACGCCGTCGCACGGCGCCTCGGCGGCCTGGGGCTGGGACCGGCAGCTGGACGGCTTCGCGTCGCCGACGTTGCACGCGTCCTACCTGCACGTCCACTGGGCCGGGTATCCCGAGCTGGCCCACCGGTTCGCGGCGCGGGTCCGGGCCCATGCCGGTGTCTGATTCCGCCTCCGCGGGCTACGACCTGCACCACCACGGCGATCGTGAGGTCGGTCCCGGACTGGTCGACCTCGCCGTGAACGTCCGGCTGCCGCGGCCGCCCGCGTGGCTGCGGGACGAACTGGCGTCCGCTTTGGACTCGCTGGCCGCCTATCCGTCTACTGTGGATGCGGTGCGCGCGGTGGCCGCGCGCCACGGTCGTGCCCTTGAGGAAGTCCTGGTCACCGCGGGCGCGGCGGAGGCGTTCACGCTGCTGGCCTCGGCTTTCCGGCCGCGCCGCGCGGTGGTCGTGCACCCGCAGTTCACCGAGCCGGAGGCGGCGTTGCGGGCGGCGGGGCACGAGGTCTCGCGCGTGATCCTGTCCGAATCGGACGGTTTCGTCCTCGGCCCGGCGCTCGTCCCGGCCGACGCGGACCTGGTGTTCGTCGGCAACCCGACGAACCCGACGTCCGTGCTGCACCCGGCCTCGGTCCTGCTTTCCCTGGCCCGGCCGGGACGGCTGCTCGTGGTCGACGAGGCGTTCCTGGACGCGATCCCGGGCGAGGTCGAGAGCCTGGCGGCGGGTGCCCCCGGCGTCGTCGTGCTGCGCAGCCTGACGAAGACGTGGGGGCTGGCGGGGCTGCGGGCGGGATATGTGCTCGCTTCGGCGGACGTCGTCGAGCGGTTGCAGGCGGTCCAGGTGCCGTGGTCGGTGTCCACTTTGGCCGGGGTCGCGACGGTGGCGTGCTGCCGTCCGGCCGCTTTGGAGGAAGCGGAAAAGCTGGCGATCGCGGCGGAGTCGGACCGCGAGTACCTGGTGTCCGGCCTGACGGCGGCGGGGGTGCCGGTGCTGGGCGAGCCGCGTGGCCCGTTCGTGCTGGTCCGCGTGCCCGACGGTGCTTCGCTGCGCGCGCGGCTGCGTGAAGCGGGCTACGCCGTCCGTCGCGGGGACACGTTCCCGGGGCTCGGACCGGACCACCTGCGGCTGGCCGTCCGCGACCGTGCGACGACGGACGCGTTCCTGGCGGCGTTGCGGAAAATTTCGTAAACACCGACAGGGGGTTGTCGCCGCCGGGGTCGAGAGTGGGTGCAGACCGGGAAGCGCCCGGCTCGGCAGCGGAAGGAACGACATGCCCGGATTCAACGACGTCGCCTGGTTCGAGATCGGCACCGCGGACCCGGCGGCCGCCGAACGGTTCTACGGCGACGTCTTCGGCTGGAAGATCGCCCAGGACTCCTCGGCGAGCACCGACCCGGCGTACCGGGTGATCGACACCGGCGGCTCGCGCGGCGGGCTCGCCACGGGCACGGAGGACTACGCGATCTTCACCGTGCTCGTCGAGGACGTCGAAGCGGCCTGCGAACAAGCGGAGGCGGCGGGCGGCCGGGTGCGACGGCCGCCGACGGTCAACCCCGTCGGCGTGACGTTCGCGCACCTGCTCGACCCGGCGGGCAACCGTTTCTCGGTGTTCACCCCGCCAAAGTGAGCTGCCGGACGTCGCCGTACGGGATGTCGAGGTCTTCGGGCCGCAGCCGGCGAAGCGGCGGCACCTCGGCGGTCACGGTGAAGGAGACGATCCGGTCGGTGCGAAACGCCCGGATCTCCCGGCGCAGCCGGCACCAGGCCACGAGGTACCAGTGCTCGGGTTTGCCGACGTAGCCCAGCGGCTCGATCTCCCGCCGGGTGACTTTGCCTTCGCGGTCGGCGTACCGGATGCGCAGTACGCGGCGGATACCGAGCACGTGCGGCATCGGCGGGATGGGACCGTCGCCGAGCAGGTGGACACACGCGGCGAGGTCCTGCGCCGCGTCCGCGTCCTCCCGCCGCATCGCGGCGACCAGCTTGCGCAGCGCCGAGCGCCCCTCCGTCCGGAAGGGGGTGCCCTCCAGGTGTTTGAGCGCGAGCGCCATGGCGACGGCCTCGCCGGGGGTCAGGTTGACCGGCGGCATGGTGTGCGCCTTGTCGAGGCAGTAGCCACCGGTGCGGCCGGTCTCGGCGTAGATCGGCGTGCCGGACTCCTGCAGGGCGCCGATGTCCCGTTCGATGGTGCGCACGCTGACCTCGAACCGGTCCGCGAGCCACCGCGCACTGCGCGGCCGCGGCGCGACGGCGCGCAGTTCTTCGACGAGGGCGTAAAGACGGTCGGTTCGGTTCACGTGGATCACTGTAGGGAGGGGGTACGACAGTTCCGGTCACCCGGCGGCCTGCCACGCCCTAGGCATCCCCGTCGCCGGCGTCTCCCCAGTAGTCGTCGTCGCCACGGCCGCCCGCGGCCAGGCCCCAGATGAGGAAGGCAAGCACTGCGAGACCGAGGATCGCTGTGCCGAGGTCGCCTTGGACGACGCCGGTGATCACCAAGGCGGCGCCGCCGGCGAACAGCAGCCCGAGGACGATCACGACAGCGTGCTCCGTCCCCTGCGCAACGCCAGTTCGGCGAGAACGGCGGCGCCGTCCGGCAGGACCGAGTCGTCGAACTCCGCCCGCGGTGAATGGTTGTCCGTGGTGCCGTCGCCCGCGCCGAGCAGGACGAAGGCTCCGGGGATCCGTTGCAGGACCCGGGAAAAGTCCTCACCGCCCGGCAGGGGGTCGGCCAGGTGGCGGAACCGATCGCCGCCGAGCACCTCGCCGATGGTGTCGGCGGCGAACGCCGTCTCCAGGGGGTCGTTGACCGTCGACGGATATCCGTCGACGTAGGTCACCTCGGCCCGCAGGCCGTGGGCCCGTGCTATGGACTCGGCCAAGGTGATGGCGGCGTCCTTGATCCGGGCTTTGGCGGGTGCGGAGAACGTGCGCAGGGTCGCTTCGAACTTCGCCGTGTCGGGGATGACGTTGCGCCGCGTTCCGGCGTGCAGCGAGCCCACGGTGAGGACCACCGGGTCGAAGATGTCGGACTGGCGGGTGACCAGGGTCTGCAGTGCCGTGACGATCTCGCAGACCACCGGGATCGGGTCGTGCGCGCGATGCGGCCGGGCGCCGTGCCCGCCGGAGCCGACGACGGTGACTTCGAGACCGTCGGAGGCCGCCATGGTCGTGCCGGGGCGAGCCGTGAACACCCCGTGCGGCACCGCGGCACTGAACACGTGCAGCGCGTACGCCGCGTCCGGTGGCTTTCCCGCGGCCTCCAGCACGCCCTCGGTGATCATCGCGGCCGAGCCGTCCCAGCCCTCTTCGCCGGGCTGGAACATGAAGACCACGTCCCCGGGCAACGCGTCCCGCCTCGCCGCGAGCAGGTGGGCGGCGCCGGCCAGCATGGCGGTGTGCAGGTCGTGCCCGCACGCGTGCATGGCCCCGTCGACCCGGGACGCGTAGCCGAGTCCCGTGCGCTCTTGCACGGGCAGGGCGTCCATGTCCGCGCGCAGCAGCACGACCGGGCCGGGCCGGTTCGCCCGCAGCACCGCGGTCACGGAGCTCAGCGCTTCGCCGAGCGACACCTCCAGCGGCAGCCCGTCGAGGGCGGTGAGCACCTTTTCCTGGGTACGCGGCAGGTGCAGGCCGATCTCGGGTTCGGCGTGCAGCCGGCGGCGCAACCGGACCAGGTCGTCGCGGATGGCGGTGGCGTCTTCGTGCACGGACATCGGGTGGCCTCCTCGGGCGTCGCGGTGCTCCTTGCCGAGAATCCCGGCCGATGTCACGCTGAAGGCCCGAATCCCCGATTTCGCTCACCTGGACGGCCTTGCATGCAGGATGTGCTCACGCCCGACGAGCTGGACCTCAAGCTCGTGCACGCGCTGCAAGCCGCGCCCCGCGCGACGTGGCACGAGATCGGCCGTGTGCTCGGCATCGACCCCGGCACCGCCGTGCGGCGCTGGGAAGGACTCGTCGAGGCCGGATCCGCCCGGGTCACCGCCTATCCCGACGTCCGGCTGTGGGCGCGTGAGCACTGCAACGCGTTCGTCGAACTGGATCTCCAGCCGGCTGCCCGCGCGCACGCGGTGGAGGTGCTGTCCCGGGTCCCGCAGATCGCCTCGATCTCGATCGTCAGCAGCGGCCGGGATCTGTTCCTGACCGTGCTGACCCCCGATCTGGCCGCGCTGTCCCGGCTCGTTCTCCACAAGCTCCAGCGGCTGCCCGGAGTGCGCGGGACGCGGACCCACGCGATCACCACCGTCTACGGCGAGGGCAACCACTGGCGGCTGGACGCCCTGTCGCCGCAGCGGCGTGAACACGTCCTGGCCAGAACCGGGAACCGGCCCGTCTGGAAGGACCACCACCGGGCGGTGCTCCGCGCCCTCGAGGACGGCCGGAGCACCGCGGCCGACATCGCGGCCCGCACGGCGAGAAGCGGGTCCACCGTCCGCCGCTGGCTCACCGAGATGATCGACGGCGGCCTGCTGTCCCTGCGCTGCGAGGTCGCCCAGCCGATCACCGGCTGGCCCGTCGCCGCGACGTTCTGGGCCCGGGTGCCTCCCGACGAACTGCACCGGACCGCCACCGCGCTGACCGAACTGCCGGAAGTCCGCCTGTGCGCGGCCACGACCGGAGCGGACAACCTCGTCATGACCCTGTGGCTGCGATCCCTCGGCGACGTCCAGCACCTGGAAGCGGAACTCGCCGGAAAGCTCCCCGCACTCACCCTCACCGACCGCGCCGTCACCCTCCACGCCGTCAAGCGCATGGGCTGTCTGCTCGACGACGCCGGCCGGATCGCCGGCGTGGTCCCCATCGATCCATGGGCGCCGACGGCGCCGCGGTAAGGCCCCTGGGGCTAAGCCGCCAGCGCGAGCAGCGCGGCCGCGACGGCGGCCTCGACACCGGCGCCGAGAACGTCGCCGGTGATCCCGCCGAGCCGCTTGGTGCATCGCCACAGGAGCGCTCCGGCGACGCCGTAGGCGAGGAGGACCGCGAGCGGCCCGCGCCACCACGGCAGTCCGGGCAGCAGCACGGCGAGCCCGGCGGCCGCCACCCCGACGGCGACGGCGGCGGCGCGGGGCACCGATCCCGCGACGGTGGCACCCAGCCCCTCCGGCCGCGCCGACGGAACGCCCCGCGCACACGCCATCGAGAGCGTGCACCGGCCGACGAGCACACCCGCGGCCGCCGTGACCGGGTTGGCGGCGGTCAGGGCACCGACCTGGAGGAGGAGAACCAGGACGAGCGTCGCGACCCCGGTGGGCCCGGAATCGCCGCGGCGCATGACGTCGAGGGCCTTGGCGCGGTCGTAGGAGGCACCGAGGCCGTCGGCGGTGTCGGCGAGCCCGTCGAGGTGCAGGCCCCGGCTGCCGAGCGCGACGGCACCGAGGGCGAGCGCCGCGGTACCGAGCACGGGCAGCCCGGCGGCGGACCCGGCCCAGACGATCCCCCCGGCGGCAGCGGCCAGGGGAATCGCCGCGAGCGGAGCGAGCAGCATGGCCCGCCCGGCCACCAGCCGGTCGATGACGCGCGGCGCCGGAACGGGCACGGTGGTCAGCGTCCCGACGGCCATCCGCGCGGCATCGCCCCAGCGGCTCACGCCGGGTTGTCCACAGCCAGGCCGCTGAAGGCGGAGTTGTCCACAGATCGCCGAACGGCGCTTTCGCCGGCCAGGGTGCCGATAAACTGGACTGGGGACGCCCCCCTGGGAGGGCGGCCGGTGCCTTTGGGGAAGTACTGGCGCAGCAGCCCGTTGGTGTTCTCGTTGCTCCCGCGTTGCCAGGGGGCGTGCGGGTCGCAGAAGGAGACCGGCATGTCCGTGGCCGCGGTGAACTGGCCGGGCAGGTGCAGCAGCACGTACCGGGTGTTGCGTTCCACCAGGGTGCCGAACCGGCGTGAGCGGCACGCTGAAGACCAACCGGCGCCCCACCCAGACCTCCCCCGCCGCCCCGATACGAAGCCTGCACGCGGACGGTAGTGCCGGGTCAAGGCACGTTTTCCCGCCTTGACGCGGTGCTGCCGTCCGTTGTCACAGTCCGGCTTCGGGGTGGTGGGCCCCTGAACCGCGTGTCGGCCAAGGCGACCTGACGGCTGCCGGACCCGCTCCCACGACTGACCACCGCGGCAGCGATCGACTTTGCCGGAACCCTGCCGGGGAGTGGCGGGGGTGTGGCCAGAGGCGCCGGGATCGACAGCTCCGCCGCCGGCCGGGTGCGGCCGTGGGGTCCAGGGCCGCGAATGAGTCATGGGGAACCTCCCACGTCCCGAACGAGTCATTCGCGGCGCCAGCAGGCAGCCCACCGCCGCGCCTCGACTGCCGAGCTCCGCAGCCAGCGACCTTGCGGGAACCCGTCTGCGGGTCGCCGCGTTCGTCATGCCAGGTCGGCCAGCAAGCCCATTTCGGCCAGGATCGCCCGCGCGGCGCGCAGCGTCGGCACCGCCTGCACCGCTCCGCTCCCTTCGCCGAGCCGCAGGCCGAAGTCCAAGATCGGCTCCAGGCCCAGCGCCTTCAACGCGAACGCCTGCGAAGGTTCCGTCGAGCGGTGGCCGGCCAGCCACCACTGCTCCGCTCCCGGCGCGATGTCGCGCGCCACCAGCGCCGCCGCGCCGGAAAACACTCCGTCCAGCAACACCGGGATGCCCAGGACCGCCGCCTGGACCAGGAAGCCCGCCGTCGCCGCCAGGCATGCGCTGCCCAACGCCGTCAGACGCTCGAACGGGTCGTCGACGCGCCCCGAGGTCCGGGACAACGCCGCGGCCACCGCTTCCGTCTTGCGGGACAGGCCCGCCGCGTCGATCCCGGTGCCCGTGCCGACCACCTCCGCCGCCGGCAGGCCCAGCGACGCCGCCACCAGCGCCGCGCACACCGCCGTGTTGCCGATCCCCATGTCGCCCGGGATCAGCACGTCCGCGTCGCGCTCCTCGAGGGCGATCGCCCGGCCCGCTTCGAACGCCGCCTGCGCCTCGCCCGGCAGCAACGCGTCCTCGACGTCGATCGAGCCCGAACCGCGGCGGATCTTGTGCTCCGTCACCGACGGCGGCACGTCCTCGCCGTCCCAGTCGACGGCGATGTCCGCGACTCGCACCTTCGCGCCGACCTGGGCGGCCAGTACGTTCACGCCGCTCTTGCCCGCCAGGAACACCCGGACCATCGCCGCGGTCACCTCGCGCGGGTACGCCGAGAGCGCCGACACGCCGTGGTCGCCCGCGAAGACCACCACGCGGACGTCGTCCAGGGGGCGTGGCGGCACGCTGCCGTGCGCCGCGGCCAGCCAGGCGGCGATCTCCTCGAGCCTGCCCAGCGCGCCGAGCGGCTTGACCAGGCCGTCGAGGCGGTCCAGCGCGGCGGTGCGGGCGGCGGGGTCGGGCACGGGTACGTCGAACACGGGCGCCTCCTGGCTACAGGTCGAGCGCCCGGCCCGCGACGACCAGCACGACCCGGTCGGCGTCGGCGGACACCCGGTTGTTGAGTGCGCCCAGCACATCACGGAACAGCCGTCCGGACGACGTTGCGGGCACCACACCGCTGCCGACCTCGTTGCTGACCGCGACCACCGGCACCCGCGCCGCGGCCCAGGCGGCCAGGAAGTCCTCGAGCCGGTCGTCCAGGCGGTGCTCCCAGCCCGGCTTCTGCCGCCACGCGCCGACGTCGTCCAGCACGCGGGACAGCCAGGTGCCGAGGCAGTCGATCAGCAGCGGCTCGGTCGCCGTGCGCAGGACGCCGGCCAGGTCGGTGGTCTCCACGGTTTTCCAGTGCGCCGGCCGCCGCGCCTGGTGTGCGGCCACCCGTGCGGCCCACTCGGGGTCGTCCTCGCTCGCGGGCAGGCCGGGCGCGACGTAGACGAGTCGGGGGTGGTGGTCGACGAGCCGCTCGGCGTGCCGTGACTTCCCGGAGCGGACGCCGCCGAGGACCAGCACCTTGCCTTCGTCGCGGCCGGACCGGCGGAGAACGCGAGCCAGGGCTTCGAGATACCCGGCTAGCCGGTGCGTCAGCGCCGCCGACGTACGTTTCCCCGCGGAGGCGGCATTGGGCACAGTCATACCCGGCATTCTGGTGCACGCGCTACCGTGCGCCACGTGCCACTCCGTCTAGGGACAACCGCAGCCGGACTCGTTACCGGATATGTCGCCGACGCACTGTTCGGTGACCCCCGACAGGGGCATCCGGTCGCCCTCTTCGGCACCGCCGCGGCCCGCCTCGAACACCGGCTGTGGGCTGATTCGAAGCCACGCGGAGTCGCGTATGCGGGGTTGTGCACCCTCGGTGTCGCAGGCCTCGGCGTCGCGCTTCAGACGGCGACGCGGCGACGCCCCTTCGCACGCTTCTTGGTCACGGCTGCTTCGACATGGGTCGTGCTCGGTGGACGCGGTCTCGCCGCCGAAGGCGCCGAAATGGCCCGGCTGCTCGAAGCGGGCGAAGTGCCTGAAGCGCGTCAGAGGCTTTCGCACCTCTGCGCGCGCGACGCGACGACGCTCGACTCCGCCGAGCTCACCCGCGCGGCCACCGAGTCGATCGCCGAGAACACCTCGGACGCCGTGGTCGCGCCGCTGTTCTGGGGCGCTGTCGCCGGGGTGCCGGGTCTTCTGGGCTACCGAGCGCTCAACACGCTCGACGCGATGGTCGGTTACCGTTCGGCGCGCTACCGGCGCTTCGGCTGGGCCGCGGCGCGCGCCGACGACCTCGCCAACCTGGTGCCGTCGCGGATCGGTGCCGTGCTCACGGCGGCGTGTGCGGGCGGCCGGGCCCGGGAGTCCTGGCGGATCTGGCGCCGCGACGGCGGACGGCACCCGAGCCCGAACGCGGGCCAGGTGGAAGCGGCGTTCGCGGGCGCGCTCGGCATCCGGCTCGGCGGGACCAACAGCTACGGCGGCGAACTCGAGAGCCGCTCCCGGCTGGGCGAAGGCCGCGACCCGGAGCCAGCGGACCTGCGCCACGCGGTGCGCTTGTCCCGACTGGTCGGCGCGGCGGCGGTGCTGATCGCGGCCGGGATGGCCCGATGAGCGGCCTGATCGCTGCCGGGGTGATCCGATGAGACATCCTCTGTCAACCTCAGGCTGCAGTTCGAGGGCTGAGGGCTCGTTGACGGTTGCGAATGTGAACGGTCTCGTCGTAGCGGTTGCCC
>NZ_JBFACT010000105.1:0-21264 GCF_040640995.1 Amycolatopsis sp. NPDC021455 | reverse complement strand
AGACCCAGGGCTGACGTCTGTCCGTGAAGGCCTCCTTCCCGGCTCTTAGAGCCGGGAAGGAGGCCTTCACGGCTTTTGGGCCCGGTGGGCTGCTCGCCGACCGCGCAGCTGCCCGCGGTCGCCGGGCCCGCGCTGCCGACGGCCAGCCGCTTCGACGCCATGACGTTCACCGCCGCCGCCCTCGCCGGGCCGGGCCTGGCCGGGCTCCTCGGCGGTCCGGCCGGGCTCGTGGTCTCGGCCGGCCTGGTCGCCGCCGCGATCCCGGTGGCGTGGTCCCTGCCGAAGCGGACGCCGAAGAAGACCCGCCTCAAGGACGGCTTCAGGGTCCTGGTGCGCAACGCGCCGCTGAGGCGGGCGACGGTCGCCTCGACGATCTCCTGCACCGGGATCGGGATGGTTACCGTCTGTTACCCCCTGCTGGGGCGGCCCACCTCCGCGACCCAGCGGACGGCGCGTTGCTGCTGACCGTCCTGGCCGTGGCGTCCCTGATGGCCAACGCGGTCCTCGCGAGACACCCGCTGCCGTGGGCGCCGGACCGCACGGTCTGGCTGAGCACGCTTCTCCTCGCGGCGAGCTGCCTCCTGGCCGCGAGCGGACACGGCGTAGTCGTCGCGGCCGTGCTGGCCGGGTTCGCCGAAGGACCGCAGCTCACGGCGTTGTTCGCGATCCGCCACCGGGAAGCGCCGGAGCACGTCCGGGCACAGGTGCTCACGACGGCGGCGAGTGTGAAGATCACCGGGCCGGCGGCCGGAGCGGCCGTGGCCGGTCCCCTCGCGGCGTGGTCGCTCCCGGCGTGCCTGATCGCCGCGGCGGCCGTTCAGCTCGCCGCCGCGATCAGCTGTCTGCGCTGGTCAGAACGCCATCGCCTGCGCGCGCCGCTTGACCTCGGTGCCGTGGCTGGTGCGCAGCGCGTTGATCGGGGTGCTGCCCGGCAGCGTGTCGTCCGCGGTGAACAGCCACCGCAGCATCTCCGTGCGGCTGAACCCGGAGTCGGCGAGCACGGTGATGGTCCCGGTCAGGCCCTTGACGACCCCGCCGGAGACGAAGAAGTCGCTGGGCACGCACAGTTCCCCGCCGCGCTTCAGCGCGATCAGCTGCCCGTCGCGCAGCATCTGCCGGACCTTGTTGGCCGAGGTCCCGAGAACGGTCGCCACCTCCGGCAACGGGAGGACCGCGATGGCGGTGTCGAGGATGTCTTCGGCGACAGGAATCCCACTCACAGGTGACACTGTGCCACATTCCGTCCCCTCACCCGCTAGTACGCACGGGTGACCCGCGAGGTCTCCTCCACCAACCGTGTCGGGTTCCGTACGATCCATACTCGTGACACGCACCCACCCCAGCCTGGTCGGCACGCTCCTCGAGCGGCGCTACCGGGTGGACCGGCTGCTCGCCCGCGGCGGAATGTCTTCCGTCTACCGGGGGACGGACACCCGGCTGGACCGTCCGGTCGCGATCAAGATCATGGACCCGCGCTTCGCGGACGACCGGTCGTTCGTCGACCGGTTCGTGCGGGAGGCCCAGTCCGCGGCGCAGCTGCACCACCCGCACGTCGTGGCGGTGCACGACCAGGGGTTCGACCTGCCACAGGGTGCGGAGTCCGGGCTGGCGTTCCTCGTGATGGAGCTGGTCGACGGCGGGACGCTGCGTGACCTGCTGGACGAGAAGGGCCCGCTGGACGTCGCGCTGGCGCTGAGCGTGGCCGAGCCGGTGCTGTCGGCGCTGGCCGCCGCGCACCGGGCGGGGCTGGTGCACCGCGACGTGAAGCCGGAGAACGTGCTGATCGGCCGGGCCGGGCCGCACACCGGCGGGGTCGTGAAGGTCGCCGACTTCGGCCTGGTGCGGGCCGTGGCGAGCGCGGGCACGACGAGCTCGAGCGTCATCCTCGGCACGGTCGCCTACCTGTCGCCGGAGCAGGTCGAGACCGGCGCGGCCTCTTCGCGCGGCGACGTCTACTCGGCCGGGATCCTGCTCTACGAAATGCTCACCGGCCGGGTGCCCTACACCGGCGACACCGCGATCTCGGTGGCCTACCGGCACGTGAACGACGACGTGCCGCGCCCGAGCGAGCTGCGCCCGGACCTCCCGCCCGCGCTGGACGACCTGATCACGCGCGCGACCCGGCGGGACCCGGAGCTGCGCCCGGCCGACGCCGGCGACTTCCTGACCGAGCTGACGGCGGTGCGCGCGCAGCTGGGCCTGCTGCCGGTGACCGTGCCGGTCCCGGTTTCGCACGGCCAGGGCGATCTCGCCGACACCGAGCGGACGCTGCCGCGGATCCCGCAGGTGCTGCCGGACTCCGAGCGGACGATGCCGGTGCACCGGCCCAACCCCACGCGGGCGCTGAGCCACCCGGGCACCCCGCCACCCGGGATGCCCGCGGCCGGGGCGATGCCGCCGGTCCGGCCGGCCCCGCGGCGGCGGAGCCAGGCGGAACCGGAGAAGCCGAAGGACAACCGGAAGCGGATCGCCCTGATCGCCGCCGCGGTGCTGCTGTTCGGCGGGCTGATCACGGCGTTCGCGTTCATGCTCACCGACGGCGGCGGCGACAAGACCGCGACCGTGCCGAAGCTCGTCGGCCTGAACCAGGCCGCGGCGGGCGACGCGCTGCGGGCGGCGAAGCTGAACCCGCAGTTCAGCCAGGTGTTCGACAACACCGCGCCGTCGAACACCGTGCTGCGCGTCAGCCCCGCGGAGGGCACGACGGTGGCGCCGAACTCGTCGGTGTCGGTCGTGCTGTCGAAGGGCCGCCCGGTGGTCCCGGACATCCGGCCGGGCACCGCGCTGGCCGACGCCGAGCAGGCGATCAAGGCGTCCCAGCTGACGCCGGTGCGCGGGGGCGACGACTTCGACCCGGAGGTCCCGCAGGGCGCCGTCATCCGCACCTCGCCGGGCGCGGGCAGCCAGCTCACCCTCGGCGGCCAGGTCACGATCATCGTGTCGAAGGGCCCGATCCCGCTGCCGCCGGTCCCGGACGTCACCGGCCGGTCCAAGGACGAGGCGTTCGGCATCCTGCAGCAGGCCGGGTTCGAGCCGTTCCAGGCGGGCGAGGAGTTCAAGCAGGACGTCCCGGGCGGAGCGGTGACCCGGACCGACCCGCCGGCCAACACGCAGCCGAAGGCGAAGCGGATCGGCGTCTTCGTCAACAACGCCGTCCAGGTGCCGGACGTGCGGTTCCGCTCGTTCGGCGACGCGCAGAAGATCCTCGAGCAGGCCGGGCTGAAGGCCGACCGCGACGGCGGCCGCGGGCGCGGTGGCGGCGGGTTCGACTTCGTCTTCGAGCAGGACCCGCAGCCGGGCACGTTCGTGCAGAAGGGCAGCAAGGTCAAGCTGAAGGGCTTCGGGAATTGATCGGCAGCCGAGGCCGCGTGACCGGCACGATCGGCCCCGGCCTCATCGGCGAGGTACTGCTCAACGTCCGGGGCGGCACGGAGGCGTTCTACGCCTACCCGGCCGACCCGGACGAGACGTTCACCTCCGGCACCCAGGTGCTCGTGGTCGACTTCGAACCCCCGCGGACGGTTTACGTCGAACGGTGGCAACCCCTGAGCCGCTGACGGCGTAGAAGAGGCACCAACACACCCACAACAGAAAAAGAGCGAGGGGTCGGTGCCATGAGTCTCGTGGAAATCCTGCTGTACGCGGCGGGTGGGCTCATCGTCGTGCTGATCGTGGTCTTCGGGATCCTGCGGCTGCTCTACAAGGTGGCCGAACCGAACGAAGCCCTGATCATCTCCGGGCTGGGGGTCCGCGTCGATCGCGCGGAGACCGCGGACAGCCTGGGTTTCAAGATCATCACCGGCCGCGGGGTGAACGTCATCCCCGGGTTCCAGACCGCCCGGCGGCTGTCCCTGGACACCCGCGGCGTCAACCTGCAGGTCTCCTGCGTGACCAAGCAGGGCCTGCCGGTGACCGTGCGGGCGGTCGTCATCTACAAGGTCGGCGACGACTACGCGTCGATCGCCAACGCCGCCCGCCGGTTCCTGGACCAGCAGAAGGGCATGAACGACACGATCCACGAGCTGTTCTCCGGGCACCTGCGCTCGATCGTGGGCGGCCTGACACTCGAGGACATGATCCACAACCGCGAGGCGCTGACCGGTGAGGTCCGGCAGTCCTCGGCGAACGAGATGATCAAGCTCGGCCTGATCGTGGACTCGCTGCAGATCCAGGAGATCGACGACGAGACCGGCTACATCCTCAACCTCGGCAAGCCCCACGCGGCCGCGGTCGCCGCGACGGCCCGCATCGCCGAGGCGCAGCGCGACCAGGAGGCCGCCGAGGCCGAGCAGATCGCCGCCGCGAAGAAGGCCGCCGCGGTCCGCGAGAGCCAGATCCACCAGGCCGGCTACCAGGCCGAGGTGGACCAGGCGCGGGCGAGGGCGTCGCAGTCGGGACCCCTCGCGGAGGCGACCGCGCGCCAGGAGGTCGTCGTCCAGGAAACCCGCGCCGCCGAACTGGAGGCGGCGCTGGCCGAGCAGCGGCTGCAGTCGCAGGTCCGCAAGCCGGCCGACGCGAAGGCGTACGACACGCGGACGACGGCCGATGCCGCCCGTGACGCCTCGATCGCCAAGGCCCAGGCCGAGGCGAGGGAGACCGAGCTGCGGGCCGCGGCCGACGCGACGCGCGTCAAGACCGCCGCCGAGGCGGAGGCGCAGGCGACGAAGCTCCGCGCCGAGGTCACCGCGGGCGCCACCCGGGCGACCGGGCTGGCCGAGGCGGAAGCCGCGAAGGCCCGGGGCATGGCCGAAGCCGAAGCGACCAA
The DNA here is from genome assembly GCF_040640995.1 of Amycolatopsis sp. NPDC021455. Classification (NCBI taxonomy): domain Bacteria; kingdom Bacillati; phylum Actinomycetota; class Actinomycetes; order Pseudonocardiales; family Pseudonocardiaceae; genus Amycolatopsis; species Amycolatopsis sp. NPDC021455. The sequence continues at coordinate 16,499 of NZ_JBFACT010000105.1, read as the reverse complement.
GGCACGCGGCCTCGCGGAAGCCGAGGCGGCTCGCGCGAAGGGCCTCGCCGAGGCGGACGCGATCAAGGCGCGCGCGGCGGCGCTGGCGGAGAACCAGGAAGCCGTCGTCGCGCAGCAGCTGGCCGAGCGCTGGCCGGAGATCGTCGAAGCCGGCGCGAGCGCGTTCGGCAACGTCGACCACATGGTCGTGCTCAACGGCGCCGAAGGCATGTCCGACATGTTCGCCAAGGCGCTGTCGCTCGGCGGGACCGGCCTCGGCCTGGCCCGCCAGCTGATGGACGCGATGGGCAAGCCGACCGCCTCGGAACTGGACAAGCAGGCCAGGGCGAACGGCGAGCTGAAGCTCAGCGACTGATCGTTCACTGTCGGTGTACGGCCTCTGTGTCCCGGATCACAGGTCACCGGGGCCGTACCCCCGTTCGGGGGCGGAAATTCCCGCTCTCTTGTCCTACCGTGGGCCCATGGTGCCGGACTGCGCGTCGCGGGCCGTCCGATGAGCTTCTTCACCGGCGGTCCCCGTGAGCGTCCCCTGTTCCCCGTGCCGGAGCAGGAGCTTTACGCGTTCAACGGCCGGCACTGGACCGACGCCCCGCGCGAGCACATCGTCCCGGCCGTGCTGCCGTGGGCCCAGCCGCTGGGCCGGTCCGAACGCACGGTGATCGCGCTGCGGGCCATCGAGGTGTGGCCGGAGGCGCTGACACTGCGCGTCACGGTGTACTCCCGGGACAGCCTGGTCGACGACCCCGCCGAAGGGCTGATCGACCACCGGCGGAAGCCCGACTACAACGGGCTGCTCATCGGCGTGCTCTACGCCGACGGCAGCCGGGCGAGCTCCGAGACGGTTTCGGTGCCGTCCGCGTCCGAGCCGGAGGACCCGGTCCTGCGGGCGCACCCGGTCGGCGGCACGCGCTTCGCCGTCGACCACGAGATCTTCCTGTGGCCGCTCCCCTCGGCCGGCCCGCTCAAGCTGGTCGTGCAGTGGAAGGACCGCGAGATCCCCGAGACGCGGACGACGCTGGACGGCGGCGCGATCCGGGCCGCGGCGAAGGACGCCGCGGAAATCTGGCCGGGACTCGGCAAGCGGCAGGCGAACGGCCTGCCGGTCCGCCGCGTCGGCAAGCAGGTCGCGCTCACCCCCGATTGGGGGACAGCGGTGGTCCGCGCGGAAGAACCCGAGCATGCTCCGGGTGACTGAACCCCCTTTTTGATCTGTGAGCCGGGGCACCGCGGCCCGGGGTATCTCGAATGGATGAACGGGGTGCGGCGTTAGCGTCGTGGAAACACTTCGACCACCCGCCCGTCACGTCGGGCTGGTGCAGTGGGTTTCCTCCCTTCCGACGCACGTGGCCGTGCACCCGACGCGAACCCGGAAAGGTCGCCCATGGCAGGCTCGCCGCTCAGCGCACTCGACGTCGCTTTCCTTTGCCTGGAAAGCGAAACCTCCCCGATGCACATGGGGGCGGTGGTCACCTTCACCGCCCGCGGCCCGGTCGACGCGGGCGCGTTGACCGCGTTGCTCGCCGAACGCGCCGCCCGCCTGCCGAAGCTGCGCCAGCGCGCGCGGGCCGAGCTGTTCCCGCCGGGCTCGGCCAGCTGGGCCGAGGACCCGGAGTTCGTCGCGGCCGACCACGTCCACCACGTGACGCTGAGCTCGCTGTACGAGCCGGACCCGCTCACGGCGTACGCGTCGCGGTGGATCGCCGAGCCGCTCGACACGTCCCGGCCGTTGTGGCAGCTGACCCTGGTCACCGGGCTGCCGGACGGGAAGTTCGCGCTGCTGCTGAAACTGCACCACGCGCTCACCGACGGCGCGGGGGCGTACGCGGTCGCGGCCGGCCTGCTCGACGGCGTCAAGCTGCCGGAGCGGATTTCCGCGCCGTCTCGGCCGATCCCGGCCCCGCGCTCCACTTTGGACACGGTGAAGGACGCGCTGGGCACGGTGTGGGGCCAGGCGAACGAGGCCGCCGGGATCGCCTCGTCGGTGGTGCGGGCCGCGCGCCCGCCGCTCTCGCCGGTGTCGGCGCCGCCGTCCGCCGAGCGGCGGCTCGGGTTCGTGCGGCTGCCGTTGACGGAGCTGCGCCGGGTGCGCGCGACGCACGGCGGCACGACCAACGACGTCGTCCTGGCGGTGCTGTCGGGAGCGCTGCGCGAATGGCTGGTGAACCGCGGGCAGCGCGCCGACGGCCGCACGCTGCGCGCGCTGATCCCGGTGAGCGTGCGCGGCCGGGCGGCCGACCAGCTGGGCGGCAACAAGCTGTCGGGCTACCTGTGCGACCTGCCGGTCGGCGAGGACGACCCGGTCGAGCGGCTCCGGCTGGTCCGCCGGGCGATGACCCGCAACAAGGCGGCGGGCCCGGCCCGTGGCGCGGGGGCGTTGCCGCTGCTCGCCGACCGCGTCCCGCCGCTGCTGCACCGGCTGGGCACCCGCACCGCGGGCCTCGCCGCGCCGATGCTGTTCGACCTGGTGATCACCACGGTCCCGCTGCCCCCGGCCCGCCTGTCGATCGGCGGCGCCCGGCTGGCGGAGGTCTACCCGTTCGTGCCGCTGGCCCCGCGGCACGCGGTCGGCATCGCGGTCGCCCCCTACCGCGACGCCGTCCACATCGGACTCCAGGCCAACGGTGAAGCGGTCCCGGACGTCGGCTCGCTGCGGGACGCGGTGCTCAAGTCGGCGGCCCGCCTGGTGGACGCCTCCTAACCTTCGGCGGCCGCCTTGATCAGCGCCTGCGCGGCCCAGCGCATGACGTCGGTGGCCTCGCCGGGCTCCAGGTGGCAGGCGTCGCGCGTGACGATCAGCGCCTCGACGCCGTAGACCAGCATCAAGGCCATGGTCAGCCGGCGGTGCGCTTCGGGCGGCAGCTTGCCTTCGAGCGGCTCCAGGACGTGCCGGGTCATCCGGATCCGGCTTTCCCCGCGCACCGGCGCGTCCGGCGAGGTGCCGCCCTGGGCGAACCAGCGGTCGAGGTTCGCGCGGACCAGGGCCCGCCAGTACGCCTCGTCGCCGAACTGCATCTCGGTGACGTAGCGGATCACCGCGTCGATCCGCTCCGCCGGGTCGGCCCCGGCGCCATCGATCAGCTCATCGAGGTGGACGTCGTCCGCCGAGCGCGTCGCCAGGCCGGTCCACAGCGACTGCGGGTTCGGGAAGTAGCGGTAGGCCGTCGCAGTCGAGACCATCGCGGCGTCAGCCACGCTGGCCACCGTCATCGGCCGCCCCTCCCGGACGAGTTTCGCCGCCGCGTCGAGCAGCGCGGTCCGGGTGCGCTCTTTCTGGTTGTCGCGGCTCATCGTGAGAGAATCTCCTTGACATGAGAAAATCTTCTCATCACGATAGCACCATCGCACCAACGAAGAGGGGGAGCCCATGACACCGGACGAAATGGACAAGGTCCTCGACGCGCACTTCGCGGCCGAGGCAGCGCACGACCTCGACGCGATCCTCGAGACGCTCGCGGACGACGTCGTGCACGACGCCGTCGGGTTCCCCGTGGAGAAGCTGCGAGACCCCGAAGCGATCCGCGACCGCTACAAGTTCCTGTTCACGGCGATGCTCGACGAGCGGATCGAGCCCGTCTCGCGGCTGTACGGCGAGGACTTCCTCGTCGACGAATGCCACGTCACGTGCCTGACCGGCGAGGGATTCCCGGGCGCACCGGCCGGGCAGCGGGTGAGCTTCCGGCTGCTGCACGTCTGCGAATTCCGGGACGGCAAGATCAGCCGCGAGAACGTCTGGCAGGGCCCGCCGATCCCGGTCGGCAAGTGACCACCGTCGTCCTGGCCGGAGCCTGCCGGGTGGCCACCACCGGGATCACGGTGGTGGCCACCGCGGCCACCGGCGCCGAAGCGATCGAGGCCGTGCGGCGCCACCGCCCGGACGTCCTGGTCCTGGACCTCGCGCTGGGCACGGACGTGGCGGCCCGCGCCGACGTGCCGGTCCTGGCGATCACCGCGCCGGACGACGCCGCGATCGCGGGCGCCCTGCGTGCCGGGGTGCGCGGCTTCCTGCCCGCCCGCGCCGATCCGGTTGACGTCGTGCGCGCGGTGCGGAACGTCGCCGCCGGCGCGGCCGTGTTCGGTGACGGCATCGCGGACCGGATCACCCGGCTGCTGCTGTCCCCGGCGCCGCTGCCGGACCTCAGCCCGCGGGACCGCGAGATCCTGGCCATGGCCGCGGACGGCGTCGCGGACTCGGTGATCGCGCGCCGCCTCGGGATCGCGCCGAAGACGGTCCGCAACCGGGTGTCGGTGATCAGCGTGAAGCTGGGGGCCAAGGGGCGCGCCGAGGCGCTCTCCCTGGCCCGCACCGCCGGTGTAAGGCCTCAGCCGCGGAGCATCTCCGCGACCAGGAACGCCAGTTCCAGGGACTGCTGCGTGTTCAGCCGCGGGTCGCAGGCCGTCTCGTAGCGGCCCGAGAGGTCGACATCCGAGATCTCCTGGGCGCCGCCCAGGCACTCCGTGACGTCCTCGCCCGTCAGCTCCACGTGGATGCCGCCCGGGTAGGTGCCCAGCTTGTTGTGCACCTCGAAGAAGCCCTGGACCTCGTCGACGATGCGGTCGAAGTGGCGGGTCTTGTACCCGGTGGACGACTCGTGGGTGTTGCCGTGCATCGGGTCGCACTGCCAGATGACCTTGTGCCCGGACGCTTCGACCTTCTCGATGATGGCCGGCAGCACCTCGCGGACCTTGCCGTTGCCCATGCGCGCGATGAGCGTCAGGCGGCCCGGTTCGTTGCGCGGATCGAGCCGCTCGACGTACTCCAGCGCCTGCTCGGGCGTGGTTGTCGGGCCGATCTTCAACCCGATCGGGTTGGCCAGCAGCTCGGCGAACGCGATGTGCGCGCCGTCCAGCTGGCGGGTGCGCTCGCCGACCCAGAGGAAGTGGGACGACAGGTTGTACAGCTTCGGGTCGGCGGCGTCGGCGTTGTCGAGACGCAGCATCGAACGCTCGTAGTCGAGCAGCAGCGCCTCGTGGCTGGCGAAGATCTCGGTCGACTGCAGCGAGGTGTCCGTGACGCCGCACGCCGACATGAACCGCAGGCCGCGGTCGATCTCGTTGGCCAGCGACTCGAAGCGCTGGGCGGCCGGCGACGCCGACACGAAGTCCTTGTTCCAGTCGTGCACCTGGTGCAGGTCGGCCATGCCGGCCGCGGTGAGCGCGCGGACCAGGTTCATCGCCGCGCCGGCGTTCGCGTAGGCGCGGATCATCCGGCCGGGGTCCGGCACGCGCAGCTCGGGCTTGGCGACCAGCGAGTTGATGATGTCGCCGCGGTACACCGGCAGGCCCAGCGAGTCCGTCGCGGCCGAACGCGGCTTCGCGTACTGGCCGGCGATGCGGCCGACCTTGACCACCGGCAGGCTCGCGCCGTAGGTCAGCACGACCGCCATCTGCAGGAGCGTGCGCAGGTTGGCGCGGATGTGCGGCTCGGTGTTGGACTCGAACGTCTCCGCGCAGTCGCCGCCCTGGAGGAGGAACGCCTCGCCGCGGGCGACCATCGCCAGCCGGCTCTTCAGCCGGTCGATCTCGGCCGGGACGGTGATCGGCGGCACGCTCTCCAGCACGCCGCGGACCCGGCGGGTCGCGTCGGGGTCGGGCCACTCCGGCTGCTGCGCGGCCGGGAGGGCCAGCGCCTTGTCGAGCCGCTCGCGCAGCACGGGCGGGAGGGGCGGCAGCTCGGGCAGTGTGTCGACGGGGACGTCCACAGTCCAGTTCACGCTGACCAGGATAAGGTTCCCGCCGTGCTGCGCTTCGCCCGGTTGGCCACCGAGGTCCTGGCCCCCTGGGTGTGGGTCCTCACGCTGCCCCTCGCCGTCTCCTGGTCCGCCACCGGCCACCGGCCGCTCCCCGCGCTGGGCTGGGGACTGCTGATCGCCGTCACCGGCTCGCTGCTCCCGATGGCCCTGATCGTCCGCGGGGCGAGACAGGGCAAATGGGACGGCCACCACGTGACGAACCGGGCCGGCCGCCGGGTCCCGCTGCTGTTCGCCGGGGTGTCGCTCGGCCTGGGCTTCGCCGGGCTGCTGGCCGGCGGCGCGCCCGCGGAGCTGGTCGCGCTGGCCGCGTCGATGCTGGCGAGCCTGGTGGTCGCGGTCGCGATCACGTTCGGCGCGAAGTTCAAGATCTCGCTGCACGCCGCGGTCGCCTCGGCCGCCGTGGTGGTGCTGACGCTGACGTACGGCCCGTGGGCGCTGCTGCTCGCCTTGCTGGTCGCCTGGGTGGCGTGGTCACGCGTCGCGCTGCGCGACCACACCACGCCGGAGGTGCTGGCCGGGCTGCTGATGGGCGTCGTCGTCGGCGGTGGCGGCTACTGGGCGCTGCTCACCGCCTTGAACTGAGCCGCTCAGCAGGGCCGGCCGGACGCGAACGTCGCGAACACGTTGACCCGCGAGAACGGCGGGACCTGCACCACGGCCCCGGTGTACCTCGGCTGGGTGTACAGGCACCACCGGTTCTGGCTGCCGTTCTGTTCGGTGAACGCGGTGAACGGCGGCGTGATCGACGGCGTCGCCACCATCAGGCAGATCGTGGTCCCGTTCACCCCGTCGAGCCAGAGGCTTTCCGGAATGCAGAACGGGCCTGATCTCGCCTGTCGCGCGGATGCCGTCGGCGCGGTCAGCAGGATCGCGGCCAGGGTGGACACGGCGAAGAACACCATTCTTTTCATGATTCTTTCCCCTCGTTTCCCCCGAGGGGAAACGTCCCCCTCACCGACCAGATTGGCAGGACCCGTCCGCCGCGGGGAAGACCCCGTCACGCAAATAGCGCAGCACGACTTCGTTGCCGCAAACGTTTTCCCGCGTGAAGACGCCGTGCCCGCCGGCGTCGACGGTCACCATCCGCGCACGCGCCCCGAACGCCTCCCGCGTTTCCCTCGCTCCCGAAAGCGGGGTCGCCGGGTCGCGCAGGTTCTGCACCAGCAGGACGTTCGCCGGGCCGGGACCGCCGACGCGCACCGGCGGCTCGGCACGTTCGACGGGCCAGAACGCGCACGGGTTCACGTTCGCCGCGGCGGGGCCGAACATCGGGTGCCGCGCCCGTTCGCGCTCGACCGCGTGCTGGTAGTAGCCGATCCGCCCGGGCCAAGCGGAGTCGTTGCAGATCACCTGGAGCTGCAACGCGGCGTGGTTGTCGCCGTCGAGGGGGCCGACAGTGTCGTTCTCGGCCCGCGCCGTGCCCGCCCATTCCCGGGCCAGCGCGGGGAAACGCGCGTCGTCGTAGAGCCCGTTCCACGTGTCGGACCGGAACTCCGGCCCGCGGACGGCGGCGAGCTCGAAGAACTTCGCCGTCACGGCTTCGGGGGTCCGTCCCAGGTGGTAGACGTCGTCGCGCTGGGCGGCCCACGCGGCGAAGTCGGGGAAGCGGTCGTCGAACCCTTCGGCGAACCGCTGGTTGGCGACGACGTCGAGGCCGCCCGGGCCGAGGACGCTGTCGAGCACGATCCGGTCGGTGCGGCCGGGGAACATCGACGCGTACGCGGCGCCGAGGTAGCTGCCGTACGAAACGCCGTAGTAGGAGATCTTCTTCTCCCCCAGTGCTTCCCGGATCCGATCCAGGTCACGGGCGGTGTTCGCGGTCGTCATGTGCGGCAGCAGGTCCTTTGTGGACGCGTTGCCGCACTTTTCCGCCACGACACGGGCTTTCGCCGCGGTGGCCACGACGTCACGCGGCCCGTCCGCGTACGGGCCCAGCACGGCGCCACGCTCCTCCGGCGTCGTCATGCCGCACGTCACCGGCGTGCTGTAGGCGGTGCCGCGGGGGTCGAACCCGATGACGTCGTAGGCGTCCGGCAGGCCGGAGCCGCCCACCCGCTGCAGCAGCTGGGCGGGCATGGCGAGCCCGGGGCTGCCCGGGCCGCCGGGGTTCATCAGCAGCACACCCCGTCTCTTACCGGGAGTGGCGGCGTGCCGGGAGAGGGTGAGCTCGATGGTGCGCCCGGGGTGCGCGTAGTCGAGCGGCACGCGCAGCGTGGCGCACTCGAGCCCGGCCGTCGGCGACGGCGACATGCCGTAGTCCGGGCAGGGAGTCGTCCACTGCGGTCTCGGGGCCGCGTCCGCCGGTGGCGCGGTCAGCAGAGGCAGGAAGGCCAGCGCGGTCAGGGTTTTTCGCATGCCCCGAGCCTGGCGTGGCGGACCCGCGCGGACGTCAGCCCAGGGGCCGGAACCGCGGCTCCACCCCTGGGCTGACGAAACCTCACGCGGCTTGCGCGCGGTTGTACAGGTTCTGCGCGTCGGTGCCGAAGTACGGCCCGAACATGTAACCCGGCAGGAAGTTGTAGCCGAAGCTGTTCACCGAGGCCTGCACGCCGGCGCCGGTGCCTTCGTTGAAGGACAGGAACCACGGCCCGCCGCTGGAGCCACCGGTCATGTTGCAGCTCATGCCGTGGTCCTTGGTGAGCAGGAAGTCGGTGAACGTGGTGCCGCTGCAGTAGATCAGCTTCGTGCCGTCGTAGGGCGACGCGGCCGGGTAGCCGAAGGTGTACATGCTCTGGTTCTTCGGCTGGTTGAACGCGATGCCCTGGGCGCCGACGACGTCGGTGAGCCGCTGGGAGTTGAGCGGGTTCACCACGGCCATGCCGACGTCGTAGTTGATGTCCTCACTGGCTTCCCACTGCGGCGTGGTGAGGGTGGTCTTCGCCGTCCACTGGCCGTAGGGGGCGTTGCCGTTGTTGTAGCCGGGCACGAACACCCACTGCGTGTGCCAGGTGCCCTGGTACTTCACGCAGTGCCCCGCGGTGACGACCACGCTGCCGTTGGTGCTGGTGACGGCGTCGCCAGAGCAGGACGCTTTCTGGCCGTTGAAGAGGAAGAACACCCGGCCGGCGGTCTGGGTGACCTTGCCGCCACCGGTCCAGGCGCCCCCGCCGTTGGGAATGCTCCGGATGATGGCGCTCTGCCCTTTGGCCACGTCTTTCGGCGTGAAGGCCGGGGCTTTGACGAGCGAGTCCATCGGAACGGCCGACCGCATGGCGTCGGGCGTCCAGAAGGGTTTCGGCGCGGCCTGGGCGGGGGTCCCGACCAGGGCGAACGCGAGGGACAGGACGGCGGTGACCACCGCGGCCCGGAGTTTCGTGTGCTTCAAGGACGCCCACCTTCCGCGGAAGTGAATCGTCGCAAAGGCGACACAGCGCCTCGAAAGTAGTTGTCCGCACACATAGCGCACACAGCCATTCGGCCGTATCACCTACGGCCGAATGGCGGCGTGTTGCGTCAGACGACGGCGAGCGGGAGTGCCGTCGGGTGAACCGGCGCGGGGAGGTCGGAGGCGCCCGTGAGGTAGGCGTCGACCGCGTGGGCCACCGAACGGCCTTCCGCGATCGCCCACACGACGAGCGACGCGCCGCGGTGGGCGTCGCCGCAGACGAACACGCCCGGGGTCTCCGTCTGCCAGTCCGCGCCGCACGACAGCGTTCCGCGGCGGGTCAACGACAGGCCGAGACCGTCCAGCAGCGGCATCTCCTCGACGCCCTCGAAGCCGATCGCCAGCAGGACCAGGTCCGCCGGGAGCGTCTCGATCTCGTCGTTGACCGGGATCACCTCGCGGCGGCCCGTCTCCGGGTCCTTCTGGACGCGGACCTGCTGCAGTTCCACCGCCGTCACGCGCCCCTCGGAAGAACCGACGAACCGCTTGACCGCGACCGCGAACTTCCGCTCGCCCGCCTCCTCGTGCGCCGGGTAGGTGCGCAGGATGTACGGCCAGGTCGGCCACGGCGACCGCTCGTCGTCCCTTGTGGACGGTGGCATCGGGTACTGGTCGAGCTGGGTCACCGACAGCGCGCCCTGGCGGGTCGCCGTGCCGTAGGAGTCCGCGCCGGTGTCGCCGCCGCCGATGATGACGACGTGCTTGCCCTTCGCGGTGATCGACGGCGGGCCGTCGCCCTCGACGTACTTGTTGGCCGGCACCAGGTGTTCCATCGCCAGGTGGATGCCCTGGAGCTCCCGCCCCGGTGTCGTCGTGTCGTCGCGGCCGCGCAGCGCGCCGACCGCGAGCACGACGGCGTCGTACTGCGCCCGCAGGTCCTCCACGGACAGGTCGACGCCGACCTCGCAGCCGGTGACGAACCGGGTGCCCTCCTTGCGCAGCTGCGCGAGGCGGCGGTCGAGGACCTTCTTCTCCATCTTGAACTCGGGGATGCCGTAGCGCAGCAGCCCGCCGAGCCGGTCGTCCCGCTCGAACACCGTGACCTCGTGTCCCGCGCGGGTCAGCTGCTGCGCGGCGGCGAGCCCGGCCGGACCGGAGCCCACGATGGCGACCCGCCGTCCACTGGACACTTCGGACACCTGCGGCTGGACGTAGCCGGCTTCCCAGGACTGGTCGGCGATCGTCTGCTCGACGCGCTTGATCGACACCGGCCCGCCCGACAGCGGCGAGATGGACAGCACGCAGCCCGCCTCGCACGGCGCCGGGCACAGCTTCCCGGTGAACTCGGGGAAGTTGTTGGTGGCGTGCAGCCGGTCGCTCGCCGCGGCCCAGTCGCCGCGGCGGACCAGGTCGTTCCACTCCGGGATCAGGTTGCCCAGCGGGCAGCCGGAACCCCCGGAGTGACAGAACGGGATGCCGCAGTCCATGCACCGCGACGCCTGCTTGCGCACCTGGTCGTTGCGCTCGGCCGGGTCGACGTCCGCGTAGACCTCGCCCCACGAGGAAAGCCGTTCCTCGTAGGACTTCTTCTTCGGCTCTTCACGTTCGTACTTCAGGAAACCGGTCGGGTCAGCCACGAGCGGCCTCCATGATCGCCTCGTCGACATCGCGGCCGGCAGCGCGCGCTGCCTTCGCCGCGTCCAGGACCCGCTGGTAGTCGCGCGGCATCACCTTCGTGAACGCCACCGACCGGCGCGGCCAGTCGCCGAGCAGCGACGCGGCCACCGCGGAGCGGGTGAGATCGTAGTGCTGTTGCACGGTTTTCTTGAGCCACGCCAGGTCGTCGGCGGTCGGCCGCAGCAGGTCCACCATGTCCTGGTTGACCTTCTTCGCGTCGACGTCGAGGACGAAGGCGATGCCGCCGGACATGCCGGCCGCCAGGTTCCGCCCGGTCGGGCCGAGCACCACCGCGCGGCCGCCGGTCATGTACTCGAAGGCGTGGTCGCCGACACCCTCGGCGACGACCGTGGCGCCGGAGTTGCGGACGCAGAAGCGTTCGCCGACCTGGCCGCGCAGGAAGATCTCGCCGCCGGTGGCGCCGTAGGCGATCGTGTTGCCCGCGATCGTCTGCGCCTCGGCCGTGAAGGTCGCCGCCGGGTCGGGGCGGACGACGATCCGGCCGCCGGAGAGGCCCTTGCCGACGTAGTCGTTGGCGTCGCCGACCATGTCGAGGGTGATGCCGCGCGGCAGGAACGCGCCGAGCGACTGGCCCGCCGACCCGGTGAGGGTGACGTGGATGGTGCCCTCGGGCAGGCCTTCCCCGCCGAAGCGGCGGGTGATCTCCGAGCCGAGCAGCGTGCCGACGGTCCGGTTGACGTTGCGCACCGGCAGCTCGATGTTCACCTGGTGCGCGTCCTCCAGGGCCGCCTCGGCGAGCTGGATGAGCGTCCGGTCCAGGGCGTGCTCGAGGCCGTGGTCCTGGCCGCGGGTGCGCCGCTTCGCGCCGCCGTACGGCGTCTCCTGCGGCATCTCGAAGATCGGCGCCAGGTCCAGACCGGACGCCTTCCAGTGGTCGACGGCCTCGTCGGTGTTGAGCAGCTCGGCGTGCCCGATGGCCTCGTCGAGCGTGCGGAAGCCCAGCGCCGCCAGGGTTTCCCGGACTTCTTCGGCGACGAACTTGAAGAAGTTGACGACGTGCTCGACCTGGCCGGTGTAGCGCTTGCGCAGCTCGGGGCTCTGCGTGGCGACGCCGACCGGGCAGGTGTCGAGGTGGCAGACGCGCATCATGATGCAGCCCGCGACCACGAGCGGCGCCGTCGCGAAGCCGTACTCCTCGGCGCCGAGGAGCGCCGCGATGACGACGTCGCGCCCGGTCTTCATCGCGCCGTCCACCTGCACGGTGATGCGGTCGCGCAAGCCGTTGAGCAGCAACGTCTGCTGGGTTTCGGCGAGGCCGATCTCCCACGGCGTGCCCGCGTGCTTGAGCGAGTTCATCGGGGACGCGCCGGTGCCGCCGTCGTGGCCCGAGATGAGCACGACGTCGGCGTGGGCCTTGGACACCCCGGCCGCGACCGTGCCGACGCCGAGCGAGGACACCAGCTTCACGTGGATGCGGGCGTGCTCGTTGGCGTTCTTGAGGTCGTGGATCAGCTGCGCCAGGTCCTCGATGGAGTAGATGTCGTGGTGCGGCGGCGGCGAAATGAGGCCGACGCCCGGCGTCGAGTGCCGGGTCCGCGCGATCCACGGGTACACCTTGTTCGGCGGCAGCTGGCCGCCTTCGCCGGGCTTCGCGCCCTGCGCCATCTTGATCTGGATGTCGTCCGCGTTGACCAGGTATTCACTCGTGACGCCGAACCGTCCACTCGCGACCTGCTTGATGGCGCTGCGGCGCTCGGGGTCGTAGAGCCGTTCGGGGTCCTCGCCGCCCTCGCCGGTGTTGGACCGGCCGCCGATGCGGTTCATCGCGATGGCCAGGGTTTCGTGCGCCTCGGCCGAAATCGAGCCGTACGACATCGCGCCGGTGTTGAAGCGCTTGAAGATCGCCTCGGCGGGCTCGACCTCGTCCAGCGGCACCGGCTCGCGGACGCCTTCCTTGAACTTGAACAGCCCGCGCAGCGTGCCGCCCTCGCGGTAGAGGCGGTGCACCTCGTCGGTGTACTTGCGGTAGACCTCGTCGCGGCCGGTCTTGGACGCGTGCTGCAGCAGGAACACCGTCTCCGGCGTGAACAGGTGCAGCTCGCCCTCGCGGCGGTAGGCGTACTCGCCGCCCGTGTCGAGTCCACGGTGGACACGCTCGGTCGGGTTGTCCGGGTAGGCGCGTCGGTGGCGCGTCGCGACCTCTTCGGCGAGCACCTCGAGGCCGACGCCGCCGAGCTTCGACGACGTCCCGGTGAAGTACTCGTCCAGCAGGTCCTGGCTCAGGCCGAGGGATTCGAAGACCTGGGCGGCGGTGTACGCACCGACCGTCGAGATGCCCATCTTGGACATGATCTTCAGGACGCCCTTGACCAGGGCCTGGACGTAGTTGCGGACGGCCTTGGCGGGCTCGATGCCGGTGACCGCGCCCTGCCCGATCATGTCTTCGATGGTCTCGAAGGCCAGGTACGGGTTGACCGCGGCGGCGCCGTAGCCGAGCAGCAGCGCGATGTGGTGCACCTCGCGCGCGTCCCCGGACTCGACGACCAGCGCGACACGCAGGCGTTCCTTCGTGCGGACCAGGTGGTGGTGCACCGCCGACACGAGCAGCAGCGACGGGATCGGCGCCATCCGGTGGTCGGAGTCGCGGTCGGACAGCACGAGCGTGCGCGCGCCGGCCGCGATCGCCTCGGACGCCTCGCGCCGGACGCGCTCGATCGCGCCGGCCAGTGCTTCCGCGCCACCGTCCACTTCGTACAGTCCGGAAAGGACGCTGCAGGCGAAGCCCGGGAGGTCGCCGTCGTCGTTGATGTGGATGAGCTTGGCCAGCTCGTCGTTGTCGATGACCGGGTACGGCAGCTTCAGGTGACGGCAGGACGCCGGCCCCGGGGCCAGGAGGTTGCGCTCCGGGCCCATGATCCGCGCCATGCAGGTGACGAGCTCCTCGCGGATCGCGTCCAGCGGCGGGTTCGTCACCTGGGCGAAGTTCTGCTTGAAGTAGTCGTAGAGCAGCCGGGACCGCTTGGACAGCACCGCGGGCGGGGTGTCCGAGCCCATCGAGCCGATCGGCTCGGTGCCCTTCTCGGCCATCGGCGCGAGCAGGATCTTCAGCTCTTCTTCGGTGTAGCCGAAGGAAAGCTGGCGGCGCAGCACGGAGTCGTGGCTCTGCACGACGTGGTCGCGGTCGGGCAGCTCGGCGATCTTCAGCAGCCCGGCGTGCAGCCACGAGTCGTAGGGCCGCTCGGCGGCCAGCGCGGACTTGACCTCTTCGTCGTCCACGATCCGGCCGGCCTCGGTGTCGACCAGGAACATCTTGCCGGGCTTGAGCCGCCCCTTGGCGACGACGTCCTTCGGAGCGACGTCCAGGACGCCGGCCTCGCTGGCGAGCACGACGCGGCCGTCGGCGGTCTGCCACCAGCGCGCCGGGCGCAGGCCGTTGCGGTCGAGGACCGCCCCGACCAGGCTGCCGTCGGTGAAGGTGACGCAGGCCGGGCCGTCCCACGGCTCCATGAGGCTCGCGTGGAACTGGTAGAACGCGCGGCGCTCGGGCTTCATGGTGGCGTGGTTCTCCCACGCCTCCGGGATCATCATCAGCACCGCGTGCGGCAGCGACCGGCCGCCGAGGTGCAGCAGCTCGAGGACCTCGTCGAACGACGCCGAGTCCGACGCGTCGGGCGAGCAGATCGGGAACAGCCTGCTCAGGTCGCCGGGAATGACGTCGGACTCGAGCAGCGCCTCGCGGGCCCGCATGCGGTTGCGGTTGCCGCGGATGGTGTTGATCTCGCCGTTGTGGGCCACGAACCGGAACGGGTGGGCCAGCGGCCAGGACGGGAAGGTGTTGGTGGAGAAGCGGGAGTGCACCAGCGCGATGGCGCTTTCCAGGCGCTCGTCGCGCAGGTCGGCGAAGAACGCGGGCAGCTGCTCCGGCGTCACCATGCCCTTGTAGACGATCGTCCGCGAGGACAGCGACGGGAAGTACGTGCCGCAGCCGGCGTTCGCGCTCTCGTTCTCGACGCGCTTGCGCAGGCAGAAAGCGAGCCGGTCCAGCTCCAAGCCGGACTTTCCGTCGGCGCTGACGAAGAGCATGGCGAAGTGCGGCATGACCGAGCGGGCGGTCGGGCCGATGTCGGCGCGGTCGGCGTCGACGGGGACCTCGCGCCAGCCGAGGACCTCGAGGCCCTCTTCGACGGCGATGCGTTCGGCGAGCCCGACGGCCTTGCGGCGCTGCTCGCCGTCTTCGGGCAGGAAAGCGATGCCGGCGGCGTAGGTGTGGTGGCCCTGCTCGTCGGGTTCGGGCAGCGCGAAACCGGCTTCGGCGCGCAGCAGCGCGTCGGGCAGCTGCAGCAGGATGCCGGCGCCGTCGCCGCTGGTGGGCTCGGCGCCGGCGGCGCCGCGGTGGTCCAGGTTGGTCAGCGCGGCCAGGCCGTCGGTGACGATGCCGTGGGAGCGGCGCCCGCGGATGTCGGCCACCATGGCCACACCGCAGGAGTCCTGTTCGGTCTCCGGATCGTAGAGACCCTGCTTGCCGGGAATGGCGGAGAAGATCATGAAGGGACCTCCTTCGTCGTCTTGTCGTGCGGGGCCGGGCTACCGGCCGGGGAGCGCACGGGACGACGATGGCCCGCTTCGTTAGCGCGACTTTAACACCTGGGAAACACGGCAGCAGCACTTCAGAGCGCCCCGGACGGCGTCGGACGGTAACGATCTGGCTGCGCGGAACGACATAGTTCCTGATGGGCTTCCGGTAGTTCGTTCGGCTAAGTATACGGCCCGGAAACTCCGGTCAAGTCTAACGTGACGTGTTCGGCGCACTGTGTCCCCGGTCACTAGAACGTGTTACATTTCGCCGCATGATCCTCGACCGGTTCAAGCTCACCGACCAGGTCGCGGTGGTCACCGGCGCCGGACGCGGCATCGGCGCGGCCACCGCCGTGGCGCTCGCCGAAGCCGGCGCCGACGTGGTCATCGCCTCCCGCACCGAAGCCCAGCTCAAGGAAGTCGCCGCCCAGGTCGCCGACGCCGGCCGGCGCGCCCACGTGGTCCCGGTGGACCTCTCCTCACCGGACGCGGCGGCGGCATTGGCCGCGACGGCGGTGTCGGAGTTCGGCCGCCTCGACCTGGTGGTCAACAACGTCGGCGGCACGTACCCGCGCCCGTTGCTGGAGAGCTCCGTCGAGTTCATGGAGGAAGCGTTCCGTTTCAACGTGGCAACGGCGCACGCGCTGACGGTGGCGGCGGCGCCGTCCCTGCTGGAGACGGGCGGCTCGGTGGTCAACATCTCGTCGGCGATGGGCCGGCTCTCGGCCCGCGGCTTCGCGGCGTACGGGACGGCGAAGGCGGCCCTGGCCCACTACACGCGCCTGGCGGCGGCGGACCTGGCACCTCGTGTCCGCGTCAATGCGATCTCGGTGGGCTCGGTGGCGACGTCGGCCCTGGAGATCGTGGTGGGCGACCCGGAGCTGAAGGCGAAGATGGAGTCGGCTACACCCCTGAAGCGCATCGGCGAGGCCGAGCACATCGCGGCGACGGTGGTGTTCCTGGCGTCACAGGCGGGTGGCTACATCACGGGCAAGATCCTCGAGGTCGACGGCGGCCTCCAGGCCCCGAACCTGGAACTGGGCCTGCCGGACCTCGGCTGAGCCGAAACTGTCGGTGCCTCCCGGCAGCGTGGAAACCGGGGGTGCTCAGTGCTGTTGACCGCCGGCCAGCGCCCCAATGTGGCGTTGGGGGGGGGGGGCGGCCCCCACGCCCCCAAAGTGTAGAGGAATTCACCCAAAAGTAAAGCCAAA
>NZ_JBFACT010000104.1:0-22120 GCF_040640995.1 Amycolatopsis sp. NPDC021455 | reverse complement strand
GAGTGGAGTTCTTTCGTGTGATATTCGGATGTGTCGCCCGATCGGGCCGGTCCGTGAAGGCCCCCTTACCGGCTCTTATGGCCGGGAAGGAGGCCTTCACGGACTTGGGCGATCCCCTTCGTAAGGGACTGTTCCAAATGGCGGGTGGCTAGACCGTGAGGATGGACCGCAGCCGGCCGACCTCGGCCATCCGCCGCTCGGCGAGGCGGTCGGCCGCCGTCGCCGGGGGTACTCCCTCGGTGTCGGCGAGCGCGAACACGGCCTTCGTCGTGTCGTAGATGGCCGTCGTCTTGCGCTTCGCCCGGTCGAAGTCGAAGCCGTGGCGCTCGTCGTCGACCTGGATGACGCCGCCGGCGTTCACCAGGTAGTCCGGTGCGTACAGGACGCCGCGGTCGGCGAGCTGCTTGTCGATGCCCGCGTGGGCCAGCTGGTTGTTCGCCGCGCCGCAGACGACGCGGGCGCCGAGCACCGGCACCGTTTCGTCGTTCAGCACGCCGCCGAGCGCGCACGGCGCGAAGACGTCCAGCTCGGTACGCAGCAGGGTGTCCACGTCGGACACGACCGCGACGGACGGGTACGCCGACCGGGTGCGCTCGATCGCCGGGGCGTAGACGTCGGTGATCGTCACCTGCGCGCCGGCGTCCACGAGGTGCCCGACGAGGATGTGCCCGACCTTGCCGACGCCGGCCACGCCGACGCGCTTGCCCGCCAGGTCCGGGCTGCCCCAGACGTGCTCGGCCGAGGCGCGCATGCCCTGGAAGACGCCGAACGCGGTGAGCACGGACGAGTCGCCCGCGCCGCCGTCCTCGGGCGAGCGGCCGGTGACGTACTGGCACTCGCGGGCCACGACGTCCATGTCGTGGACGTACGTGCCCACGTCGCACGCCGTGATGTAGCGGCCGCCCAGGGACTGCACGAAACGCCCGTACGCGCGCAGCAGCGCTTCGGACTTGAGCGTCTTCGGGTCGCCGATGATGACGGCCTTGCCGCCGCCGAGGTCGAGCCCGGCCAGCGCGTTCTTGTACGCCATGCCCTTGGACAGCGCGAGCACGTCGTCGAGCGCGTCGGATTCGGTGGCGTAGGGGTGGAAGCGCGTCCCGCCCAGTGCGGGACCGAGCGCGGTGGAGTAGATGCCGATGATGGCCTTCAGGCCACTGGCGGCGTCGTGGCAGTACACGACTTGTTCGTGCCCGGTGCCCCGGGCGAACACTCCTTCGGTCACGGTGGTGACTCCTTTGTCTCCCGCGCCCGGTTCGTGGCCGGGACGCGCTTCGGGTGGTCAGAGCCGACAGCGGCGGAGGTCGTCCGGCGCATCGTCCACTCCGGTTATCAAGCTATCCCACCACCGCGTCAGCCTCGGACCACCGCGCCGAGGGTGTTCATCGCCGTCTCCAGCTGCGTGTCCGACAGGTACGGCGCCGGGCCGAAGCGCAGGTGGTGGCCCCGGCTGTCGGTGCGGACGCCCTGGGCGGCCAGGGCCGCCTGCAGCCCGGCGGCGTCGGCGCAGCGCAGCGACAGGAACCCGCCGAGCATCCCGAGCGGCGTCTCGCGGTCGCGCGTGACGACGTCCTCCGGCAGCGCGAGCTTGTCGAACACTTCAGCGAGCAGTCCCACCTGGTGCTGCGACACCTCGCGCAGGAACTCCGGCGTGAGGCCCTGCTCGGCGAAGAACCGCTGGACCCGGACGCCGCGGTAGTGGCTCGCCGGGTCGTAGGTCGCGCCGGCGAACCGGTCGCCGCCGGTGGCGTACGGGACCTTGCCCGGGTGGCGCTCGTCGGCGAGCGCGCCGAACTCGGCGTACCAGCCGGTGATCACCGGCCGCAGCTCCTGGGCGTGCGCGGGCAGCCGCAGGAAGCAGTTGCCCTCGCCCAGCTGCAGGTACTTGTAGCCGCCGCCGAGCACCCAGGCGTTGGTGAGCCCGAGGTCGTGCAGCGCGAACGGCACGACGCCGAGCGCGTGGTAGGCGTCGACGACCAGCTCGATCGAGCGGCCGCGGCAGACGTCGGCGAGGTGCGCCAGCCCGGGCACGAGCCTCGACGTCTCGAACAGCACGGCCGAGACGAGCACGGCCGCGGTGTTGCCGTCGACCTCGGCGGCGACGCGCTCGGCCAGCGTGCTCACCGGGTCGAGCGGCACGCGCACCACCTCGACGCCCTCCTCCTCGAGGCGGGCGAGCTGCCGGCGCAGGGTGTGGAACTCGCCGTCGGTGGTGACCAGGCGCGGCCGCCGCGGCAATTCCATCGCCGAGAGGAACCGCAGCACGAGGTCGTGCGTGCTCGCGCCGAGCGCGTACTCGCCGTGCGGGTCGCCGAGCAGCAGGCGGAAGCCCGCGCGCAGCTCGTCCGCCTTGGCGAAGGCGCGGTCCCACTTGCCGTCGACGTCTCGGGCGGCGTCGGCGAAGGACTCCAGGAGCCCCTCCTCGGCGACGTCCGGCCAGGCCTGGTGCGAGTGCCCGGAAAGCAGCAGGCGGTCGGCCACCGCGAACCGGGTGTAGTGCGCGGCGAGGGCGTTGTCGTCCGCGCGAAGGTCGTCCAAAGTGGTCACAGTCGGCTCCGTACGGCCCAGAGATCCGGGAACATCGGCTGGAAGAGCGTGGTACGCAGGTACGTAGCGCCGGACGATCCTCCTGTCCCGGTCTTGTCGCCGATGGTGCGTTCGACCATCTTCACGTGCCGGTAGCGCCACTCCTGCATCCCTTCGTCGAGATCGACCAGACACTCCGCGACGACCGAGGGTCCCCCGTCGTCGCTGTACACGTCCAGCAATATCGCCTGCAGGGCCGGGGACGGCTCCACCGGTCGAGTGACGTCTCGGTCACACTCCACCTGGTAGCCAGAAGCCTTGAGGTACGCGAGAAAAGAGTCGAACAACGACGGCCGCGCCATCGCTTCGGCAATGCGTTTCCGCTGCTCGCCGTCTTCGGGGTAGTGCGCGAACACGCGCTCGTCGCGGCGCCCGAGCACCGCTTCCAGTTCACGGAACTGGGCCGACTGGAAGCCGCTCGAAGCGTCCAACCGGGCGCGGAAGCCGGCGAACTGGCTGGGCGTCATGGTTTCCAGCACGTCGATCTGCGCGACGGCGACCTTGAGGATCGTGAGGATCCGGCGCAGCGTGCGGATGGCGTGCGCGGTGTTGCCCTTTTCCAGGTTCCGCTGGAGGAACTCGGCTTCGTGCAGGATTTGCTTGAACCACAGCTCGTAGACCTGGTGGATCACGATGAACAGCAGCTCGTCGTGCTCGTCCGAACGCGTGCGCTGCGCGTTGAGCACCTCGTCCAGCGCGAGGTACGAGGTGTAGCTCAGCGCTTCCTGCGTCGCTTGGCTGGTTTCGGTCATCCTCTGGTCACCTCGTCGAAATGGCGCTGAGCGGGGTCCGCGAGCGCGGCGTACAAATCGTGGAACAGCTCGACCGCCGCCGCCCGGCGATCCGGCGCGGGCACCAGGTCGGCGGGCAACTCGGGGTCGAGCGACGGGAACGCCCGGAACGTGTGCACCAGGCGCGTCCGGACCTCGAACGCTTCGGCGTCCGAAACGTCCTTGTCCGCGTACCCGCCGAACTGGCCGACGAACGCGGCGTACCGCGCGGCCAGGTCGTCGAGGTCCCAGGCCCGCCCGGCGAAGCGGCGGACGTCCAAAGCGGCCGACGGCCGGCCGAGCAGCAGCCCGGCGTGCTCGGTGACGTCGAGCTCGCCGAGCAGGGCGACGACCTCGGCCTCGCGGTCGTGCGGGGCGATCCAGGTGCCGTCCTGATAGGGCCCGAACCCGAGGAACCGCAGCCGCCTGACCAGGCGTTCCCTGGCCTGCCGGCGGCTCTCCGGGATGCTCTGCCACAGCACGGTCCACTCGCCGGCGGCGCGCTCGCGGCGGCCGAGGGAGAAGATCCGGTGGTCGCCGTCGGCGAGCAGGGCGATGGTGCGCCGGGTCAGCGAGTAGTGCACGGTCCGGCCTTCGCGGTGGCGCTGCAGCAGGCCGCGGCGCACCAGGCGGGTGAGCGCGATGCGGGCGGCGCCGTCGGAGAAGCCCAGCTCGGCGAGCACCGCGACCAGGCCGCCCGACCACACCCGGCGGGTCTCGCGCGGGTGCACGTAGCTGCCCAGCAACGTCACGACCAGCTCCTGGGGGCTGGCTTCGAAAGCGTCGGCGGGCATGCACGCAACTCTATACACCTCAGGCCGCTGCGGTGTAGCTTGATTTGCGTGACGTACTTCGCGGACCTCAGCTCGCCGCAGGTGGCCGCCCTGGTGGACGGCCCCCGCGTCCCGGTGCTGCTGCTCCCGCTGGGCGCGATCGAGCCGCACGGCCCGCACGCGCCGCTGGGCACGGACCCGCTGATCTCGCGCGGGATGTGCGAGCGCGCGGCTTCACGCTTGGCCGCGGACGAGGACGTCCACGTGCTGGTCCTGCCCGAGGTGCCCTACGGCGTGACGCGGTTCGCGGCCGGGTTCGCCGGCGGCGTCCACATCGGCGAGGAGACGCTGCACTCGCTGCTCGTCGACATCGGCGCGGCGCTGATCGGCCAGCGGCTCCGGCGGATCCTGCTGGTCAACAACCACTTCGAGCCCGCGCACCTGGTCACGCTGCGGCGCGCGGTGGAGACGCTGAACTTCGCCTACGACGGCCGCGTCGCCCTGCTCGACCTGGTCCGGCGGCGGCACGCGCAGCGGCTGACCGAGGAGTTCCGGTCCGGTGAGTGCCACGCCGGGCGGTACGAGACGTCGCTGGTCCTCGCCGACCGGCCCGAGCTGGTCGACCAGCCGCTGATGCGGACATTGCCGCACGTGCCGGTCAGCCTGGCTTCGGCGCCTTCGGACGGCGGTTTCCGGGCCATGGGGATGTCGGACGCCTACTGCGGCGAGCCCGCCGAGGCGACCGCTTCCGAGGGTGAAGAGACGTTTTCGACGTTGACCGATCTGCTGGTGGAAGCCATCCGGGAGCTGGCCCGTGAGTGAGCCGTTCAACCTCGCCACGCACTTCCTCGACCGGCACGTGGCTTCCGGACGAGGTGACCGGACCGCGCTGTACGTCGGGGACCGTTCGATCAGCTACGCGTCGCTCGCGGCCTCGGCGAACCGGGCCGGCAACGTGCTGCTCGACGCGGGTGTCCGAAAAGGACAGCGGGTGCTGCTGGCGCTGAGCGACGGCGACGAGTTCGTCGCGGCCTGGTACGGCGCGCAGAAGATCGGCGCGGTCACCGCCGAGGTCTACCCGTTCCTGCAACCCAAGGACTACGCGTACTACCTCGGCTACACCGAAGCCGTCGTGGTGCTCGCCGACGCCGTCACGCTGCCCGCGTTGCGCGAAGCGGGTGCCCGGAACTTGCTGGTCACCGGCGTCCCTTCCGACGAGCTGCTGCCCGGTGAGCGTCCATACCGGACACTCGTCGACGCGGCGCCGGACACCCTGGAAGCGGCACCGACCACTTTGGACGACGTCGGGATCTGGAAGTTCACCACCGGCAGCACCGGCGCACCCAAGGCGTGCGTGCATCCCTTGCGCAGTCCGCTGGAGAGCTTCGAGCGGTACGCCGTCCAGGTGCTCGGGCTGCGCGAGGACGACCGGATCCTCGCCGTGCCGAAGCTGTTCTTCGGCTACGCGCGTGATCTGGTGGCGCTGTTCCCGTTCGGCGTCGGCGCCGCCGGGATCGCGTTCCCCGAGCGCAGCACCGCGGACCTGATCTTCGAGCTGATCGCCCGCCACCGGCCGACCGTGCTGGTCAACGTGCCGACCATGATGAGCGCGATGGTCGCCCACCCGGCCGCGGCCGAGCAGGACCTGAGCTGCCTGCGGATGACCACGTCGGCGGGCGAAGCACTGCCCTCGGAGCTGCACCGGAAGTGGGACGCGGCGTTCGGCGTGCCGGTGGCCGACGGGATCGGCTCGTCCGAGGCGTACCACATCTACCTGTCGAACCGGCCGGGCGCCGCGCGGATCGGCACGCTCGGCACGCCCGTTCCCGGCTACACCGCCCAGGTCGTCGACGAGCTCGGAACTCCGTTGCCGGACGGGGAAATCGGGCCGCTGCGGGTCACCGGGCCGACGATCGCGCTGGAGTACTTCGGCGACCCGGAGAAGTCCGCGCGGACGTTCGACGGCGACACGCTCACCTCCGGCGACCTCTTCAGCCGCGATCCGGACGGGTCCTTCCGCCACCACGGCCGGGCCGACGCGCTGCTCAAGGTCGGCGGCGTGTTCGTCGCGCCCGGCGAGATCGAGGACTGCCTGCTCGGCCACGCCGCCGTGGTCGACTGCGCGGTGGTCGGGCACGAGGTCGACGGCCTGGTCGTGCCGCGCGCGTACGTCGTGGTGCGGGCCGAGGTGTCGGCGGAGGAGCTGAAAGCCCACGCGAAAGCCCACCTGGCCAAGCACAAGTACCCCCGCGAGGTGGTCTTCATGCCGGAGCTCCCCCGCACGGCCAACGGAAAGCTCGACCGGCGTGCCCTGGCGGGCCGCCCGTGAGCCGCCTGGTCGTGGTCACCGGCGGCACCCGCGGCATCGGCGCGGCGATCGCCGACCGATTCCGCGCGGCGGGTGACACGGTGCTCGCGCCGGGCCGGGCCGAATGCGACGTCACCTCCGAAGAAGCGGTGGCCGCGTATTTCGCGTCGGCGGGGCCGGTGGACGTGCTGGTCAACAACGCCGGAATCTCTTCGAGTGCCCCGGTTTCGCGGACATCGCTGGCCGACTGGCGCGGGCAGTTCGAGGTGAACGCGACGGGCGCGTTCCTGTGCACGCGCGCGGTCCTCGACGGAATGCGCTCGCGCGACAGCGGCCGGATCGTCACGGTGGCGTCGACGGCCTCGCACGTCGGCTACCGCTACACGGCCGGGTACACGGCGTCGAAGCACGCGGCGGTGGGGTTCATGCGCGCGGTGGCGGCGGAGCTGGCCGGCACGGGCGTCACGGCGAACGCGGTGTGCCCGGCGTTCGTCCGCACCGACATGACGGCGACCTCGGTGGAGCGGATCGTCTCGCGATCGGGGCGTTCCGCTTCGGAAGCGGAAGCGGCACTGGCGGCGGCGTCCCCGCTCGGCCGGCTGCTGGAGCCGTCCGAGGTGGCGTTCGCGGTGTCCTTTTTGGCGGCTCCGGAAGCCGCCGCGATCAACGGCCAGACCCTCGTACTCGACGGCGGAGGAATCCAGTCATGAGCCCGTTCCGCGCGACCGCACCGCTGACGAAGGAGTGGGAGCACTTCGGCTTCGAGGTCTCCGACGGGGTGGCGACGGTGACGTTCACGCGCCCTTCGAAGCTCAATGCGCTGACATTCGACGTGTACGCGGACCTGCGGGACCTGGTGGTGGAGCTGCCGCAGCACGAGGACGTCCGGGTACTGGTGATCACGGGCGAGGGACGCGGGTTCTGCTCGGGCGGCGACGTCGAGGAGATCATCGGCGAGCTGCAGAAGTTCGAGACGGCGCAGCTGCTGGAGTTCACGCGCATGACCGGCGCGGTGGTGAAGGCGCTGCGCGAGTGCCCGCTGCCGGTGATCGCGGCGGTCAACGGCGTCGCGGCGGGCGCGGGCTCGGTGATCGCACTGGCCAGCGACTTCCGGCTGCTGGCGGAGTCGGCGAAGTTCGCGTTCCTGTTCACGAAGGTGGGGTTGTCCGGGGCGGACATGGGGTCGGCGTATCTGTTGCCTCGGCTGGTGGGCTTGGGCCGGGCTACGGAGCTGTTGATTTTGGGCGACAAGGTGTCGGCTTCACGGGCGGCTGAGATCGGGTTGGCTTCGCAGGTGGTTCCCGACTCGGAGCTGCCTGGTGCCGCCGCGGCTTTGGCACGGCGGCTGGCTGATGGTCCGGCGCTCGCGTATGCGACGACGAAGGTGCTGCTGACTCGTGAGCTGGATATGGATCTGGGCAGCGCGATCGAACTCGAGGCGATCACGCAGGCGTTGCTGATGACGGCGAAGGACCACAAGGAGTTCTACGCGGCCTGGACGGCGGGGCGGGAGCCTCGCTGGACGGGACGCTGAGCCGCCCGGCTCACCCGTCTCGGGTGCAGGGCCTGAGCAGCGCTTCGAAAAGCGTGTCCACCGATTCCGGGGAGAACTCCACTCCGGTGAGCGCGCCGTAGACGATCGGCCCCAGCAGAGCGTCCATCGCGGCGTCCGGGCCGAGCCGGGGTGAGATCTCGCCCGCCTCGGTCGCCCGCGCGATCAACTCGCGTTCCCGCTCACGCCGTGGCCTGAGGTAGCGCTCCTGGAAACCCACGGCCGCCCCGGGATCGTGCTCGGCCTGGGCGAGCAGCGCGAGCAGGACTTTGCCCGCCGGGTCGTGGGACAAGAACCGGGTGAAGCCGCGCAGGTAGTCGCGGATGCCGTCCGCCGTGGGCGAATCCGGAATCGGCACGTCCTCGGCGCTGTCTTCGACGAGCGTGTCGAGGAGGATCTCGACCTTCGACGGCCACCAGCGGTAGATCGTCTGCTTGGCGACGCCCGCCTGCCGCGCGATCGCCTCCACGGTCAGCGCGGCGAAGCCTTGCTCGGCGAGCAGGTCGTCCGCGGCGTGGAGCACCGCCAGGCGGGCGGCCTCGTCACGGCGGTTGCCGGAGCGGGCCCGAGGAGGATTCGCGGCGGGCATGCCGGGACGATACCGTGCTACTGTCTAGACGCAACGTCTCGTCTATGCAACCGAGGAGTCCCTGTGCCCGAAGCTCTCGTCATCGGCGCCTCACGCGGACTGGGACTCGTCCTCGCCCGCGAACTCGCGCGGCGTGACTGGCAGGTCATCGCCACGACCCGCGACGGCGCGTCCCCGGAAGGGCTGACGACCGAGCAGCTGGAAATGACCAGCCCCGAGCAGCTGGCCGCGTTGCGCGAGCGCCTGGCCGGACACCGGCTCGGCCTGCTCTTCGTCAACGCCGCGATCGACCGCGGGAACCTGCCGATCGACCAGGTCCCGACGGAGATGTTCACCGAAGTGATGATCACCAACGCGTTGAGCCCGCTACGCGCTCTCGAAGCCCTTCGCGGGCTGGTAGTGCCCGGCGGCACGGTCGCGGTGATGTCGTCCGAGCAGGGCAGCATCACGCGCAACACCGAAGACGGCTACGAGCTTTACAAGGCGAGCAAGGCGGCGCTCAACCAGCTGATGCGCAGCTACGCGACCCGGCACGCCGGCGACGGCCACACCAAGCTGCTCATCGATCCCGGCCACAACCGCACCCACCTCGGCGGCCCGGACGCTCCCCTCGACCCCGGGGAGACGATCCCGATGGTCGTGGACGTCCTCGAAGCGCACGCGGGTACTCCGGGGCTGCGATTCCTGGACCGGCACGGCGAAACCGTGCCGTGGTAGCGCGTCAGGGCACCACTTCGGCGAGGCCGATGAGGTTGCCCTCGCTGTCGCGGAACCACGCGGCCCGCTCGCCGCTGCCCTTGCTCGGGTAGTTGCCGTCGATCTCCAGGATGCCGCCGCGCATGCCCTCGTACTCCTCGAACACCACGCCGCGCTCGCGCAGCACCGCTACCGTCGCTTCCAGGTCGTCCACGTAGAACGCGACCTGGGTGAACGAGCCGTCCGATCTCCCGGACGAGGCGTACAGGCAGAAGACTCCTGACGCGCCTTCGTAGCGCAGGCCGCTTCTGCGCTCCTCGACCGCCTCGAGGCCGAGCTTTTCCGCGTACCAGCGCCGGGCGCGGGTCAGGTCCTGGGTGGGGATGCGTGCTTCGATCCGGACGTTGCTCAGCATCACCCGATGGTAGGTGTCACCGCGATCGCCGACTCCTCCAACGAGCCGAAATACAGCTTTCCCCGCCACTCGCGCACGCCCACGAGCATGTGGAACCCGGGGATCTCGCCGCGCAGCTCGCGCTCGACCTTGCCGTCCGCCGCGACGCCCAGCACGCCGACCTCGCGGCCTGGGCGGGGCTGCAGCGACGTCGGGAGCGCGCGGATCCCCGCTCGCAGGAAGGCCGGGAGGCGGCGCGCCACGTCCAGGGCCGCCACGCGCGGCGACGCCTGCGTGATCCAGATAAGCCCGTCCGTTCCGGTCGAGATGTTGTCCGGGAAGCCCCACAGGCCGTCGACGAAGACGTCGGAACGGCCATCACGCAGCCACACCCGCGAAACCCGGCACGCGCCCGTCTCCGCCACCGCCACGAACGACTCGTCCGGGGCCAGCGCGACGCCGTTCGCGAACTGGAGGCCGTCGAGCAGCAGGTCGATCGAGCCGTCCGGGGAGCGCCGGAGCAGGCGGCCGCCCGCCGTCTGCTCGATCAGGTCGTCGCGCCAGTTGTCGATGCCGAAGCGGCGGGAGGAGTCCGTGAAGTAGATCGTGCCGTCAAGAGCCACCGCCGCGTTGTTGCAGAACACGAAGTCCAGACCCAGGGCCGACGTGGCGAGCACCGACGGCGTCCCACCCGAGCGCGGCACCACCAGCAGCCCGGCCCGCGCGTCGCAGATCAGCAGCTCGTCGTCGCCGTACAGCTCCAGCCCCAGCGGGCGGCCGCCCGTGTCGGCGACGACGTCGATGTGCCGTCCGTCCGGGGACAGGCGCAAGATCCGGCCGTCGTCGACGCCGGTGTAGATCCGGCCTTCGCCGTCGACCACGACGTCCTCCGGGCCGTGGCCGTTCACCGGGTACAGCGTGACCTCGCCGAACCGCATCGGGCGCCTCCTAGCGATAGGTGAGCAACGAAGCCGCGTCCGCCTCGAAGTGCGGGTGCTCGTTGAACGACAGCATCGTGACCCCGCCGCGGCCGGACACCAGCTTCGTGATGCCGCCGTTGACCGTGACGCGGTTGAGCTTGAGCAGCCCGGCTTCGGGCGTCCCCAGCAGGGCGCCGCAGACCGTGGCGATCACGCCGCCGGAGGTGAACACGACCGCGTGCTCGCCCTTGCCCAGCGACGCGACCAGGTCGGCCAGCGCCGCCCGGCAGCGCGCGAGGAACGCCGGCCACGTCTCGGCGCACGGGCCCTCGGAACCGGCCTCGACCCACGCGGTCAGCGCCGCGTCCAGCAGCCCTTGGTACGCCCGGGAATCCTCCTGCGGCGCCCCGCCGGCGTGGTGCAGCGCGATGTCGACGTGGTCGTACTCGTTCCAGCGCGGGTCCTCGACCACCGGGACGTCGGTGCCGAGCACCTTCAGCGCCGTCGCCGCGGTGTCGCGCTGCCTCGCCAGCGAACCCGACCGGATCTGACTGAAGGAAACATTGCGCCGCAGCAGTTCCGCACCGACCACAGTGGACTGTTCGAAGCCGCGCGGCGACAGCGCGTCGTAGTCGGACGCGCCGAACGACGCCTGTCCGTGCCGGACCAGGTAGATCGCGCCCACTACACACTTCCCTTCGCGATGATCTCCCGGCAACGCCAGTCGAGGTAGCCGACGAACTGCCAGAAGTCCTTGAACGCCGGGTTGCGGGTGGCGCCGTCGTGGTAGCGCCGGTACAGCTGCTGCAGCACGGCCGCGAGCCTGAACAGGCCGTAGACCTCGTAGAACCGCCAGTCCCCCACGGACAGCCCGGTCTTCTCCGCGTACCGCGCGACGAACTCCTCGCGGGTGAACATGCCGGGCAGGTGCGTCGGCTGCCGCCGGCTCGTGTGCATCACGTCGTCGTCGCCGGCCTGCACCCAGTAGGCCAGCATGCTGCCGAGCTCCATCAGCGGGTCGCCGAGCGTGGCCATCTCCCAGTCGAGCACGCCGGTGATGTTCAGCGTCTCCGGGCCGTCCAGCACCAGGTTGTCGAGGCGGTAGTCGTTGTGGATCAGGCAGATCTTCACCTCGCCGGGCCGGTTCGACGCCAGCCACGCGCGCACTTCGGCGAAGTCGCCGACGTTGTCCGTGCGCGCCGCGACGTACCGCTCCGACCAGCCGCGGATCTGCCGCTCGACGTACCCCGCGCCCTTGCCGAGATCGGCGAGCCCGGCCTTCTCGACGTCGACGGCGTGCAGGTCCACGAGCCGGTCGACGACCTTGCCGGACAGCTCCCGCGCCCGCTCCGGCGTCAGCGTCATCCCCGCGGGCAGGTCGCCGCGCAGGATCAGGCCGTCGAGCTTCTCCATGACGTAGAAGTCGCCGCCGAGCACGCTTTCGTCGTCACCGAACGCCACCATCCGCGGCACGTACGGGAACACCGGCTTCAGCGCGTGCTGGACGCGGTACTCGCGCCGCATGTCGTGCGCCGACGCGGCCTTGTGCCCGGCGGGCGGGCGGCGCAGGATCAGCTCCCGGTCCGGGTAGGTCAGCTGGTAGGTCAGGTTCGACGCGCCGCCCGCGAACTGCCGGACGAGCGGCGGTTCGTCCCCGAGGCCCTCGACCTTCCCGCTCAGCCAGGCGTGCACCGCGGCGGCGTCGAAGGCGTCCTCCGCGCGGACCTCGACCGGGCTGTTCACGCGACCTTCCGCAGGACCGAGCCCGGCAGCAGGCGCATGACGACACTCAGCGGCACCCACGGCCACGGCGGGACGTAGGCGCGCGCCGGCTCGGCCTCGATCGCCTTGGCCAGCGCCCGGGCGCCGTGCTCGGCCTTGGCCAGCAACGGGTTCCGGCCCATCCGGTCGTTCATCTCGGACTCGATGTAGCCGGGCCGGACGTCGGTGACGGCGATGCCCTTGGGCTTCAGCTCGATCCGGGTGCCGTCGACGTACGCCGAGATTCCCACCTTCGAAGCGGCGTACGCGGTGAGGTTGCCCGGGAAGCCGCGGAGCGCGGTGAACGAGGAGACGACCGCCAGGTGGCCGCCGCCCTGTTCGCGGAAGATCGCGGCGGCGGCTTCGATCTGGGCCGCGGCCGCGACGAAGTTGACTTGGAGGGTCTCCCGGTTGGCGTCGAACCGGCCCGTGCCGACGGGCTGCCCCTTCCCGAGCCCGGCGTTCACAATCACCCGATCGAGGGAGCCGAGTTCGGCGCGGAACTCCTCGAAGACGGTGACCACGCGGTCGTGGTCGGTGACGTCGAGAGTGCGGGTGACGACCTTGATCCCCGGGTGCGCCGCGGTCAGCTCGGCGGCCAGTTTTTCGAGCCGCTCGGTGCGCCGTGCGCACAGCGCGAGGTTGCGCCCCTTCGCCGCGAACTGGCGGGCCATGCCCTCGCCCAGCCCGCTGCTCGCGCCGGTGATCAGGATGTTCTGCCGGAGGACCATGCCCGGGATGCTACCCGGTGGTAACAAGACCGGTGGCCCGGCGCTGGGGGCGTCGCCGGGCCACCGGTCTTCGCGCGGCCACCTCGGCCGGTCGCACAACGCGGCCGGGTCAGCCGGAGCCGGAACCGCTCTCGCGGCCGGTCACGCCTGCGCCCGGGTGGGCCGTGAGGGGGAGGCGGAGCCACCGGCGCAGGCAAGTCATGTAAGCGTGCCCGCCCAGGCCGGGGCAATGGTTCACAGTTGCCAGTACTAGCCCGTTCGCCCGAGTGGCGGTGCTGGTGAAGACGGGCGCGGACGGTACGGGGAATCCTGCTAACGTGCTCCGTGTCGGAGATCCAGGGGGACGGCACGGGGCGGGTCGGATCGGCAATGGCGGGCAGCACGGGCGGTCAGGACGGTGAGCGCACCGCGTTCGCCACTCAGCTGCGGGCGGCCATCGCCACCAGCGGGCTGTCGCTCGACCGGATCCAGGCGCGGCTGCGGGCCCGCGGCGTCGTCGTCAGCGTCACGGCCCTCAGCTACTGGCAGTCCGGGAAACGGCAGCCGGAGCGCCAGAGTTCGCTGTCGGCCGTGCGCACGCTCGAAGACATCCTCGACATCCCCGCCGGTGCCCTGCTCGGGCTGCTGCCGCCACCCCGGCCGCGCGGCGGCGCCGGGAAACGGCACACCCGCGAGCCGATGGCGTTCCCGCGCGAAGTGCTGCAGCCACTGCTGGACAAGGTCGGCGCGCCGCAGGCGCTGGAGCGCCCGCACCCGCTGAAGCTGGTCGGGCTGCACGACCTGTGCGAGATCGCCGAAGACGGCGGCCAGCGCGCGGTCACCGCCCGGGCGGTGTTCCAGGCGGCCGCGGACGGCCAGGACCGCTGGCTGCTCATCTACACCCAGGACGACCCGGCGGCGGGCCCGCCGGAACTGCACGCCGTGCGCAACTGCACCGTCGGCCGCGCGGAGGTCGACGAAGCCCACGGCCTCATCGTCGCCGAGCTGCTCTTCGGCCGGCCGATCAACCGGGGCGAGACGCACCTGATCGAGTACACGCTGACCAACAGCGGGCCGCCGTACCCGGAGTGCCGCAACACCCACTACCGCGAGTTCCGCCGCCCGGTGCCGGAGTACCTCCTGGAGGTCCGGTTCGCGCCGGGCACCGCGCCCGGCAACTGCTGGCAGTACGCCCGCCACGGCACGACCGGCACGCTCGCCCGGCGCCCCCTCAAGCTCGACGGCGCCGACGGCGTCCACGCGGTGGCGCTGGACTTCGGCCCCGGCGTCTTCGGCATCGACTGGGACTGAGCCCGCCAAGCGCCCCAATGTGGCATTCGGTGCGTCCAACGCACCCAATGTGGCGTTCGGTGCGTCAGACGCAACCAACGCCACATTGGGGCGCTTGGGCCTCAGCTCAGGTGCGTCGCGGCCAGCGTGGCCAGCTCGGTGCGGTTCGCGATGCCCAGCTTGGCGTAGACGTGCGCCAGATGCGTCTTCACCGTGCCGCGGCTCATGAACAGGCGAGTGCCGATCTCGGGGTTCGTGCAGCCCTCCGCCGCCAGCTTCACGACCTCCAGCTCGGTCGGTGTCAGGCTCCCCCAGCCGCTCGACGGGCGGCCGCGGGCCCCGCGCGTGCGGCGGACGAACGCGACGACGTCGTCGAGGCGCATCGGCGGCTCGTCCGTCGCGAGCCCGAGGGTGTCCAGCTCGGCCTGCTCGACCGGACGCCGCGGGAACCCCAGTTCGGCCCGGGCCTGGGACGCCGAGACGAGCACGCGGGCGGCGTCGGCCGCGCGGCCGGTGCGCGCGAGCAACGTCGTCAGCGCGTCGAGACTGGCCAGGACGCCCAGGCGCAGGCCGTGGTCGACGCGCAGCGCCAGCGCTTCGTGCTGCAGCTCGGTGGCCTGCTCCGGCTCCGCCAGGTGCCCCTGCTGCTCCAGCACGCCGGCCAGGGGTGACGGCAGCGACCAGCGGCGGGTGAGCTCCACGGCGGTGGTGAGCACTTCGGCGGCCTCCTCGGTCCGGCCGAGCGCACGCAGCACGGCCCCGCGTTCGGCCAGTCCCTGCGACGCCATGTACGTCCCCGGAACGGCTTCGCGTTCGAACCAGCCCAGCGCCGCTTCGAACTCGCCGCGTCGCCAGTGCAGCTCGCCCATGACCCGGGCCATGCCCGGCACGAAGACGTCGCCGGCGGTTTCGACCAGCCGGAGGAACGGCTCCATCACGCGGAACCCGGCCTCGACGTCCCCGGCCAGGCAGTGCACCAGCGCGAGCTGGCACAGCGTCGTGTTGACCCGGTGGAAGTCCCCGAGCGGTGCGGCGACGTCGACGGCCTGCTCGGCCAGTTCCCGCGCCCGTGGCAGGTCCGCCGCGGCGAGCGCGATCATCGACCGGACACTGAGGACGGTGGAGGCGAGCCCGCGGTCTCCGCGGCGCAGGAGTCCTTCGCCTGCTTCGGTGAGCAGGGGCACGGCTTCGTCGTGGCGGTCGCGGACGAATTGGACGATCCCGCGCAGCATCAACGCACTGTCGCGCGCGAAGCCGTCTCCGGCGTCTACGGCGACCTTCTCGGCTTCGACGGCGACGTCCCAAGCCGTGTCGAGGTCCGTGTAGAGGTGACCGAGGCCGGTCAGCGAAAGGCATCGCGCGCGAAGGCCGGCTTCGCCGAGCTCGGTGGCGAGGTCCAGGCCCTGCCGCGCGGCTTCGAGGTCGAACGGCGCCGTCGTGTCCGCGACCAGCCCCATGCCGGTCAGCAGCCGGGCTTGCAGGACCGTCCGGTCGTCCGGGCACCGCGCGACGGCGCGTTTCAGGTGCGCCAGGCCCTCGTGGCCGCGGCCGCGCAAGTTCCACAGCCATGCGACGGCGGCGGCGAGGCGGCGGCCGCGCGTGGCGTCTTCCCGCGTGAGCCCCCATTCCAGGGCCACGCGCAAGTTGTCGCGCTCGGGCTCCATCCGCGCCCGCCAGGCATCCTTGTCCCGGTCCAGCTCGGGCTCAGCCGCCTCGGCCAGCGCGAGGTAGTGGTCGAGGTGACGATCACGCGCCGCGTCCGTCTCGCCCGCCTCGGCCAGCCGGGCGGCCGCGTACTCGCGCAGCGTCTCCAGCAGCCGGTAACGGCCGTCTTCGGCCAGCACCAAGGACTTGTCGACGAGCCGGCCGAGCGCGGGCAGCACGGCCGGGCCGCCCGCGGCGTCGAGGGTGAACCCGCCGGCGAACACCGCGAGCCGCCGGAACACCGCGCGGTCCGGTTCGTCGAGCTGGTCGTGGCTCCACGCGATGGAACCTTCGAGGGTCCGCTGCCGTGCCGGCACCCCGCGCGGGCCGCGGGTGAGCAGGGCGAACCGGTCGTCGAGGCCGGCGTCGATCTGGTGCGGCGCCAGGGTTCCCAGCCAA
Organism: Amycolatopsis sp. NPDC021455; assembly: GCF_040640995.1. Lineage (NCBI taxonomy): Bacteria > Bacillati > Actinomycetota > Actinomycetes > Pseudonocardiales > Pseudonocardiaceae > Amycolatopsis > Amycolatopsis sp. NPDC021455. The sequence goes on along the minus strand of NZ_JBFACT010000104.1, from coordinate 5,671 downwards.
GCCGCGGCGAGTTCGACGGCCAGGGGGATGCCGTCGAGCCGCGTGCAGATCGACCGGACGGCGGTCGCGCTGGAGGCGTCCAAAGTGAACAGTGGCCGGACCGCGCCCGCACGCTCGACGAACAACGCGACCGCTTCCTCGACGCCCAGCGGCGGCACCCGCCACACCGTCTCCCCCGGCACGCCCAGGGGTTCCCGGCTGGTCGTCAGGACCGCCACCTCGGGACACGACCGCAGCAGTTCGACGGCGACGTCGGCGACGCCGTCGAGCACCTGCTCGCAGTTGTCGAGGCAGAGCAGCACGCGCCGGTCACGCAGTTCGGTCGCGACCGAGCGGGCGGCGCCCACGTGCGGCTCCACCGGCACGCCGAGCGTCGCGGCGACCAACTCGGCGACCTCCGCGTGCGCGGTGACGGCGTCCAGCTCCACCCACCACACGCCACCGGGCCACGCGTCGGTGGCGGCCACCTGCGCGGCCAGCCGTGTCTTGCCGCTACCGCCTGGACCGGCGAGGGTGACGAGCCGTGTCTCGGCGAGCCGACGCCGGACGTCCGCTACTTCGGTCTCGCGGCCGACGAACCCGGTCAGCTGCACGGGCAGGTTGTTCGGGACCGCGTCGAGCGAGCGCAGCGGGCGCGGATCGGGTGTCTCGCCGAGTTCGTAGACGCGCTCCGGCGCGGTGAGGTCCGGCAGGCGGTGGACGCCGAGGTCGTGCAGCGTGACGGCGTCCCCGAGGGCCGCCGCCGTGCGCGCCGACACGAGGATCCGGCCCTCGTCCGCCAGCGCGCGCAGGTGCTCGCAGCGGCGGACGGCGGGTCCGGCGGGCGTGCCGTCGTCGCGGAGCAGCACTTCGCCGGTGTGGACGGCCGCCGGGCCGCCGGTCAGCGTCGCGAGGGCCTCTTCGGGCGTCGCGAAGACGGCCGGGGCGGCGTCGCCGGCGCACAGGATCGTGACCGTGCCCGCCGGGAGGAGTTTCGTCTCAGTCATGGCCCGGCCAGTCTGCCAGCGGATCTCGGCCAGGTGGCCGATGTTCGGCTACTCGCCGCCTGCGACCTTCGAAACCGTGGAGACGTTCGAAGAGCTGCTGGCCCGCTGGCGGGACGCCGACGCGGGCGGCGACACCGGCGCGCTGGCGCCGCTGCTGGCCGACGGCTTCCGCGGCGACGGCCCGGCCGGGCGCGTGCTCGGCAAGGCGGACTGGCCCGGCCGGCCGCCGTCGGCCGCGTTCCGGTGGACGCGGCTGGAGGTGACGCCGGCGGTCGGCGTCGCGAGCGGGCACCGCGACGGCGTCGCCTGCACGGTGGTGGCCGAATGCCGCGACGGGCGCTGGCGGATCGTCAACGTCCAGCGGGGCTCATGAGAGCTTGGTGCGCAGCACCTTCCCGGTTGCGTTGCGGGGCAGCTCGTCCAGGAACTCGACGTCCCGCGGCACCTTGTAGCGGGCCAGGTTCGCCTTGACGTAGTCGCGGACCTCGTCGGCGTCCAGCGAAGCGCCCTCGGCCCGCACGACGAACGCCTTGAGCCGCTGCCCGAACTCCGGGTCCTCGACCCCGATCACCGCCGCCTCGAGTACGTCTTCGCGCTCGACCAGCAGGTTCTCCACCTCGATCGGGAACACGTTCTCGCCGCCGGAGACGATCATCTCGTCGTCGCGGCCGTCGATGAACAGCAGGCCGTCTTCGTCGAAGTGCCCGACGTCGCCGCTGGAAAGCAGGCCGTCGATGATCTCCTTGTGGCGGCCGTCGGTGTAGCCGCCGAAGCTGAGGCCGCTGCCGACGAACACGCGTCCGGTCACGTTCGGCTCGGTGATCTTCCGGCCCTTTTCGTCGTACAGGGCCACCTTGCAGCCGACCGGCGCACGGCCGACCGTGCCCGGGGCCTTCGCCCAGTCCTCCGGCGTCGCGACCGTCGCCACCGCGACCTCGGTCGAGCCGTAGAGGTTGTGCACGACCGGGCCGAACGCCTCGTTCGCGCGGTTGCCGAGATCCGGCGACAGCGCCGAGCCGGCGACGAAGACGATCCGCAGCGACGACGTGTCGTACTTCTCGCGGACCTCCTTCGGCAGGTCGACGATGCGCTGCAGCATGGTCGGCACCAGCACGAGCGCGGTGCACCGGTGCTCGGCGACGCCGCGCAGCGCTTCCTCGGGGTGGAACTTGCGCCGCATCACGACCTTCGAGCCGAGTGCGAAGGACAGGATGAACTGCGACAGCCCGGTGCCGTGGAACAGCGGCGCGCCCATGTAGGTGGCTTCGTTGGACCGCAGCGGGATCCGGTCGAGGAACTGCGCCGACGCGAGTGCGGAGGTGTGCGGGCGCGGCGCGCCCTTCGGCGTGCCGGTGGTGCCGCTGGTCAGCAGCACGAACCCGCCCGGCTTGGCCGGGGCCGGCCACGGCCGGTCGTCGGTGCTGGCGATGATCTCGTCGAGGATCGGGACGGTGTGCTCGGCCAGGTCGGTGCCGGGGTCGACCCACGCGAGGTAGCGGTCGACGCCGTCCGGGATCGCGTCGAGCAGGCCGGTGAACTCCTGGTCGTAGACGAGCGCGGTGACGCCTTCGCGCTGGGCGACGTCGGCCAGCTGCGGCTTCGCGAACCCGGTGTTCATCAGCAGCAGGCGGACGCCGAGCTTGCCCGCCGCGGCCATCGTGAGCACCAGGCCGCGGTGGTCGCGGCACAGCGCGGCGACGACCTGGCCGGGCCGGATGCCGCGCTCCGACCACGCCCTGGCCAGCGCGTTCGACTGGTCGTCCAGCTGCTTGTAGGTGAGCGGGCCGAGCTCGTCGACGATGCCGACGGCGGCCGGGTCGCGGCGCGCGGAGATGTGGTTGGCGCCGGCGAACGGGCCGTACTTCCGCAGCGCGACCAGCGAGCGCACCCCCTCGTCGAGCCGGGGGAAGGGGACCAGGCCCGCCCGCCGCATCACGTCGACGCTGCGGGCCGTCTCGGCCACCTTGTCCGCCACCTGCGTGGCGAGCGCGACCAGGCTCATCCAGGCACCTCCGTTGCTGCGGGAACAGAGCCCACGCCGTACCGGCGGTATGGGGGCTACTGGAGAGTAAACCAACCCGGCCGGATGCGCACCCGGCGCTTTTTGTCGGTGGTGGTCGGCATGATGTCTTCGTGCAGGTGATCGCGGGACGGGAGGAGGACGGGAGCTTCACCGTGGAGACACCGTCGTCGGCGGCGACAGGGCTTGGCGAGGCGGGTTTCGTGGCGCTGGCCCGGGAGCTGGAGGCCGACCACGAGCCGCGGTGGGTGTTCCCTTCGGTGGAAGGGACGTACCCGGTGCTGATGGCGGCCGGGCTGCGGGTGCGCCGCTGCCACGACCTCGCGCTGGCGGAGGGGCTGCTGCTGGCGTACGAGGGGCTCGAAGGGCAGTCGCGGAGCTTGCGGGCGGCCTGGGCCAGGGCGAACGGCGAGGAACCGCCCGAGGACGCGGCGGCCGTCGAACTGGCGCAGCCGACGCTGTTCGAAACCCGCGTGCCGACGCTGCCGGAGGGCGTGCCGGTGGTGACGGCCGCGCGGCGCGTGCTCGCGGAGCAGGAGCGGCGGGTGGCCGCGGCCGAGCACCCGGACCGGCTGCGGCTGCTGCTGGCCGCGGAGTCGGCGAGCGCGCTGGCCGCGGCGGAGATGTCGGCCGACGGGCTGCCGTGGCGGGCCGACGTGCACGAGGCGCTGCTGGCGTCGCGGCTGGGGCCGCGCGTGCCGGCCGGGCAGCGGCCGAAGGCCCTGGTGGAGCTGGCGGCGAAGATCAGCGAGGCGTTCGGCGGACGGCCGGTCAACCCGGACTCGCCGCCGAGCGTGGTCCGGGCGCTGGCCCGCGAGGGGATCGAGGTGCCGGCGGCGCGGAAGTACCTCCTCAAGGGCATCGACCATCCGGCGGTCGGTCCGTTGCTGGAGTACAAGGAGCTGTCGCGGCTGTTCGCCGCGAACGGCTGGGCGTGGCTCGAGGAGTGGGTCACCGACGGCCGGTTCCGGCCGCACTACGTCGTCGGCGGTGTCGTGTCCGGGCGGTGGGCCAGCCGCGGCGGCGGAGCGCTGCAGATCCCGAAGGTGCTGCGGACGTGCGTGCGCGCGGACCCGGGCTGGAAGCTCGTGGTGGCCGACGCCGCCCAGCTGGAACCCCGGGTGCTCACGGCGTTGTCGGGCGACCGGCGGCTGGCCGGCGTCGCGGCGGCGACGGACCTGTACGCGCGGCTGGGCGAGGCGCTGTTCTCGGGTGCCCGGTGGGTCCCGGCCGCCGACGACGACCGCGACGACCGCGCGCGGGCGAAGATCGCGATGCTCTCGGCGATGTACGGCGGCACGTCCGGCGAGGCGGGGCCGCTGCTGGGCCTGCTGCGGCAGCGGTTCCCGGACGCGGTGTCCTATGTGGAGCGCGCGGCCCAGGCCGGTGAGCGCGGCGAACGGGTCCGGTCCCGGCTGGGCCGCACCTCCCCCGCGCCCTCGGCGGCGTGGCGGGCGTTGACCGGTGGCCTGGCTTCGGACGAAGCCGGGGAGCTGAAGGCCCGCCGGGCGTCGCGCGGCTGGGGCCGGTTCACGCGCAACTTCGTGGTCCAGGCGAGCGCGGCCGACATGACCGCGGTGATGCTGGCGACGCTGCGCCGACGTCTCCCCGCGCCGGCCCACCTGGTCTTCTTCCAGCACGACGAGGTCATCGTCCACACCCCGGCCGAGCTGGCCGACACCGTCACGAAGTCCATTGTGGACTCGATGACGGAGGCGGCGAAGCTGCTGTTCGGGCCGGCCTGCCCGGTGCGCTTCCCGCTGCACATCGCCCCGGTCGACGTCTACGCCGACGCGAAGTAGCTCTTATCGTTCTCACATCCGGCGGTGGTGCGCTGGGGGGATGGAACTCGTGCTGGCCGCCGAGCGGCTCACGAAACGGTACGGTCCGCGCGTCGCCGTGGACCGGCTGAGCTTCACCGCGCACGCCGGGGAGATCCTAGGGCTCCTCGGCCCGAACGGCGCCGGGAAGACCACCACGATCCGGCTGCTGACGACCATCCTCGCCCCGACCGGCGGCACGTTCACGGTCGCCGGGGTGCCGTCGACCGAACCCGCCGAAATCCGCCGCCGCGTCGGCGTGCTGCCCGAGAGCGCGGGCTACCCGGCACAGCAGACCGGCTGGGAGTACCTCCGCTACCACGGACGGCTGTTCGGCCTCGACGCCCGCACCGCCGGCGAGCGCGCCGAGCGGCTGCTCGGCGAGGTCGGCCTCACCGACCGGGCCCGGACGCGGATCGCGTCCTACAGCCGCGGCATGCGCCAGCGGCTCGGCATCGCCCGCGCGCTGGTGAACGACCCCGCCGCGCTGTTCCTCGACGAGCCCACCCTCGGCCTCGACCCCGCCGGGCAGGCCCGGATCCTCGACCTGGTCCGCGAGGTCGCGCGGCGCAGCGGCGCCGTCGTCGTCCTCAGCACGCACACCCTGCACGAGGTGGAGCAGCTGTGCACGCACGTGCTGATCCTCCACCGGGGCAAGATCCTGATGACCGGCACGCCCGAAGACGTCACGCGGCAGGCCGGCACGGACCGGCTCGCCGACGCGTTCCTCGTGATGACCGGGGAGGCGGGCGGATGAGACATCCTCTGTCAACCTCAGGCTGCAGTTCGAGGGCTGAGGGCTCGTTGACGGTTGCGAATGTGAACGGTCTCGTCGTAGCGGTTGC